>NZ_JBXAJM010000017.1:0-170169 GCF_058797315.1 Pseudomonas sp. GW823-FHT02F05
CTGCCGAAAACTGCATAACTCATTGTTTACCAAGGAGTTTTCCGTTTCGACTGCGCCGGAAGTGGGGCGAATTATAGACAGTTATAATTCGCCGTCAACACCTATTTTCAGACTTGTTCGGATTTGAGCGTAATACGCGCAAATGCCTTCTTCCCCGCCTGGCAAACGTGAGTCGCGCCCAGCTCATATATAAAGGTGCGATCAACCACCTCACCATCTATACGTACACCGCCCGAACCCAAGAGATCACGCGCGACCGCCGAATTCTTCACTAAGCCAGCTTTATTAAGCACAGCCGCAATCGGCATCGCCTCAGCAGCAGTCAATTCAATTTCCGGCAGATCGTCAGGCAGCTCGCCGTCTTTCATGCGATTACCTGCCGCGCGGTGAGCGCTGGCCGCAGCCTCCTCACCATGGAAACGCGCAACGATTTCTTCAGCCAGCTTAATCTTCACATCGCGAGGATTAGCGCCCGCCTCGACATCCGCACGCAGCGCATTGATCTCGTCCATCGAGCGGAAGCTCAACAGCTCGAAGTAGCGCCACATCAGCGCATCCGGAATAGACACCAACTTGCCGTACATCACACCTGGTGCTTCCTGGATACCGACATAGTTCCCCAGAGACTTGGACATCTTCTTGACGCCATCCAAGCCTTCCAACAGCGGCATGGTCAGAATGCACTGAGCCTCCTGACCATAGGCGCGTTGCAATTCACGCCCCATCAGCAGGTTGAACTTCTGATCGGTGCCACCCAACTCAACGTCCGCGCGCAGCGCCACCGAGTCGTACCCTTGAACCAGCGGGTAAAGGAACTCATGGATGGCGATTGGCTGATTGGTCGAGTAGCGCTTGTCGAAGTCATCGCGCTCGAGCATGCGTGCCACGGTGTACTGGGACGTCAGACGAATGAAATCTGCCGGCCCCATTTTGTCCATCCAAGTGGAGTTGAACGCCACCTCAGTCTTGGCTGGATCAAGGATCTTGAATACCTGGGTCTTGTAGGTCTCGGCATTATCGAGCACCTGCTCACGAGTCAGCGGCGGGCGCGTAGCGCTCTTGCCGCTTGGATCACCGATCATCCCAGTGAAGTCACCTATAAGGAAGATGACCTGATGGCCCAACTCCTGAAACTGACGCAGCTTATTAATAAGCACGGTATGACCCAGGTGCAGATCCGGCGCAGTCGGATCAAAGCCAGCCTTGATACGCAGGGGTTGGCCACGCTTGAGCTTTTCGATCAGCTCGGCCTCGACCAACAGTTCTTCCGCACCACGTTTTATCAGCGCTAGCTGCTCTTCAACCGACTTCATAACAGACCTGCAAGGCTCAGATTCAAAAGGGAACCAACCATACAAGATCAGGGACTAATTACAAGTTTTGCCCTGCGCACGGACACCGTTCAGCAAGCCCAGCGTTCGCGAGCTTGCGCCACAGATGATTTGGTTATATTTTATACAGTTATTTCATCTTCATCATGTCATTCATCTTTTCCATTTCATCTTCAAAGTCAAAATTACTTATGACCACTGAACCGTCTAAAGCGCCGCCGCTTTACCCGAAGACCCACCTGCTCGCCGCAAGTGGTATCGCCGCCCTTCTCAGCCTGGCACTGCTGGTATTCCCTTCCAGTGACGTTGAAGCCAAACGAACATCCCTGAGCCTCGATCTGGAAAGCCCAGTTGAACAACTGACACAAGATCAAGACGCTTCCGACGCTCAACAAGCCACAAATGCTCCGGCCGAATCACCTTTCGCACAGATCGAAAGCACTCCAGAAGACACTCAACAAGCCACCCAGGAAGCACCTGCGGCAGCCGCAGCCAAGAATCCCCAGCACCGCGAAGTCATCGTGGGCAAAGGCGACACACTATCTACCCTGTTCGAAAAGGTTGGATTGCCTGCCGCTGCTGTAAATGAAGTGCTCGCCAGCGATAAGCAAGCCAAGCAATTCACTCAGCTCAAACGTGGCCAAAAGCTCGAGTTTGAGCTGACGCCAGACGGCCAGCTGAACAACCTGCACACCAGTATCAGCGACCTGGAAAGCATCAGCCTGAGCAAAGGCGCCAAAGGCTTCGCATTCAACCGAATCACCACCAAACCCGTCATGCGTTCCGCCTACGTACATGGCGTGATCAACAGCTCCCTGTCGCAATCGGCCGCGCGTGCGGGCCTGTCGCACAGCATGACCATGGACATGGCCAGCGTTTTTGGCTACGACATCGACTTCGCCCAGGACATCCGTCAAGGCGATGAGTTCGACGTGATCTACGAGCAGAAAGTAGCCAACGGAAAAGTCGTGGGCACTGGTAACATCCTGTCTGCACGCTTCACCAACCGTGGCAAAACCTACACCGCCGTGCGCTACACCAACAAACAAGGCAACAGCAGCTACTACACAGCTGATGGCAACAGCATGCGCAAGGCTTTCATCCGTACCCCCGTTGACTTTGCTCGTATTAGCTCGCGTTTCTCCATGGGCCGCAAGCATCCAATTCTGAACAAAATTCGCGCACACAAGGGCGTCGACTATGCCGCGCCGCGTGGCACGCCAATCAAAGCGGCGGGCGACGGCAAGGTCTTGTTGGCAGGGCGCCGGGGTGGCTACGGCAATACGGTGATCATCCAGCACGGCAACACTTACCGCACGCTGTACGGCCACATGCAAGGCTTTGCCAAGGGCGTCAAGACTGGCGGCAACGTGAAACAGGGGCAAGTGATCGGCTACATCGGCACTACCGGCCTCTCCACCGGCCCGCACTTGCACTACGAGTTCCAGGTCAACGGCGTACACGTCGACCCATTGGGCCAGAAGCTGCCGATGGCTGACCCGATTGCCAAGGCCGAACGCGCGCGCTTCATGCAGCAGAGCCAGCCGCTGATGGCACGCATGGATCAAGAGCGCTCCACCATGCTGGCTTCGGCGAAGCGTTAAGGTATGCCGCTCTATATCGGTGTGATGTCCGGGACCAGCCTCGACGGCCTGGATATCGCCCTTATCGAACAAGGCGCGGCGGTCAATCTGATCGCCACTCATTACATCCCGATGCCTGACGCCTTGCGCACAGAACTGCTGAGCCTATGCGCCAGCGGCCCGGATGAAATCGCCCGCTCGGCAATCGCCCAGCAACAATGGGTAACGCTCGCTGCACAAGGCATCCACGCCTTGATGGCTCAACAGAACCTCAAGCCTCAGGACATTCGGGCGATTGGCAGCCATGGCCAGACGATTCGCCATGAACCCGCCCGAGGCTTTACCGTTCAGATCGGCAACCCTGCCCTTCTCACCGAGCTGACAGACATCACCGTCGTCAGCGACTTCCGCAGCCGCGATGTCGCTGCCGGCGGCCAAGGCGCTCCATTGGTTCCAGCCTTTCATGAAGCCTTGTTCGGCGAGCAGACGGGCAATCGCGCGGTATTGAATGTCGGCGGGTTCAGCAACCTCAGCCTGATCGAGACGGGCGAGCCTGTCGCCGGTTTCGACTGCGGCCCGGGGAACGTCCTCCTCGATGCCTGGATTAACCTGCAGCGCGGCGAACACTTTGATCGGGACGGGCAATGGGCGGCCAGCGGCAAGGTCCAACCCCAACTGCTCAATACGTTGCTCAGCGATCCGTTCTTCATGACCAAAGGCCCAAAAAGTACGGGCCGCGAAGTGTTCAACCTGGCCTGGCTGCAGCAGCACCTTGGCCGTTTGCCCGCCTTTGAACCCCAAGACGTACAGGCCACCCTGCTGGAGCTGACCGCCCTGACCATCGTCGAGTCCCTGCAAAGCGCCCAGATTGACACAACAACCTTGCTGATCTGCGGGGGCGGCGCCCATAACGGGGCACTGATGAGCCGGCTGACAACGTTGCTGCCTTCCACTCATGTCAGCACTACAGCGGCCTACGGCGTAGATCCTGACTGGGTAGAAGCAATGGCCTTCGCCTGGCTGGCACATTGCTGCCTGGAAGGCATCGCCGCCAATCGCCCCAGCGTCACTGGCGCACGTGGGCTTCGAGTGCTTGGCGCGATCTACCCCGCCTGACCCCAGACAGCAAAACGCCGCTTGGCCCGTAAAAGCCAAGCGGCGTTTTTGTATCTGCTACCGATCAGATCGAGAACGAAGACCCGCAACCACATGTCGTGGTGGCATTAGGGTTCTTGATCACGAAACGCGAGCCTTCCAGACCTTCCTGATAATCCACCTCGGCACCTGTCAGGTATTGGAAGCTCATCGGATCCACGACCAGGCTCACACCCTCGCGCTCAACGATAGTGTCGTCATCGGCCACATCTTCATCGAAGGTAAAACCGTACTGAAACCCTGAACAACCGCCGCCCGTAACGAATACGCGCAGCTTCAAGCGATCATTACCCTCTTCATCGACCAGGCTCTTCACCTTGTGCGCAGCACCGTGGGTGAATTGCAAAGCCGTGGGGGTGAAGGATTCAACGCTCATGCTGATAATCTCCCGGCGTAGCGCCGCCATATGCGTAATGGCCGGTATTATCCGCTTCTCCTAGAAAAGCGGTCAACTATTGTTACGGTATATCAATCCGCCCAGCGACCATTAAAAATGCAAAAGGCCCGATCAACGGGCCTTTTGCGCAACGGTGAGCCCGCGTTAAGGCAACATCCCCGCGTGGGACAGGCCCAACTTCTCGTCCAGGCCGAACAGGATGTTCATGTTCTGCACCGCCTGGCCCGAAGCGCCCTTGACCAGGTTGTCGATCACCGACAACACCACCACCAGGTCGCCATCCTGCGGACGATGCACCGCAATACGGCACACATTGGCACCACGCACGCTGCGCGTTTCCGGATGGCTACCGGCCGGCATCACATCGACGAACGGCTCATTGGCATAACGCTTTTCAAACAGCGACTGCAGGTCTACCGAGCGATCGGTGACGGTCGCATACAGCGTGGAGTGAATCCCGCGGATCATCGGTGTCAGGTGCGGCACGAAGGTCAGCCCCACATCCTGGCCGGCAGCGCGACGCAAACCCTGGCGGATTTCCGGCAAGTGCCTATGACCTTTTACCGCATAGGCTTTCATGCTTTCCGACGTTTCGGAGTAAAGCGAACCTACCGCCGCACCACGGCCCGCACCACTGACGCCCGACTTGCAGTCCGCGATCAGGCGCGACGCATCCGCCAAGCCAGCCTCCAGCAATGGCAGAAAGCCCAATTGCGTCGCCGTCGGATAGCAACCCGGCACGGCAATCAGGCGCGCTTGCTTGATCTGCTCACGATTGACTTCCGGCAGGCCGTAAACCGCCTCTTCCAACAGCTGCGGCGCACCATGGGGCTGGCCGTACCATTTGGCCCACTCATCGGCGTCCTGCAGACGGAAGTCTGCCGACAAGTCGATAACCTTGGTGCCGGCCGCCAGCAGCTCGCCGGCCAACGCATGAGCCACACCGTGAGGCGTGGCGAAGAACACCACGTCGCAGGCAGCCAGGGTCTTGGTGTCCGGCACACTGAACGCCAGACCGTCATAGTGGCCTCGCAGGTTCGGGTACATATCGGCCACGGCCAGCCCGGCTTCGGATCGGGAAGTGATGACCACCACCTCAACCTGCGGATGCTGAGCCAACAGACGCAGCAATTCGACACCGGTGTAACCCGTGCCGCCGACGATACCGACCTTGACCATAAACCTGCCCTCAACGAACCCACTGGAAAGCCGTCGATAATAGGGGCCGTATCGTCCTGCGACAACCGTCAACGTGACGTACGGGCGCATGAGCCACTACTATCTTCGCTACCGTGAACCTGGGAATAACTAAAATGCTCTATCTATGGGTCAAAGCCTTCCATATCGTCAGCATCGTTTGCTGGTTTGCCGGGCTGTTCTACCTGCCGCGCCTGTTCGTCTACCACGCCCAAAGCGAAGACACCGTCAGCAAGGAGCGCTTCAGCATCATGGAGCGCAAGTTGTACCGTGGCATCATGGGCCCGGCGATGGTTGCCACACTGGTCTTCGGCATCTGGATGCTGGCCCTCAACCCCGGCATTTTCCAGTCGGGGGCCTGGATCCACGCCAAGCTGACCCTGGTCGTCCTGCTGATTGGCTATCACCACATGTGCGGCGCACAGGTAAAGCGCTTCGCCCGTGGCGAAAACACCCGCAGCCATGTCTTTTATCGCTGGTTCAATGAGGTCCCGGTTCTGATATTGCTGGCTATCGTAATTTTGGTCGTGGTCAAACCGTTCTAACGTCAATTACTCGGGGAACCTCCAATGTCGCTGCCCGCTCTGCTGGAACAACGTCTGCGCCTGCCCGTGGTGGCCGCGCCGATGTTTCTGATCTCAAATCCGCAACTGGTCCTGGCCTGCTGTCGCAACGGGGTAGTGGGAAGTTTCCCGGCGCTCAACCAACGCGAAAGCAGCGGCTTCAAGGCCTGGCTGGAAGAAATCGAAGCGGGCTTGGCGCTGCTGGACAATCCTGCGCCCTATGCCGTGAACCTGATCGTGCACAACAGCAACCCGCGGCTGGAGGCTGACCTGGCGATCTGCGTCGAGCACAAGGTGCCCATCGTCATCACCAGCCTCGGTGCGGTAAAGGAACTGGTGGACGCGGTTCATAGCTACGGCGGCCTGGTATTTCATGACGTTACTACCCGACGCCATGCGGAAAAAGCCGCTGAAGCCGGCGTAGACGGCCTGATTGCCGTAGCCGCTGGCGCGGGTGGCCACGCTGGCACCTGGAGCCCCTTTTCGCTGATTGCCGAAATTCGCCAGTTCTTCGACAAAACCCTGCTGCTGGCGGGCTGCCTTAACCATGGGCACGAAATTCTTGCCGCCCAGATGCTGGGGGCAGACCTGGCATATTTCGGTACGCGCTTTATCGGCACCACCGAAAGTCAGGCACCGGATGCCTATAAGGAGATGCTGCTCACATCCCGCGCTGCCGACATCGTGCACACTCCTGCAGTCTCCGGCGTACCTGCAAGCTTTATGCGCCAGAGCCTGGAAAATGCCGGTTTTGACCTTGCTGCGCTTCAAGGCAAGGGTGAAGTCAATTTCGGTTCCAAGCTCAAGCCATTGAGCGATGAGGCCAAAGCGTGGAAAACTGTATGGTCTGCTGGCCAAGGCGTCGGTGAGATCAATGATGTACCCACTGTGGATGAGCTCATAGCGCGCCTGGATGCCGAATACCGCAAAGCACGCGAGCACGCCGCGCAACTGCGCTGGCCACGCTGACCCACTGCCGGGCCTGCCAACTGGACAGGCCTGCATACTCTCCCTGATTAAGTGACAAGGATGCCCGCATGAGCGACAGCCGTTTCAAGATTGTGTTTGACGGAGCCTTGCGCCCAGGTGTCGAAAGCACCACCGCCAAGCTGAACCTCGCCGAACTATTCAAAAGCGATGTTGAAGCAATCGAAAAACTCTTCACCGGCCGCCCCGTCGCGCTCAAGCGCGACCTGTCCCAGCCCGACGCGCAAACTTACCTGACGGCACTGCACAATGCCGGGATCGACGCTCGCATCGAGGCCGAACAACCCGTGGCGTTCAACCTTGCAGAAACCCACGAGACGGACTCGTCAACCTCTGACCCCGCCGCTGCGTCACCTTATGCACCGCCACGCGCCGCAGTTGGCGACGACCTGCCGGAGTTCGCCACCCTAAAGGTATTCACCATCCACGGGCGCATCGGGCGCCTGCGCTACCTGGCTTGGACGCTGGCACTGACCGTCGCGATGCTGGTGGCAGCGGGCATCATCAGTACGGTGGGCTTCGCGGTGGCGACAGCCTCGCCAACCATCGCCATCATTATTGGCTCGCTGCTGGGTTTCGCGCTGTTTGTGGCACTGGTAGTGGTGAGCGTGCAAATCGGCGTGCAGCGCCTGCATGACCTGGGCTGGTCTGGCTGGCTGTACCTGCTCAACCTGGTTCCGCTGGTTAACAGTGTTTTCCCGTTGCTGTTGCTGGTATTGCCAGGCAACACGGGCGCCAACCAATACGGCGCGCCACCACCACGCAACTCCACTGCGGTGAAAATCCTGGCCTCGCTGTGGCTGGCGTTCATTCCCTTGATGCTCATCATCGTCGTCACCCTGGGTATGAATGGCTACCTGGACCAGCTTGAAGCCAACATGGACAGCAGCTACGAAAGCAGCTCCATTACCTCCGATGCAGACGCCGATCAAAGCGCTATCGTTGACGAAGCCGAAGCGCAAAGTGCTGACGATGCAGCCGAACCTGTAGACTCTCCAGAACAGTGAAGAAACGCCCGCCGCCTGTGACGCACTGTCATAGGCCGGTGGCGTAGCGATGGAGAAAGGCATGACCCGTTACGCTCTGATCACCGGCGCCTCCAGTGGCATCGGCCTGGCATTGGCCGAGGCCTTGGCACGGCGCGGCCGTAGCTTGATTCTGTTGGCCCGCCAGCGTGATCAGTTGGAAAGCATTGCATTGGAGTTGACCCAACGCTTCGGCGTCGAGGTGCTGTTTCGTGCCTGTGATTTGGGCGAGCCGCTGCGTTTGTCCGGCTTTTTGCTGGAGCTCGAAGAGGGTGAGCGACAGATCGACCTGCTGGTCAACTGCGCCGGCATCGGCACCAGCGGGCCGTTCCTGGCCCAGGACTGGATGACCGAGCAGGACCTCATCGAGGTCAACATCCTGGCCTTGACCCGCATGTGCCACGCACTGGGCAATGCGATGGCCCTGCATGGCGGCGGGCAAATCCTCAATGTGGCTTCGGTCGCCGCCTTCCAGCCTGGGCCGTGGATGAGTAGCTACTACGCCAGCAAAGCCTACGTATTGCACTTCTCCGAAGGGCTGCGCGAGGAATTGAAGACCTGCGGCATCAAGGTTTCAGTGCTGTGCCCCGGCCCCACGCGCACCGCATTCTTCGGCACCGCGCAGATGGATACGGCGAAACTCGACCGCAGCCAGCAACTGATGAGCCCGGAAGAAGTCGCGCTGTACACCGTGCGGGCGCTGGAAAAGAACAAGGCCATCATCATTCCCGGGCGCCGCAATCGTTGGCTGACGTTCAGCCCACGCCTGAGCCCCCGCTGGCTCACCCGCAAAATTGCCGGCGCCATCAACAAGGCCTATTGCCCACGCTGATGGCCTACGTACACTCACCTCACCTTTCACGATGGAGATACAGCTGTGGATACTCTGTTCACCAAGATCATCAACAGGGAAATACCGGCGAAGATCATCTATGAAGATGACCAAGTCCTGGCTTTTCACGATATCGCCCCGCAGGCGCCAGTGCATTTCCTGGTTATCCCGAAAAAGCCCATTCGTACCCTCAACGACCTGACCGAGGACGACAAGGCGCTGGCCGGCCATATCCTGTTCACCGCCCAACGCCTGGCCGTGGAACAAGGCTGCGAAAAAGGCTTTCGTGTGGTGATGAATTGCAATGAAGACGGCGGGCAAACCGTTTACCACATCCATATGCACGTGCTGGGTCAGCGCCAGATGAACTGGCCACCGGGCTGAGTGCACAAGGGCAAATTGACTCAGCACAAACGCTGGACGCTCTCTTGCGGTAAACTGGCCGCCGAGATTCTTCCCGGAGGTCAGCATGACTACCCAACGTCACTACTCGCCGATTGACCGTCTGTTGCTGCAAGCCGACACGGCCATGCGCACCCTGCTGCCGTTCAGCGGCCAGCCCTACCGTCCCTCGCCCGCCATCGTGCAGCCGGATGTACAGCTGAGCGACACCGATACCCGTCACGTCGCTGGCCTGATGCGCATTAACCATACCGGTGAAGTCTGTGCCCAGGCGTTGTACCAGGGCCAGGCGCTGACCGCCAAGTTGCCACAGGTACGCACGGCGATGGAGCATGCGGCCGAGGAAGAGATCGACCATCTGGCCTGGTGCGAACAACGCATCCGCCAGTTGGGCAGCCATCCCAGCGTGCTCAACCCACTTTTTTATGGCTTGTCGTTTGGTATCGGCGCGGCTGCCGGGCTGATCAGCGACAAAGTCAGCCTGGGGTTTGTGGCCGCGACAGAACATCAGGTGTGCAAGCACCTGGACGAACACCTGGAGCAACTGCCGGCCGAAGACGAAAAGTCACGGGCCATTCTTGAGCAGATGCGCATCGATGAAGAACACCACGCAGAGAGCGCGCTGGACGCGGGCGGCTTCCGCTTTCCAGCCCCGGTACGGTTCGGCATGAGCCTGCTGGCCAAGGTCATGACCAAAAGCACCTATCGAATCTGAACCGAAAAAAAGGGCGCCCGAAGCGCCCTTTCTTTTGCCGGCTGCAATCAACCCAACTCGATGATTTCGTAGTCGTGGGTAATGACCACGCCCGCGGCCCCCAGCATGATCGATGCTGAGCAGTACTTCTCGGCCGACAGCTCGATGGCACGCTTGACCTGAGCGTCTTTCAGCGCCCGGCCCTTGACCACGAAATGCATATGGATCTTGGTAAAAACCTTGGGGTCTTCAGTGGCGCGCTCGGCTTCCAGGAAGGCTTCGCAGCTTTCCACGGCTTGCCGGGACTTCTTCAAGATGCTGACCACGTCGAAATTGCTGCAACCGCCCACACCCAGCAGCAACATTTCCATGGGGCGTACACCCAGGTTCCGACCGCCGGCTTCCGGCGGGCCATCCATAACCACCACGTGGCCGCTGCCCGACTCACCGAGGAACATGGCTTCGCCCGCCCATTGGATGCGTGCCTTCATCGCCCAGACTCCACTGCTAAAAAAGGGTCGCCAGCTTAGCACAGGGCCTTGAAACAGCAGCGCCCTGCATAAAATCGATAAATGACAGCGTTTGCCCGCTAAATTGGCTAATCGCGACAGAAGGTGTCTGGTAAGCTGGCGCCAAATGAATGGCGCATTGCCATGTCTTGTACGGCGTGTATCAATGAGATGCCGCTGGATAAAAACAACGCCAACGACACCGCGCAGTCTTTTTCGGGATACAACCATGGTTGCTCTTACTCCCACATCCAAGATCAAGAACCTCGACAAGCTGCTGCTTCACTGCCAGCGCCGACGTCATCCGGCCAAACACAACATCATCTGCGCCGGCGAGCGTTCAGAAACCCTGTTCTTCATCATCAAAGGCTCGGTCACCATCCTGATCGAGGATGAGGATGGCCGTGAGATGATCATTGCCTATCTCAACGCCGGAGACTTCTTCGGGGAGCTGGGTTTGTTTGAACAAGCAGGCAAAGAGCAGGAACGTAGTGCTTGGGTACGGGCCAAAGTTGAGTGCGAAGTGGCCGAAATCAGCTATGCGAAATTTCGCGAATTGGCCCAGCATGATCCGGACATCTTGTACGCCCTGAGCGGTCAGATCGCCCAGCGCCTGCGCGACACCACGCGTAAGGTCGGCGACCTGGCGTTCTTTGATGTCACTGGCCGCGTCGCTCGCTGCCTGCTGGAATTATGCAAACAACCCGACGCCATGACCCATCCCGACGGCATGCAGATCAAAGTCACGCGCCAGGAGATCGGACGTATTGTCGGGTGTTCGCGGGAAATGGTCGGCCGCGTGCTCAAGGATTTGGAAGAACGCAACCTGGTGCACGTCAAAGGCAAGACGATGGTGGTGTTCGGTACTCGCTAGAGCGGCAGGAAGCCAGCCAGCATCTGCCGGTACAACGTGTCGAGCCGACGGATCGCGTCCGGCGCGGGAAACGCTTCGTGCAGTGCGATATGGCTATCGGCGCGAACCCGCTGCTCCAAGCCGCAGGCTTGATTGAAGCGGTTGACCGCCGCAATCAATTCCTCACGATCATTCTCCAGCAACATCGCCCCGTGCACCAACCCGACCGGGCGGCCACCGCTTTGCCGCCAACGCTGGGCAGTGCCCACCATTTTGCGGCCATTGAGGTTGACGTTGTAACGACCGTCGCAAAACGCACCGTCAATTTCGCCGACGGACGCATCGCCACCCAACTCGATCAACAGATCACAGATCGGTTGGCACAAGCGCTGATAGCCGGTTTCGATGCGCCCCTGGTCGCCTTCGCTACGCGGTGGGGCATAGACCAGGGCGATGTTGACCGTGGCGCCGGACTGCGGCACCGGCTCACCGCCGGTTTCACGCAGCAATACCGGCCAACCCGCATCGGCCGAGACCTGGCTCGCCACCGCGAATGCCGGCAGCCGGCTCAAACGGCGCGGCATGACCAGCGCTTGGTCACTGGGCTGCCAGAACAGCAATCCGAATGCCTGCTCACCCGCGCAAACGGCTGCCAATAGGTCTTGCTCGGCGGCAAGGCCAGCTTCGACAGTCATGATCACGGGCTGGAGCATCGAACACCTACCTACCTGAATAAACACAAAACCAATGTGGGTGCTGGCTTGCCTGCGATAGCGGTGTGTCAGCTACACAGAGGTTGGCTGACCCGCCGCTATCCAGGCAAGCCAGCTCCTACAGTTCCGAGCGTATTTCAAATCAGTCTAGTGTCGAACCGCTGATCGTCGTACCGCGCTCCGGGAAGAACAAACGCTGCAGTTCCGCCCCCGGGTTCTCGGCGCGCATAAAGGTCTCGCCCACCAGGAACGAGTACACACCACTGATTTCCATCAATTCCACATCGGCGCGATTGACGATGCCACTCTCGGTAATCACCAAGCGATCGCGCGGAATACGCGGCAGCAGGTCGAGGGTAGTTTCCAGGCTGACGTCGAAGGTATGCAGGTTACGGTTGTTGACGCCCACCAGCGGAGTATCGAGGGTCTTCAATGCGCGCTCCAGCTCGTCGCCGTCATGCACTTCGACCAACACGTCCAGGCCGACGCTTTTGGCCACGGCCGCCAGCTCCGCCATCTTCACGTCATCCAATGCCGAGACAATCAGCAAAACGCAGTCGGCACCCAAGGCACGAGCTTCGACGATTTGGTACGGGTCGACCATGAAGTCCTTGCGGATCACCGGCAGCTTGCACGCAGCGCGCGCCTGTTGCAGGAACGAGTCGGAACCCTGGAAGTAGTCAATATCCGTCAGCACAGACAAGCAGGTTGCCCCACCCTTCTCGTAACTGACGGCGATCTCAGCGGGTACGAAGTGTTCGCGAATCACGCCTTTGCTCGGCGAGGCTTTCTTGACCTCGGCGATCACGGCCGGCTGCTTGAGCTTGGCCTGGGCGATCAAGGCATTGGCAAAGCCGCGTGGCGCATCGGCGGTTTTCGCCCGCGCTTCCAACTCGGCCAGGCTCACACGGGCGCGGCGCTCAGCCACTTCTTCAGCCTTGCGGGCCAGGATCTTTTCCAGAACGGTTGGCACACTCATCCTTCATTCTCCATCTTGAATACGGCGGTGAATGCTCCCAGCTCTTCGAGCTTCTCACGAGCCAGGCCGGTGTGCAGCGCATCGTGGGCCAAGGCGACACCTTCCTTGAGACTATAGGCATGGTCGGCGGCGTAAAGGGCTGCGCCAGCGTTGAGCACAATCATTTCCGCAGCTTTCTGACCGTTTTCGGTCTTGCGACGCCCCAGGGCATCACGAATCAATTCCAACGAAGCTGCCGGGCTTTCCACCGCCAGGCCGTGCAAGCTCTGGCTTTTCATACCAAGGTCTTCGGGCTCGACCCAATATTCGGTGACCTCGTCGTTCTTCAGCTCCGCCACGAAGGTCGGCGCCGCCAGGCTGAACTCGTCGAGGCCATCCTTGGAATGCACCACCAGCACATGCTTGCTGCCCAGGCGTTGCAAGACTTCGGCCAGCGGCCGGCACAGCGCCTGGCTGAACACGCCTACCACCTGGTGCTTCACACCGGCCGGATTCGTAAGCGGGCCGAGCATGTTGAACAGGGTACGCAAGCCAAGGTCCTTACGCGGGCCGGCAGCGTGTTTCATTGCGCCATGATGGGACTGGGCAAACATGAAGCCGATACCAACGCTGTCAATGCAGCGCGCTACTTGCACCGGCGTGAGGTTCAGGTAAATACCGGCCGCTTCCAGCAAGTCGGCACTGCCGCTCTTGCCAGACACTGCACGGTTACCGTGCTTGGCGACGGTGCAACCAGCGGCGGCCACCACAAAAGATGAGGCGGTCGACACGTTGAAAATATTCGCACCGTCACCGCCGGTGCCCACCACATCGACGACGCCGTCGAGAGTCTTGAGCTCGACCTTGTCCGCCAGCTCACGCATCACCGACACCGCACCGACTATTTCGTCGATGCTTTCGCTCTTCATGCGCATCGCCATCATAAAGGCGCCGATCTGGGCATCGGTGCATTGGCCGGTCATGATCTCGCGCATCACATCGCTCATTTCCGCGGTGCTAAGGTCCAGATGGCCGACGATACGGCTCAGGGCAGTCTTGATATCCATGAAAAGTCCTTAGCGCGTGCCGCCGCTCTGCTTGAGAAAGTTGGCGAACAGCTCGTAGCCCTGCTCGGTCAGGATTGATTCAGGGTGAAATTGCACCCCTTCGATGTTCAGCGTCTTGTGACGCAAGCCCATGATCTCGTCGACCGAGCCGTCTTCCAATTGGGTCCAGGCGGTCAATTCCAGGCATTCGGGCAAGGTTTCACGCTTGACCACCAGTGAGTGGTAACGGGTCACGGTCACCGGCAGGTTCAGGCCGTGGAACACACCCAGGTCACGATGGAACACCGGGCTGGTCTTGCCGTGCATGACCTCCCGCGCGCGCACCACATCACCGCCAAACGCCTGGCCGATGGACTGGTGGCCCAGGCAGACGCCCAGGATCGGCAGCTTGCCGGCGAAATACTGGATAGCTTCCAGAGAGATGCCCGCTTCGGTCGGCGTGCACGGGCCAGGTGAGACGACGATGCGCTCGGGGTTCAACGCGGCGATTTCGGCAACAGTGAGTTCATCGTTGCGCACCACCTTGACCTCGGCACCCAGCTCGCCCAGGTACTGCACAACGTTGTAGGTAAAGGAGTCGTAGTTATCAATCATCAGCAACATGTGGGTTCAAACCTCTTGAATTCACTGATTTCAAATGACCGCCTTCCAAGAGTGTGACCCGCTGCCAGACGCACGTTCCGGTTGCCAGGGTGAGTTGGCAAGGGGCGTCAGGCAACGGGTGAAGAAGGCAAATCGGTACAGGTCCGGCCAGGCCGGCAGAGAAAAATGTCAGGCGCGCCAACGCCAACGGGCGTGTGCCTTGACTACTCGCATCAAGAGTTTGCTGATGATCAACACGGGGAGGGTCTCATTCATACGTTCAGGCACAGTAACGTAGGCTCGCCAGCGGTGCAATATGGAGCCGCAAATACGGGGGCCAACGTAGGCAGATTCCACATATCCCTACAGAAAATGCTAGAAATTTTGCTAGTGTTTCACTTCCAACATAAAAACAACCGAATGGAATCTTGCATGCTCAGACCAGCGTTTTTCACGCCCCTTGCCGGCTGCCTCCTGTCATTGGCCTGCGCCCAGGCGTTCGCAGCCCCGTCACCTTATTCAACTATGGTGGTTTTCGGCGACAGCCTGGCTGATGCAGGCCAGTTTCCCGACGGTTCGGCCGGTGCCACGTTGCGCTTTACCAATCGAACCGGGGCGAACTTCCAGGGTGAGTACGGCCTGGTCTCCTCAACCCTATTGGGTGCCAAATTGGGGGTAGCCCCCAATGACCTGAATGCCTCCACCTCACCCGTTCGCGCAGCCCAAGGTTTGCCAGACGGGAACAACTGGGCAGTGGGTGGTTACCGTACCGACAATATCCTCGACTCTATTACCTCAGTCTCCGATGCTGCGATTCCCCCCGGCAATGCCGGTGGTGGCACCGTGTTGCGCAGCCGGCAGGGCTATTTGCCGGCCAATGGTGGGAGAGCTGACCCGAACGCGCTCTACTTCCTTTCCGGTGGGGGCAACGACTTCCTCCAAGGCCGGGTACTCAGCCCCGCTCAAGCGGTCGCCGCAGGTGGGCGTCTGGCGGACAGCGCCCAGGCTCTGCAACAGGCCGGCGCACGCTACATCATGGTCTGGATGCTACCCGACCTGGGGCTGACGCCAGCCATCAACGGCACCCCACAGCAAGCAGCGACCTCGGCCCTGAGCAATATTTTCAACCAGTCCCTGGTACAGCGCCTGTCACAAGTGGATGCGCAGGTTATCCCGCTGAACATCCCGCTGTTGTTGAACGAGGCTTTCGCCGATCCGGCCCGCTTCGGCCTCGCCACCGGCCAGAACCTGACCGGCACCTGCTTCAGCGGCAACAGTTGCACCGCCAACCCAACCTACGGCATCGGCGGTACCAATCCGGACCCGACCAAGCTGATCTACAACGACTCGGTCCACCCTACTGTGGCCGGGCAACGCTTGATTGCCGACTACGCCTATTCGCTACTCGCCGCGCCGTGGGAACTGACCTTGCTGCCGGAAATGGCCCAAGGCACATTGCGCGCCCACCAGGACGAGCTGCGTAACCAATGGCAAGCAGACAACGGCAGTTGGCAAGCCGTCGGCCAATGGCGCGCCATAGTGGCCGGCGGCGGCCAACGCCTGGATTTCGATGATCAGAGCAGCTCGGCCAGTGGCGACGGCAGCGGCTACAACCTGAATATCGGTGGCAGCTACCGGCTCGATGAAAACTGGCGCGTGGGCGTTGCCGCTGGCCTGTATCGGCAGACCCTCGAAGCCGGTGCCAATGATTCGGACTACAAGCTCAACAGCTATATGGGCACGGCTTTCGCTCAGTATCAGCAAAATCACTGGTGGGCCGATGCCGCATTGACCGGCGGCAAGCTGGACTTCGACAGCCTCAAGCGCAAGTTCGCCCTGGGTGTCAGTGAAGGCTCGGAGAAAGGTGATACCGATGGCTGGCTCTGGGCACTGAGCGGCCGCGTGGGGTATGACATCGCCACACCGGGCGGCGACTGGCACCTGTCGCCGTTCATCAGCGCCGATTACGCGCGGGTTGAAGTCAATGGTTACTCGGAGAAAAACAGCCGCTCCACCGCCCTGACCTTTGATGATCAACAACGCGACTCCAAGCGCCTGGGCGTCGGCCTGCAAGGCAGCTACCGCATCGCGCCGCAAACCCAGGTTTTTGGCGAAGTTGCACACGAGCATGAGTTTGAAAATGACACCCAGAAGGTGAACATTTCGCTCAACAGCGTCCAGGGAATCGACTTCAAGCTGGACGGCTATACGCCTCGCAGTAACTCTGACCGCTTGAGCCTGGGTGTCAGCCACAAGCTGACTCAGGACCTGGCACTGCGCGCGGCGTATAACCTGAGGAAGGATGACAATTTGACCCAGCAAAGCATCAATGTCGGGGTCAGTCTGGATTTCTAAATACTGCGCAAAACAAATGTGGGAGCTGGCTTGCCTGCGATGGCGGTGGATCAGTCACTGAATATCTCAAGTGACACACCGCCATCGCGGGCAAGCCCGCTCCCACATTTTTTATTCCAGCTTCAGTCTTGTGGCGTTTGCTCTGCCAATGCCACGGCACGGAACATCGCTCGGCGCTTGTTCAGGGTTTCTTCCCACTCAAGGGCCGGCACCGAGTCCGCCACAATCCCGCCGCCAGCCTGCACATGAAGTTCGCCATCCTTGATCACGGCCGTGCGGATCGCAATGGCGGTGTCCATATTGCCGTTCCAGGCAAAATACCCGACGGCGCCGCCGTAGACGCCACGCTTGACCGGCTCCAGTTCGTCGATGATTTCCATCGCACGGATCTTCGGCGCCCCCGACAATGTGCCCGCCGGCAAAATCGCCCGCAGTGCGTCCATCGCCGTCAGCCCGGCCTTCAGCTCGCCGGTGACGTTGGACACGATATGCATCACATTGGAATACCGCTCAATGACCATCTTCTCGGTCAGTTTCACCGAGCCGATTTCCGAGACACGCCCGGTGTCGTTGCGCCCCAGGTCGATCAGCATCAGGTGTTCGGCGATTTCCTTGTCGTCGCTGAGCAGGTCTTCTTCCAGCGCCACGTCGGCTTCTTCGGTCGCGCCACGGGGGCGCGTGCCGGCAATCGGGCGCACGGTGATCAGGTTGTCTTCAACCCGCACCAGCACTTCCGGCGAACTGCCCACGACGTGGAAGTCGCCAAAATTGAAGAAGTACATATACGGCGTCGGGTTGAAGCAACGCAGTGCGCGGTACAGGTCAATCGGCGCCGCCTTGAAGTCGATGGACATGCGTTGCGATGGCACCACTTGCATGCAGTCACCGGCGAGGATGTATTCCTTGATGGTATCGACGGCACGCTCGTAGTCATCCTGGGTAAAGCTTGAGCGGAACACCGGGTCGGCCGCGGGTGGGCGGCTGAGGTCCAGGCCGCGACGCGGGGTGATCGGCTGGCGGAGTTTCTCAAGCAGCGCTTCCAGGTTGGCCTGGCCTTGCTCGAAGGCATCAGCCTGGGCAGGGTCGGCAAGAACAATCGCATGCATCTTGCCGGCGAGGTTGTCGAACACCACCACCGCGTCGGACACCATCAGCAAAATGTCCGGCACGCCCAGCGGGTCCGGGTTCGGGCATTTGCCCAAGCGCTTCTCCACATAGCGCACGCAGTCATAGCCGAAGTACCCCACCAGGCCGCCATTGAAGCGCGGCAGGCCAGCGATGGTCGGCACGTTGTAGCGCGCCTTGAAGGTTTCGACAAAAGCCAGCGGGTCTTCTACGTCATGGCTTTCGATCTCCACGCCATCATGGGTGATGCTCACATGATGGTCGTGTACCCGCAGCACCGTGCGGCATGGCAGGCCAATGATCGAGTAACGACCCCACTTCTCACCGCCCTGTACCGACTCGAGCAGGTAGGAGTTGGGCTCGTCGGCCAGCTTCAAGTAGATCGACAGCGGCGTATCGAAGTCGGCCAGGGTTTCGCAAGCCATGGGGATACGGTTATAGCCGGCAGCGGCCAAACGCAGGAATTCTTCGCGGGTCATGAGGTGCCTCGTGGTGTGAGGGTCAAACAGTCAGGTAGGCAAACGTGCCGCAAACGCGGCCAGGATCAGTCAGGCGCGCCAACGCCAGCGGGCCAGGGCCTTGATGACTTTCATCCAGAGTTTGCGAGTGACCACCACGATGGAATTTCCAGAAGGGGACGAATCAATGTCGGGCAACGTTATCTCAGCGCCAGCGCCCAGGCAACCGGGGATTAGCAGTCGCAGGTCATCAATGACCAGCGCTGGGGACTCCTCCGCAATCGGCCGGCCATGGTTGTAACCATAACTCAAGGCCACACACTGCACGCCCGCCGCTTTGGCCGCCAGCACATCACTGCGTGAATCGCCGACAAACAGCGACTGAGATGCCGGAATATTGGCCATTTTCATTACGAAAAACAGCGCCGCAGGGTCGGGTTTTTTCTGCGGCAAGGTATCGCCGCCGATGATCCAGCGGAAGTAGCGACCGATTTTCATCTGGTCCAACAACGGCGCAACGAAGCGCTCCGGCTTGTTGGTGATCAGGGCCATTTCCACGCCCTGCTTGCTCAACCACTTGAGGGTGTCGCGCACACCGGGGTAAACCACGGTCAGTTCGTGGCTGCTTTCATAAGCGGCATTGAACAGTTCCAAGGCATGCTCTGCCTCTACCTCATCCACACCCGTGGCATCGATGTCGTTGGCCAGGGCCCGGCGCACCAACATCGGTGCGCCATTGCCGACCCATTCGCGCACCGACTCGACACCTGCCGGCTTGCGCCCCAGCTTGAGCAGCATCTGGTCCACCGCGGCCGCCAGGTCAGGCACCGAGTCGATCAAGGTACCGTCCAGATCGAACATCACCAGCCGTGGCAATTTGCCGGGGAACAACTGCTCAAAACCGCTCATGGACGCGCCAGCGCCAGTTCGGCACGCATCTTGTCGATGACGGCCTGGTAGTCCGGGGCGTTGAAGATAGCAGAGCCGGCCACGAAGGTATCGGCGCCCGCTGCGGCGATCTCACGGATATTGTTGACGTTGACCCCGCCGTCGATTTCCAGGCGAATGTCACGCCCCGACGCATCAATCAGCGCACGGGCCTCACGCAGCTTGTTCAAGGTGCCAGGGATGAACTTCTGCCCGCCGAAGCCTGGGTTGACGCTCATCAGCAAGACCATGTCGACCTTGTCCATCACGTACTCAAGCACGCTCAGCGGAGTAGCCGGGTTGAATACCAGGCCCGCCTTGCAGCCGCCTTCGCGGATCAGTTGCAGTGTGCGGTCAACGTGCAGCGTGGCTTCAGGGTGGAAGGTGATGTAAGTCGCACCCGCCTCGATGAAGTCACCGACGATACGGTCCACCGGGCTGACCATCAAGTGCGCATCAATCGGCGCAGTGATGCCGTACTTGCGCAACGCGGCGCACACCATCGGGCCGATGGTCAGGTTGGGTACGTAGTGGTTGTCCATGACATCGAAGTGCACGAAGTCGGCACCGGCGGCCAACACCTTGTCCACTTCCTCACCCAGGCGGGCGAAGTCGGCAGAGAGAATCGATGGAGCAATGACGAAGGGCTGCATGACGCACCTTTTTTGAGCTAAATCACGATGGCGCGCATTGTATACCTCATGCTTTGCTGCGCGCACCGTGACCTATCTCAACGGTTAGTAAGCTGCGCGGTAGATTTTTTCGATATCGGCGGCGCTGAGCTTGCGCGGGTTGTTGCGCATCAAGCGCTCAATGCCTGCGGCTTCACTGGCCATGGCCGGGATGGCGTCCTCGGGCACGCCGAAACTGCGCAGGCCGGACGGGATCTCCACCGCCGCACACAGCCGCGTCATCGCCGCTACAGCCTGGTCAGCAGCGTCATTCACACTCAGCCCGGCGATATTGACGCCCATGGCCTGGGCGATGTCCTGCATGCGCTCGACGCAGGCCAATTTGTTCCAGTGCATCACATACGGCAACAACAGCGCATTGCTTACGCCATGGGCAATGTTGAAGCGCCCACCCAACGGGTACGCCAGCGCATGCACGGCACCGACGCCAGCGTTGCCAAAGGCCATGCCGGCCATCAGGCTGGCGGTGGCCATGTCGTCACGGGCCTGCAGGTTGGCCGGGTTGGCGTAAGCCTTGGGCAACGCGCTGGCAATCAGCTTGATCGCACCGATGGCCAGGGCGTCGGTAATCGGCGAGGCATTCAGCGACAGGTAGGACTCGATGGCGTGCACCAAGGCGTCCACGCCACTGGCGGCCGTGACACCGCGTGGGCAGGTCAAGGTCATTTGCGGGCTGATCAGCGCGACATCCGGCAGCAAGTAATCGCTGACGATGCCTTTTTTCAGCTGTGCCGCCTTGTCGGACAGTATCGCCACGTTGGTCACCTCCGAGCCGGTGCCGGCCGTGGTGGGGATGGCGATCAACGGCGGGCCTTTGCGCGGCACCTGATCGACGCCAAACAAGTCCGCCAGCGCGCCGTGATAACCGGCATAGGCCGCCACGCTCTTGGCGATGTCGATGGCACTGCCGCCGCCCACACCGATCAGGCCGTCGTGCCCGCCTTCGCGGTACGCACGCATGCAGTCTTCAACGATGGCAATTTCCGGATCGGGCAGCACGCGGTCGAAGATTTCGTAGGCTCGGTCCCCAAGATGCTCCAGGGCCAGCGCCACGGTGCCGGACTGGACCAGCGCGGCGTCGGTGACGATCAACGGATTATCCACATCCAGGCGCGTGAGTTCGGCAGCCAGTTGTTCTATGGCACCTGCGCCGGTCAGCAGTTTGTGGGCGATCTTGAATGAGGAAGTACTCATGTGCGCGGCCTCTTATGAATGATGGGCTGGCACAAGAATAGCCGCACCTGGCGTGTTGTCTGCCATTCACTGGTTGAATGGTCGCGCCGCGCCCATCAAGGCAGCCAACAAACCGCCGATAGCTTGTTGGTAACGAGAACCACGCCTCATACCCCTGACAAATACCGACCAACCCATTAGGCTGCTGGAATAACTTCTGGCCGGGAATCAACGATGCTTTTTCTTCACCGTTCGGCACTGCCAGCACTGTGCCTGTCACTCCTGTTTACCAGTGTCTTGCCTGTTCAGGCCGAGGATGCGCCCTCGCCTGCCGTCGAAAAACCGGCTGAACGCCAGCCACTGTCCGAGCGTAGCCAACAAGAAGCCAGTGCGCTCGAACGGCAGGTGCCGCTGCAAGAGCAACAGCAATTGCAGGCGGGTAGCGAGTCGTTCCTGGCGCTGTGGAAACCCGCCAACAGCGCCGAAGCCGAGGGTGTGGTGATCCTCATACCAGGTGCTGGGGAGAACGCGGACTGGCCGCAAGCAATCGCGCCTCTGCGGCGTAAGTTGCCGGACGCCGCCTGGGGCACCCTCAGCCTGTCATTGCCTGACGTCAGTGTGGACACCCTGCCGCCGCGGCTCATCGAACCGCCGAAAGCGGCGGTCGATACCAGCAGCAAGGAAGGCAGCACCGCTGCCAAGCCGGTCGAACAGGCCGCCAGTGCCGAGGCCGAAGGCACTGACCCGGCGGTGGTGCCGGGGGCGGATGAACAGGACAAGACCGACGCCAAGCGCATCTTCGACCGCATCGACGCCGCCGTCGCCTTCGCCCAGACCCAAAGCGCCCGCAGTGTGGTGTTGCTCGGCCATGGAGCCGGGGCCTGGTGGGCGGCACGCTACCTGAGCGAGAAACAACCCTCCCAGGTGCAGAGGTTGGTGATGGTGGCCGGCAAGACGCCCGCAGCTCGCCAACCGGACCTGCAGCAACTGGCGCCGGCCTTGAAGGTACCCACGGCGGACGTGTTCTATCAAGAAGGCGCCCTGGAACGCAAAAAAGCCCAGGAACGACTCCAGGCGGCCAAGCGCTCGAAGAATGACAGCTATAAACAGGTGTCGCTCACGGCGTTGCCCGGTAATAGCGCGGCGGAGCAAGAGCAGTTGTACCGCAGGGTTCGCGGGTGGTTGAGCCCGCAGGGCGGCGCAGACTGACACTCCGCTATAGGGGGCAACATCGCTTTCTGTAGGAGCGAGCTCGCTCGCGAAAAACGTCAACGATAATGCGTGCTTCCTGAATAAACGCGGCGCCTGGGAGTTTTTCGCGAGCAAGCTCGCTCCTACAATTAGGGCTTGCCACTGCCACATAGAGTTGAGTGGCGATAGCCTCAGCGAAAATCGCGCCGCTCGCGAATCAGCGCATAGGCGTTATGCAACTCACGGGTTCGTTCGGTCGCCTCACGCACTTGCGCGGGGCTGGCTCCCGTGCCGGCGATCTTGTCCGGATGGTGACGGCTGAGCAGGCGGCGGTAGGCGCGCTTGATCACCGAAGGCTCAGTGGTTGCCGTCACCCCCAGGATACGCAACGCCTCCTGATAGGCCCCCCCACGATTGGCCACTGGCTTGCGCTCCGGCGCGTAATCGGTCGCCAATGCCTGCAGCTGCTGCGGCGTCCAGCCCAGCCACTTGCCCCACTGGTCGATCAGGTCGCGCTCGGCAGCATCCGCCCGACCGTCCGCCCACGCCATGCGCCAACAGGCGCGCAGCACGCCTTCCGCCGCATGGGGCTGCGTCTTGAGCACCCGCAGGTAACTGCGTACACGGTCACTGCCGGACTTGCCACGGTTGAAGGCGCTGATCGCGCGGCGCTGGGCCGGCTCACTCATGTCCAGTGCGCGCATTTCCTGGCGCGCTTGCTGGATATGCCCATCGACAACCCGGCCATTACTCTTGGCCAGGCGTCCCAGCAGCACGAACAACAGCTCGTCGTTGCGCAAGGCCGGACGCCCACCCAGGCGCTCACGTAACTGCGCCCAACTGTGCAATTGCAAGCGACGATCCAAGGCCTGCCCCAGCAATGCCCCCAACAAAGCCCCCGGAATACTGGCAATGGCAAAGCCAGCCCCGGCGCCGATCAGCGTCCCTGGCCACAACATCCTAGCGTCCCTTTGTCAGCAAGGTTTCGACCTGCGCCAGTCGCTCCAGCGTCCCCACATCCACCCAGCGTCCTGCCATGTGCTCCCCCGTTACCAAACCTTTGGCCATGGCCTCGCGCAAAAGCGGGGCCAGCTTGAAGGCACCGGCGCTGCAACCCGCGAACAACTTGGGGTCGAGCACTGAAATGCCACTGAAGGTCAGGTTATCGGCACCGGGCGCGGCATCATGAAGCACACCGTGATCCAGGTAGAAATCCCCGCCCGACGGGTGGTGCGCAGGGTTGTCGACCATCACCAAGTGCGCCAGGCCCCGGATCGGCTGCTTGAGCTGGGTGAAATCGTAGTCAGTCCAGATATCGCCATTGACCACCAGAAACGGTTCGTCGCCCAGCAGCGGCAATGCCTGGAATATGCCGCCCCCCGTTTCCAGCGGTTCTCCCTCCGGGGAGTAGCGGATGCGCAGACCGAACTGGGCACCGTCGCCCAAGTAGCTTTCGATCTGCTCGCCGAGCCAGGCGTGGTTGATCACGATCTCGGTAAAGCCGGCCGTCGCCAAGGCTTCAAGGTGATACTCGATCAGCCGCTTGCCGCCGGCTTGCACCAGCGGCTTGGGCGTATGCAGGGTGAGCGGGCGCATGCGCTCGCCCTTGCCCGCCGCCAGGATCATCGCCTTCATACGCTGGCCTCAGCAGGTTCGCGCAGGCTGGCGAGCAATTCGCCCAGGTCACTCAACTCAGGTCGGTCGGCCAGCACCGCTTCTATATAAGCAAAGAAACGCGGCACGTCGGCCAGGTAGCGTGGCTTGCCGTCGCGGTGGCAGATACGCGAAAAAATGCCGATAACCTTGAGGTGACGCTGCACGCCCATCAGGTCGCTGGCACGCAGGAACTCTTCAAAGTCGTCCTGTACGGGAATCCCCAGCTGCCCGGCGCGCTGCCAATAGCCGCGCTGCCATTCACGAACGCGGGCCTGGGGCCAACTGAGGAAGGCGTCCTTGAACAGGCAGGTAATGTCATAGGTCACCGGGCCGTAGACCGCGTCCTGAAAATCCAGCACGCCTGGGCTTGGCTCACTGACCATTAGGTTGCGCGGCATGTAGTCGCGGTGCACCAGCACCTTGGGCTGGGCCAGCGCGCTGTCGATCAACTGCTGGCTGGCACGTTGCCAGAGGGCTTGTTGCTCAGGGTCGAGGTCGATGCCCAGGTGACGACGCACGTACCATTCCGGGAACAGTTCCAGCTCGCGACGCAATAAGGCCACGTCATAGCTGGGCAACGGCGCATCCATCGGCAATTGCTGGAAAGCCAGCAGCGCGTCGATGGCATCGGCAAATAATTGATCGGCATTTTCACCGTCAATCACGTCCAGATAGGTTTTTCTGCCCAGGTCATTGAGCAAAAGAAAGCCACGGGGCAGATCTTCTGCATAAATTTTTGGCACATTTATTCCCGATTTCGCGAGCAAATGCGCAATATCGACGAAAGGTTTGCAGTTTTCCTGGGGGGGTGGCGCGTCCATGACGACGAACGTATGGGCACCGCCCTCCCATCGAAAATAACGCCTGAAACTCGCGTCGCTGCTGGCCGCGGTCAATGTGGCCGGGGGCACGGGGCCCCAGTCCTGAGCGTTGAAGAGGATCGGCAACTGCTCATCCAGCCAGACTTCCAGCTGTTGTAAACGTAGATCTTGCTCGGGCATTACAAGGGTCTCCGACGGCGCTAGCCGTCAAGCGGGGCATGCTTTATTATCACGCATCTTTTTCAGACCATCGAGAGGCGTGCGGCCCAAACCGCGGGCAGATGGCACGCAGGAAGCCCGGACTAATAAGATGGCATTGAAATCCCCCGCGTTTCGTAGAAAATTTCCGTTGCTGGTAACCGGCAGTCTGCTGGCCTTGCAACCTTTCGCCACCTCATTCGTGGTCGCCGCGGAACAGTATGACTGCTCAGTCTCTGCTTCGGGTGCCTGGGATTGCGCGCCGAAGACCGCCGCCGCCCCATTGCCACCGCGCCCGGTGCATGACGGTGCTGCCGTCAGCTCGGCCAACAGCACGCCGCAAGGCAAAGCTGGCGGCAGCGTCGACGCCGAACCCAAGACCATGCTGGTCACCGAAGCCAAGGGCCGTGGCCTGCGTTCGCGCAGTGCCGACTACAGCCACCTTGACTGGGTACCTCGCGACAAGCTGACCGCAGCACAGCTGGCCGAAACCGGCCCTTACTGCGGCGGCGCCTACATCGAGCCGACTCGTCCTGGCATGAACGACAAGACGAACAAGAGCGATGCGCCGACCTTCATCGGCGCCAAGGCTTCTCGTTACGAGCAGGAGCAGCAGGTCGCTACCCTGGCCGGTGACGTGGTCATGCGCCAGGGCAGCATGCAGCTGGAGTCGGACGAAGCCAGCCTGTACCAGGCGGAGAACCGTGGCGAACTGAATGGCAAGGTGCGCCTGCGCGATAACGGCGCCCTGATCGTGGGTGACCATGCCCAGGTCCAGCTCGACACCGGTGCCGCCCAGATCGACAACGCCGAATACGTGATGCACAAGTCACGCATCCGCGGTAACGCGCTGTACGCCAAGCGTGCAGAAAACGCGATCATCCGTCTCAAGGACGGTACGTACACCACCTGCGAGCCGGACAGCAACGCCTGGCAGCTCAAGGGCAACAACATTACGTTGAACCCGGCCACCGGTTTCGGTACGGCGACCAACGCGACGTTGCGGGTCAAGAACATCCCGATCCTGTACACCCCGTACATCTACTTCCCGATCGATGACCGTCGTCAATCCGGCTTCCTGCCGCCGAGCTTCAGCACCGGCAGTGAGACTGGCTTTACATTGGTAACGCCGTACTACTTCAACCTGGCACCGAACTACGATGCCACGTTGTACCCGCAGTACATGACCAAGCGCGGCTTGTTGATGGAGGGCGAATTCCGCTATCTGACCAAGTCGAGTGAAGGGCAGTTTGGTGGGGCGTATCTCAATGATGATAGCGACGAGCGGAAGAAGCAGACTGATTACGAAAAGACCCGCTATATGCTCAATTGGCAGCATAAAGGTGGGCTGGATTCGCGTCTGACGACCCAGGTCGATTACACCAAGATCAGTGATCCGTTCTACTTCCAGGATTTGAAGTCGTATCAGGAAGGCATCCAGAGCCAGGACTTCCTGAACCAGCAGGGCTCCGTGACCTATAATGGTGATAACTATCAAGCTCGCGTGAACCTGCAGTCATATCAACTGGCGACGATTTCGCAGATCACTCCGTATGACCGTTTGCCGCAGATCACCTTCAATGGTCAGTTGCCGTACCATCCGGGGGGGCTCAACTTCTCCTACGAGACTGAAGCCGTAAGATTTGACCGAGACCTTCGAAACGGTAATGTGGTTAACGAAGACGGCGGGCCGTTCAATCCTGATGGCACTATAGGTGAACGACGCCTGGACACCTACGTAAACGGCCTGACCCGTGCAAACGGAACACGCTTGAACGTAGCTCCCGCTGTCGAGTACCCAATGAACTGGAGCTATGGCTTTATTACGCCGAAGCTCAAATACGTCTATACCAAATATGATCTTGACCTGGACAGCAAAGGCAAGGATGACATTGTCGCCGCGCAACTGGCCGCTACCCGGCCCGGCGCAGCGCCTTACGCTGGCGGAGTGTTCAAGAGTTCGCAAGATCGCGCTGTTCCTATCGCGAGCGTCGACAGCGGGCTGTACTTCGACCGCAAAACTAACTGGTTCGGTAAAGACTATAACCAGACCCTTGAGCCGCGAGCCTTCTACCTCTACGTACCGAACAAAGACCAAAGCGATATTCCGGTTTTCGACACCAGTGAATATTCGTTCAGCTATGCCTCTCTATTCCGTGATAACCGCTTTGCCGGTAACGATCGGATTGGAGACGAGAACAAGTTATCCCTGGGCGTAACCAGCCGCTGGATCGAAGAAAATGGCTTTGAACGCCAGCGTGTTTCCGTGGGTCAAGCACTGTACTTCAAGGATCGCGAGGTTCAACTGCCAGGAGTCCTGGCCGCTGACCGAGATGACTCCCAAACAGATGTCTCGCCTATCGCTTTGGAATACGCTTTCCGCTTCAACCGCGATTGGCGCGCCACGGCCGACTACAACTGGGACACCGAAAGCCATGCCCCACGCTCCGGTAGTGCGATGTTCCACTATCAGCCAGAAGACAACCCGAACAAGGTCGTCAACCTCGGCTATCGCTACCGCAATGACCAAGTGGTCTACAACCAACTGACCGGCAAATGGCAGTTCGGTGGGGACTACGGCACGCCAGGTCAAGAGAACTACGTGAAGGATTACTACAAAATCCAGCAACACGACTTCTCGATGATGTGGCCGATCATTCCGCAGTGGAATTTGATCACTCGCTGGCAGTATGACTATGCACGCAACCGCACCCTGGAAGCCTTCGGTGGTTTCGAGTACGACAACTGCTGCTGGAAACTGCGCGTCATCAACCGCTACTGGGTTTCCAACGACGAGTACAGCCAGATCGCCCCGCTCAACGAAAAGGGTGACCACGGGCTCTTCTTCCAGATCGTCCTCAAAGGACTCGGCGGCCTGACCGGCGCCAAGGTAGAGAGCTTCCTCGACAAAGGCATTGAAGGTTATCGTGAACGTGAAGACAAAGCTTTCTGAGTGTTTGCGCCCGCTAGTGCTGGGCGCGCTGTTCCTGGGTACTGTTTCGGCACACGCCGCAGTTCAACAGCTGGATAAAGTAGCGGCCATCGTCGACAACGACGTGATCATGCAGAGCCAGCTGGACCAGCGGGTCAAGGAAGTTCAGCAGACCATCGCCAAACGTGGCGGTGGGGTGCCACCGACCAGCGTCCTGGAATCTCAGGTACTGGAACGCCTGATCGTCGAAAACCTGCAACTGCAGATTGGCGAACGTTCCGGCATCCGTATTTCGGACGAAGAACTGAACCAGGCTGTTGGCACCATTGCTCAACGCAACAACATGAGCATTGATCAGTTCCGCGCCGCCCTGGCCCACGATGGCCTGTCCTATGAGGACGCCCGTGACCAGATCAAGCGCGAAATGATCATCAGCCGTGTGCGCCAGCGCCGTGTGGCCGAACGGGTTCAGGTGTCCGAGCAGGAAGTGAAGAACTTCCTGGCTTCGGACCTGGGCAAGATGCAGCTCTCCGAAGAGTTGCACTTGGCCAATATCCTGATTCCAACCCCGGACGGAGCCAACTCGGAGCAGCTCAATGCCGCTGCCGCTAAAACCCAGGCGATCTACGAGCGCCTGAAAGCGGGTGCAGATTTTGCCCAAATGGCCATTGCTCAGTCCGGCAGCGATAACGCCCTCGAAGGCGGTGATATGGGCTGGCGTAAAGCCGCTCAATTGCCACCTCCGTTTGATCGCGAATTGAGCGCCATGGAAGTCGGCGGCATTACCCAGCCAGCCCGCACCCCGGGTGGTTTTATCATCCTCAAGCTGCTGGAACGTCGCGGCGGCGAAACCTCGTTGAAAGACGAAGTTCATGTTCGTCACATCCTGGTCAAACCGAGCGAAATCCGCACCGAAGCACAAACCAAGGAACTGGCCCAGAAGATCTATGACCGCATTGAAAGCGGTGAAGACTTCGCCACCCTGGCTAAAAGCTTCTCGGAAGACCCAGGCTCTGCCCTTAACGGCGGCGACCTGAACTGGATCGACCCGAGGGCACTGGTGCCCGAGTTCCAGCAGGTCATGGCCGACACGCCACAAGGTGTATTGTCCAAGCCGTTCAAGACCCAATACGGTTGGCATGTCCTGGAAGTCCTTGGCCGTCGCGCCACTGACAACACCACCCAGGCGCGCGAGCAGCAAGCCCTGACCGTGTTGCGTAACCGCAAATACGACGAAGAGCTGCAAACCTGGCTGCGTCAGATCCGTGACGAAGCTTATGTAGAGAACAAGCTGCCAGGCGCCGAGCAAACAGGCACCGACCAGGCAACCCAGTGAAACCCCAGTGTTTCGCGGTGACACCCGGCGAGCCGGCCGGCATTGGTCCAGACCTGTGCCTGCTGCTCGCCTCGCAACCCCAGCCACACCCCCTGATTGCCATTACCAGCCGCGACCTGCTCCTCGAGCGGGCCGCGCAGCTGGGTGTGGCCGTCAACCTGCTGGACGTGGGGCCAGGCAACTGGCCCGACCTGCCGGCCCCCGCCGGCAGCCTGTATGTGTGGGACACCCCGCTGCAAGCCAAAGTGGTTGCCGGGCAGTTGAATACGGCCAACGCGGCATTTGTGCTGGAGACGTTGACCCGTGCGGGCCAAGGCTGCATCGACGGCGACTTCGCCGGCATGATCACCGCACCGGTGCACAAAGGCGTGATCAACGAATCCGGCATCGCCTTTTCCGGCCATACCGAATTCCTAGCGGAACTGACCCATACCGCTCAAGTGGTGATGATGCTCGCCACCCGTGGCCTGCGTGTGGCGCTGGTGACTACCCACTTGCCGCTGCGTGAAATCGCCGATGCCATCACTGCCGAGCGTGTGGAGCGTGTCACGCGCATCCTGCATAGCGACCTGCAACACAAATTCGGCATTGCCCAACCGCGCATCCTGGTCTGCGGGCTCAACCCCCACGCCGGTGAAGGCGGCCACTTGGGCCATGAAGAAATCGACATCATTGAACCAACACTAGAGCGCCTGCGCCAAGAAGGCATGGACCTACGCGGCCCATTGCCTGCAGACACTCTGTTCACCCCCAAATATCTGGAGCACTGCGATGCAGTGCTGGCGATGTACCACGACCAGGGGCTGCCCGTGCTGAAATACAAAGGCTTCGGCGCCGCAGTCAACGTGACACTGGGCCTGCCGATCATCCGCACCTCCGTCGACCATGGCACCGCCCTGGACCTCGCAGGCAGCGGCAAGATCGATACCGGCAGCCTGCACGTGGCCCTGGAAACCGCCTATCAGATGGCCGAGACCCGTATATGACTGAGCATTACCAACACCGGGCGCGCAAGCGCTTCGGGCAGAACTTCCTGCATGACGCTGGCGTGATCGATCGCATCCTGCGCTCAATCCACGCCAAGCCAGAAGACCGCCTGCTGGAAATCGGCCCGGGCCAGGGCGCGCTGACCCAGGGCCTGCTGGCCAGCGGCGGACAACTAGACGTCGTGGAACTGGACAAGGACCTGATCCCGATCCTCAACCAGCAGTTCGCCGGCAAAGCCAACTTCAACCTGCACCAGGGCGACGCGCTGAAGTTCGACTTCAACAGCCTTGGCGCTGCGCCCAACAGCCTGCGGGTGGTGGGTAACCTGCCGTACAACATTTCCACGCCGCTGATTTTCCACCTGCTGAACAACGCCGGAATCATCCGAGACATGCACTTCATGCTGCAAAAGGAAGTGGTGGAGCGCCTGGCCGCAGGCCCTGGCGGTGGTGATTGGGGTCGTTTGTCGATCATGGTCCAGTATCACTGCCGCGTGGAGCACCTGTTCAACGTCGGTCCAGGCGCGTTCAACCCGCCGCCGAAGGTCGATTCGGCCATCGTACGCCTGGTGCCGCATGCCGTGCTGCCGCACCCGGCCAAGGACCACAAACTGCTGGAACGCGTCGTGCGGGAGGCGTTCAACCAGCGCCGCAAGACCTTGCGTAACACCCTCAAGGCCCTGCTGAGCAATGCCGAGATCGAAGCTGCCGGCGTTGATGGAAGCCTGCGCCCTGAGCAACTGGACCTGGCCGCGTTCGTACACCTGGCCGACCAACTTGCCATCCAGCCTGCATCCGTAGTGGAATAGGCCGTAAGAACTCGATGCAATCCAATGTGGGAGCGGGCTTGCTCGCGAATGCGCAGTGTCAGTCACCAAATGTGTAACTGATGCACCGCCTTCGCGAGCAAGCCCGCTCCCACATTTGCTCCGCGTTATACCGATAACGCTTGCCGGCTGCCCGACACATGTCTGGCCTAGCGCCCTCCTCTTGGCCTAGACTGACCCGCATCTGCTGTCCTTCGCTTTTAAGGCCTCTTGCATGTCCGACCCTCGCTATCAGATAGACGTCAGCGTCGTCACCCGCTTCCTGGCGGACCAATCGCAACCCGAACATAACCGCTTCGCCTTTGCCTACACCATTACAGTGAAGAACAACGGGCTGGTGCCGGCCAAGCTGCTGTCGCGCCACTGGGTCATCACTGATGGCGACGGCCAGGTCGAGGAAGTGCGCGGGGCAGGCGTCGTCGGCCAGCAACCGTTGATCGACAGCGGCGCCAGCCACACTTATAGCAGCGGCACGGTGATGACCTCCAAGGTCGGCACCATGCAAGGCTCGTATCAAATGAAGGCCACTGACGGCCAACTGTTCGATGCAATCATCAAGCCCTTCCGCCTGGCCGTGCCAGGAGCCCTGCACTGATGGCGACGTACGCTGTCGGCGACCTGCAAGGCTGCCTGGACCCTCTCAAGCGCCTGCTGGATCGCGTAGCCTTCGACCCCGCAAATGATCGCTTGTGGTTGGTGGGCGACCTTGTCAACCGCGGCCCCCAGTCCCTGGAAACCCTGCGCTACCTCTATAGCCTGCGTGATTCTTTGGTATGCGTGCTGGGCAACCATGACCTGCACTTGCTTGCGGCCGGCAACAACATCGAGCGCCTCAAAAAAGGTGACACCCTGCGGGAAATCCTCGAAGCCCCGGACCGCGCTCAACTGCTCGACTGGCTGCGCCGGCAAAAACTCATGCACTACGACGAGGACCGCAACATGGCCTTGGTGCATGCCGGTATCCCGCCGCAGTGGACGCTGAAAAAAGCCCTCAAGTGCGCCGCCGAAGTTGAAAGTGCATTGGCCGATGACAACCTGTACACCGCTTACCTCGACGGCATGTATGGCAACGACCCGGTGAAGTGGGACAACGAGCTCACCGGCGTCGCCCGCCTGCGAGTGATCACCAACTATTTCACACGCATGCGCTTCTGCACGGCCGAAGGCAAACTGGACCTCAAGAGCAAGGAAGGTGCCGACAGCGCCCTCCCCGGCTATAAGCCCTGGTTCGCCTACAAGGAACGCAAGACCCGTGACACGAAGATCATCTTTGGTCATTGGGCCGCGCTGGAAGGCAAGTGCGATGAACCCGGCGTGTTCGCCCTCGACACCGGTTGCGTGTGGGGCGGCGCCATGACCCTGATGAACATCGACACGGGCGAGCGCGACGACTGCCAGTGCGAATCCCCCCTTTCCATTACCCAGCCGGCCGCCACCAAGCCATAGGAGCCCGCCATGACCGAATTCAAACGTATCCCCCCCGAACAAGCCCAGGCCCTGCGTGAGCAAGGTGCTGTAGTCGTCGACATCCGCGACCAGCCTACTTACGCCGCCGCCCACATCAGCGGCGCGCAGCATCTGGACAACGTCAACATCGCCGACTTCATACGCGCCGCCGACCTCGATGCGCCGCTGATCGTCGCCTGCTACCACGGCAATTCCAGCCAGAGCGCAGCCGCGTACTTGATCAGCCAGGGTTTCTCTGACGTCTATAGCCTGGACGGCGGGTTTGAGCTGTGGCGTACGACCTATCCTGCGGAAATTTCTTCAGGCGATTCGCAATAATTTTTTTCACACCCCGCTACCCCGCGTGACGCTTGGGCTTGCGCCGTTTCTGACGAACGGCGCGGCCAAACTAATTGCGCATCACGCCTTGACCTCCCGGATTCCGAACTATCCTTAAGCGCAGGCCATCCGAATCAGGGGAGAGCCGGTACACCGGCGTACGGGTCATCGGTAACGTTTCAGGGTGTTCTGGGGGGAAAACAGCCATTGGCGTGCGTCAATGACTGCCAGCATCGACTGATTGATCCGGCGTCGGCTCCACGTATCGAGCGAGGTGACGACGTCATGAGTATCTTTAGCCACTTCCAACAACGCTTCGCGTCCACACAGCAGGAAGAACTCACGCTTCAGGAGTATCTCGAGCTGTGCAAGCAGGACCGCAGCACCTACGCCTCTGCCGCCGAACGCCTGCTACTGGCGATTGGCGAGCCAGAACTGGTGGAAACCGCCAATAATTCGCGCCTGTCGCGGATATTTTCCAACAAGGTGATCCGCCGCTATCCGGCCTTTGAAGACTTCCATGGAATGGAAGAATGCATCGACCAGATCGTTTCCTACTTCCGCCATGCCGCCCAAGGCCTGGAAGAGAAGAAGCAGATCCTCTATCTGCTGGGCCCGGTCGGCGGCGGCAAGTCGTCCCTGGCGGAAAAACTCAAGCAATTGATCGAAAAGGTGCCCTTCTATGCGATCAAGGGCTCGCCCGTCTTCGAGTCCCCCTTGGGCCTGTTCAACGCCACGGAAGATGGCGCGATCCTCGAGGAAGACTTCGGTATCCCGCGGCGCTACCTCAACACCATCATGTCGCCCTGGGCCACCAAGCGCCTGGCCGAGTTCGGCGGTGATATCAGCCAGTTCCGCGTGGTGAAACTCTACCCGTCGATCCTCAACCAGATCGGCGTGGCCAAGACCGAACCGGGCGATGAAAACAACCAGGACATTTCTGCGCTGGTGGGCAAAGTCGATATCCGCAAGCTGGAAGAATTCCCGCAGAACGACGCCGATGCCTACAGCTATTCGGGCGCACTGTGCCGGGCCAACCAGGGCCTGATGGAATTCGTGGAGATGTTCAAGGCACCGATCAAGGTGCTGCACCCACTGCTCACCGCTACCCAGGAAGGTAACTACAACAGTACCGAAGGCCTTGGGGCGATTCCGTTTACCGGGATCCTGCTGGCTCACTCCAACGAATCGGAATGGCATACCTTCCGCAACAACAAGAACAACGAAGCCTTCATCGACCGGATCTATATCGTCAAGGTGCCGTACTGCCTGCGGGTCAGCGACGAAATCAAGATCTACGACAAACTGCTGTTCAACAGCTCCCTGGCCAAGGCCCATTGCGCGCCGGACACTCTGAAGATGCTTGCCCAGTTCACCGTGCTGTCGCGCCTCAAGGAGCCGGAGAACTCCAATATCTATTCGAAGATGCGCGTCTACGACGGCGAAAACCTCAAGGACACCGATCCCAAGGCCAAGTCGATCCAGGAATACCGTGACACGGCCGGTGTAGACGAAGGCATGAATGGCCTGTCGACGCGCTTTGCGTTCAAGATCCTGTCCAAGGTCTTCAACTTCGACCCCCACGAGATTGCCGCCAACCCGGTGCACCTGCTCTACGTGCTGGAACAGCAGATTGAACAAGAGCAGTTCCAGGCCGAAACCCGTGAGCGCTACCTGCGCTTCCTCAAGGAATACCTGGCGCCGCGCTACATCGAGTTCATCGGCAAGGAAATCCAGACCGCCTATCTGGAGTCCTACAGCGAATACGGCCAGAACATCTTCGACCGCTACGTGCTGTACGCAGATTTCTGGATCCAGGATCAGGAATACCGCGACCCGGAAACCGGCGAAATCCTCAATCGCGTGGCCCTCAACGAAGAGCTGGAAAAAATCGAGAAACCCGCCGGCATCAGCAATCCGAAGGATTTCCGCAACGAAATCGTCAACTTCGTACTGCGCGCCCGTGCCAACAACAACGGCAAGAACCCCACTTGGCTCAGCTACGAGAAGCTGCGGGTGGTCATTGAGAAGAAAATGTTTTCCAACACCGAGGACCTGCTGCCCGTCATCAGCTTCAACGCCAAGGCCAGCAAGGAGGATCAGCAAAAACACAACGACTTCGTCACACGCATGGTCGAGCGAGGCTACACCGACAAACAGGTACGACTGCTCTCCGAGTGGTACCTGCGGGTTCGCAAATCGCAGTAAGGCAGCGGCAAGCGCGCACTGCCAGGCATCCGGCCTGGCAGTTGACCGCTTGTCTCTAAGCTTCCAGCCCGCGGCTTGAAGCTTGTAACGTGAAGCTGCCCGGAGGGCTCCCCATGAGCTATGTGATCGACCGACGCCTCAATGGCAAGAACAAGAGCACGGTAAACCGTCAGCGTTTCCTGCGGCGTTACCGTGACCACATCAAAAAGGCGGTAGAAGAGGCCGTCAGCCGCCGCTCCATCACCGATATGGAGCATGGCGAACAAATCAGCATTCCCGGACGGGACATCGACGAACCGGTGCTTCACCATGGCCGCGGCGGCAAACAGACCGTGGTGCACCCCGGCAACAAGGAATTCACCACCGGCGAACATATCCAGCGCCCACAGGGCGGTGGCGGCGGCAAAGGTCCGGGCAAAGCCGGCAACTCTGGCGAAGGCATGGATGAATTCGTATTCCAGATCACTCAGGAAGAATTCCTCGAATTCATGTTCGAAGACCTCGAACTGCCCAACCTGGTCAAACGCAACCTGACCGGCACCGATACCTTCAAGACCGTACGCGCAGGGATCAGCAACGAGGGCAACCCGTCGCGCATCAACATCATCCGCACCCTGCGCTCAGCCCATGCACGGCGTATCGCCCTGTCCGGCAGCAGCCGCGCCAAACTCAAGCAGGCCAAGGAAGAGTTGGCACGCTTGAAGCGCGAAGAACCGGACAACTTCGGCGATATCCAGGAAATAGAGGCGGAAATCGAAAAACTCAGCGCGCGCATCCACCGCGTGCCGTTCCTCGATACCTTTGACTTGAAATACAACCTGCTGGTCAAGCAACCCAACCCCAGCTCCAAGGCTGTGATGTTTTGCCTGATGGACGTTTCCGGCTCCATGACCCAGGCCACCAAGGACATCGCCAAGCGCTTCTTTATCCTGCTGTACCTGTTCCTGAAACGGAACTACGACAAGATTGACGTAGTGTTCATCCGCCATCACACCAGCGCGCGAGAGGTGGACGAAGAGGAGTTTTTCTACTCGCGGGAAACCGGCGGGACCATTGTTTCCAGCGCACTGAAGCTGATGCAGGAGATCATGGCCGAGCGCTACCCCGCCAACGATTGGAACATCTACGCCGCCCAAGCTTCCGACGGCGATAACTGGAACGACGACTCCCCAATCTGCCGGGACATTTTAATCAACCAGATCATGCCGTTCGTGCAGTACTACACTTACGTCGAAATCACCCCCCGTGAGCACCAGGCCCTGTGGTTCGAATACGAGCGCATCGGCGAAGCCTTTGCCGACACGTTCGCCCAGCAGCAACTGGTCTCGGCCGGCGATATCTACCCGGTCTTCCGTGAACTCTTCCAGCGCAGGTTAGTGACATGACCGCCAAAAAAGAGAACAAGCGCCAACCCATTTCCACTGGCTCCGAGTGGACCTTCGAACTGATCCAGGCCTATGACCGGGAAATCAGCCGTATCGCGGCGGGTTATGCCCTGGACACCTACCCCAACCAGATAGAAGTCATCACCGCTGAACAGATGATGGATGCCTATGCCTCGGTGGGCATGCCCCTGGGCTATCACCATTGGTCCTACGGGAAACACTTCCTCAGTACCGAGAAGTCCTACACACGCGGCCAGATGGGCCTGGCCTACGAGATCGTGATCAACTCCGACCCGTGCATCGCGTACCTGATGGAAGAAAACACCATCTGCATGCAGGCGCTGGTAGTAGCCCATGCCTGCTATGGGCATAACAGTTTCTTCAAGGGCAACTACCTGTTTCGAACCTGGACCGATGCCAGTTCGATCATTGATTACCTGGTGTTCGCCAAGCAATACATCATGCAGTGCGAGGAGCGCCACGGTATCGATGCGGTAGAAGACCTGTTGGACTCCTGCCATGCGCTGATGAATTACGGCGTTGACCGCTATAAACGCCCCTATCCGATTTCCGCAGAAGAGGAGCGCCTGCGCCAGAAGGAACGCGAGGAGCACCTGCAGAAACAGATCAACGACCTGTGGCGCACCATCCCCAAGCGCGCCGACAAGAACAGCGACAAGGACAATGCACGCTTCCCCGCCGAACCTCAGGAAAACATCCTGTATTTCCTGGAAAAACACGCACCGCTGCTGGAGCCCTGGCAGCGTGAAATCGTGCGGATCGTACGCAAGATCGCACAATATTTTTATCCACAGCGCCAAACCCAGGTGATGAACGAGGGCTGGGCAACCTTCTGGCATTACACCCTGATGAACGACCTGTACGACGAGGGCCTGGTCACTGACGGCTTTATGATGGAGTTCCTCACGTCCCATACCAGCGTGGTCTTCCAGCCAGGCTTCGACAGCCCGTATTACAACGGCATCAACCCCTATGCACTGGGTTTTGCCATGTACCGCGATATCCGCCGCATGTGCGAGCACCCCACCGAGGAAGATCGCCGCTGGTTCCCGGAAATCGCCGGCAGCGACTGGCTCTCGACCATCAAGTTCGCCATGAGCAGCTTCAAGGATGAGAGTTTCATCCTGCAGTACCTGTCGCCCCAGGTGATCCGCGACCTCAAGCTGTTCAGTATCCTGGACGACGACCTCAAGGACGATCTGGTCGTACCCGCCATCCACGACGAACCCGGCTACCGCATCATTCGCGAAACCCTGGCCGCGCAATACAACCTCGGTAACCGCGAACCTAACGTGCAGATCTACAGCATCGATGTGCGTGGCGACCGTTCGCTGACCTTGCGTCACCAGCAGCACGACCGCAAACCCTTGGGCGAATCCACTGAGGAAGTGCTCAAGCATCTGCATCGGCTCTGGGGCTTTGATATTCATCTGGAAACCCTTCAGGGCGACCAAGTGATGAAAACCCATCATGTGCCACCGCGCAGCGATCATAACGACAACGACTACGGCCGCCTCGACATGGCCGTCGTTCATCTCTGAAACAGCAAAGCCTCCATTGGCCAAGCTCAGGCGTTATCCTGTGCCGCTAATGGAGGCTTTTTCATGAAAATCTACAAAGTCGGCGGCGCCGTGCGTGATCGCCTACTGGGCATCAAGGTCACCGATATAGACCGCGTCGTCGTTGGCGCGACGGCCGAAGAGATGCTCGCCAAGGGTTATAAACCGGTAGGCGCCGATTTCCCGGTATTTCTCGACCCGAAGAACGGTGACGAATACGCCCTTGCTCGCACCGAACGCAAGAATGGCCGGGGTTACGGTGGCTTTATATTCCATGCGAGCCCCGACGTTACGCTGGAAGAAGACCTGATCCGGCGTGACCTGACCATCAATGCCATGGCGGAGGACGACGAGGGTAACCTGACCGATCCTTATCAGGGCCAACGCGACCTTGAAGCGCGTATTTTACGGCATGTTTCTCCCGCATTCGCCGAAGATCCCCTCCGCGTATTGCGCGTTGCGCGTTTCGCCGCGCGCTATGCGCCTCTTGGCTTCACAGTCGCCCCTGAGACTCTGGAGTTAATGCGCCAACTCAGTGAGTCCGGCGAGTTGGAGGCCCTTACCCCCGAGCGTAGCTGGAAGGAAATCTCACGGGCGCTGATGGAAGATCAACCCCAGGTATTTATCCATGTACTGCGTGACTGCGACGCGCTGAAAACCTTGATGCCGGAGGTGGATGCGCTGTTCGGCGTGCCGCAGCCCGCAGCTCACCACCCGGAAATTGACACCGGCGTGCACACCTTGAGCGTGCTGGAACAAGCTGCCCTGCACAAGCAACCGCTGAGCGTGCGCTGGGCCTGCCTGCTGCACGACCTGGGCAAAGGCCTGACACCTGTGGATAAGTTGCCGCAGCACATTGCCCACGAACATCGCGGCTTGAAGCTGATCAAAGCGGTGAACGAGCGTTTCAAGGTGCCGAGGGATTGCCAGGAGTTGGCCTTGCTGGTGGGGCAATATCATACTCACGGGCATCGAGCGCTTGAACTCAAGGCCTCGACATTGCTGGAGTTGCTGCAAAGCTTCGACGTGTACCGTCGGCCGCAACGCTTTGAGGAGTTCGTGGTGGCCTGCGAAATGGACGCTCGTGGCCGCAAGGGTTTTGAACAGCGCAGTTATCCACAGGCCGATTATTTGCGCGGAGCGGCAAAGGCTGCACGCGAAGTGCCGGTCGCGCCGCTGCTAGAAAAGGGTTTCAAAGGTCCCGAACTGGGCGATGCGCTCAAGCGCGAACGGTTAAGCGCATTGAAAGCCTACAAGGAAAACCCCTCTCCTTAGGCGATGGCCGTTGTGGCGAGGGAGCTTGCTCCCGCGGGACCGGGCTGGCGCTCCAGTGCGAAGCGCTCCCAAGATAATGGGGCTGCTGCGCAGCCCAGCGGGAGCAAGCTCCCTCGCCACAACAAGCTCGGCTCCTACAAAACAGCTCGTGGCGTGAGTGGCTGACCCTGCCATTCGAACGCAACCGGTGCCAATACCTGATCAATCTGCGCGTCTCGCCATAATTCGGCCATTGTCCTGCCAGCCTCAGGGTGCATACGGTCCGGCGCCATCATCGACAGCGGCCACAACACAAAGGCGTTTTTCAGGATTTCGGCTCGCGGCAAGATCAAGCCATCGAAATTGCCCACCAGATCGCCATACAACAACACATCGATATCCAGCGGCAGGCCTTTGCGGTCTGGCGCGTAGCGGCCATTGTCAGCCTCGATGGATTTCAAACGACGATCCAACTCCATCAACGGCAGGTCGGTATAAGCCGACACCACCAGATTGAAAAACGGCCCACTTTTGATCCCCACCGGCTGGCTTTCGAACACCGCCGAACAGCGCATATCCGTCAAGAAACCGGCCAACGCATCCAAGCCGGCACATAGACGAGCCTCGCGGTCGATATTGCTGCCAAGCCCGAGGTAAACCTGAGTCAATGACATCCGCGCTCGATCTCCACGCCCACGCCCTTGGCAGCCGGCACCGCGCCGGGCTTGGTCAACTTGAGGTGCAGCCAGGGAATCTGGAATTCACTCATCAGCACTTCGGCCAGACGCTCGGCAAAGGTTTCCACCAGTTGGTACTGGGACTGCTCGGCAAAGGCCTGGATACGCGCAGACACCCTGGCGTAATCCAGTGCCAGGGTCAGGTCATCACCGGCCGCAGCTGGGCGATTATCCCAGGCGAAGCTCAGGTCCAGGCGCAGGCATTGCCGGATTCCGCGCTCCCAGTCGTAAGCCCCGATCACGGTGTCGACTTCCAGGCCTTCGATAAACACTCTGTCCAAGCACTTTTCTCCGCAGCACGACAAGGGCGCGATGCCCCGTTAGAATCAGGGCGTCCTCGCCCGGAATAGTTAGCATGTTTTGGTCACTGGCGATTTTCGCCTACCTGCTCGGCTCGCTGTCCTTCGCCATTTTGCTCAGCCGCTTGACGGGAAACCCCGATCCGCGAATGAGTGGCTCAGGCAATGCCGGCGCCACCAATATGTTGCGCCTGGCCGGCAAGAAACTCGCCGTCCTGACCTTGCTGGGCGACGTTTGCAAGGGCCTGCTGCCCGTGCTGATCGCCAGCCTCGTCGGCCTTGGCTTGCAGCAGCAAGCCTGGGTGGGCCTATGTGCCGTCCTGGGCCACCTGTTCCCGTTGTACTTCCGTTTTCGCGGCGGCAAGGGCGTAGCCACGGCGGCCGGCATGCTGCTGGGTATTCACCCCCCTGCGGCGTTACTGGCCATGCTCGCCTGGCTGCTGACGTTCTACCTGACCCGTACCAGCTCGCTGGCCGCGCTGATTGCTACGCCGCTGACCCTGCCGTTGCTGGCCTGGCAGGAACCGCAAGCGCTGTTACCGATGAGCGTGCTGACACTGCTGATCGTCTGGCGCCACCGCGGCAATCTACGCGACCTGTTTGCCGGGCGCGAACGGCATTTTTAAATATCCCGCCTGGATTCGGCGCCCTTGAATCTTACAACGGCGGCAATTGCTCCATCGGCCAGCGCGCCTGCACGCTGATCGCCAGGCTTTCGTGCTGCCCGGCCTGCAAGCGCTGGCAACCGGCATAGGCGATCATTGCGCCGTTGTCAGTGCAGAACTCAGGGCGTGCGTAGAACACATTGCCATTCATGTCGCCGAGCATTTTTTCCAGGGAACTGCGCAACGCCTTGTTGGCGCTGACGCCGCCTGCGATCACCAGCCGCTTCATGCCCGCCTGTTTCAGGGCGCGCTTGCACTTGATGGTCAAAGTCTCCACCACAGCCTGCTGGAACGCCAGCGCGATGTCGCAACGGGCTTGCTGGCCGTCGTCCCCGGCGCTGACGCTCTGCTGCCAGGTGTTCAAGGCAGAGGTTTTCAAGCCGCTGAAACTGAACATCAAGCCAGGGCGATCACACATCGGCCGCGGGAAGGTGTAGCGACCGGCAACGCCGTTCTCGGCAAGGCGGGCGATTTCCGGACCACCCGGATAATTAAGTCCCATCATCTTCGCGGTTTTGTCGAACGCTTCACCGGCGGCATCGTCCAGCGACTCGCCCAACAGTGTGTATTGGCCGATCCCGTCCACCTGAACCAGCTGCGTATGCCCCCCCGACACCAACAAAGCGACGAACGGGAACTCCGGCGGTGTTTTTTCCAGCATGGGCGCCAATAAATGGCCTTCCATATGGTGCACACCAAGGGCAGGAATGCCCCAGGCAAACGCCAACGCCTGGGCGCAAGAGGCCCCAACCAGCAGGGCTCCGACCAATCCGGGGCCGGCGGTGTAAGCGATGGCATCGATCTCGGTTGCCACACAGCCGGCTTCATCCAGCACCTGGCGGATCAGCGGCAGCATGCGCTTGACGTGATCGCGGCTGGCAAGCTCCGGCACCACGCCGCCATAGGCGCGATGCAGGTCGATCTGACTGAACAGTGCATCGGCCAAAAGCCCGCGTTCACTGTCGTATAGTGCGACTCCGGTTTCGTCGCAGGAGGTTTCAAGTCCCAGTACTAGCATGGGTTTGCGCCTTGTAGAGGCTGAATTCGAAGGCGCGCATAATAGTCGCCACTCCCCCTCCCGACTAGCGGTTTTCGATCAGAGGCTTTGCATTCCGGGCAATGAGGGGTTAACATCCGCAACCCTTAAAAACCGACGACCTCAGCCGCGAATTTTTTGCGACGAGAACGTTGATTCCCGGTAATGAAAGAAGGTAGCTCTGGATGCCAGCCGTCAAAGTAAAAGAGAACGAACCCTTCGACGTAGCTCTGCGTCGTTTCAAGCGCTCCTGCGAAAAAGCCGGTGTTCTGGCTGAAGTTCGTAGCCGCGAATTTTATGAGAAGCCAACTTCTGAGCGTAAGCGCAAAGCAGCAGCCGCTGTTAAGCGTCACGCTAAGAAAGTTCAGCGCGAACAGCGCCGCGCCGTTCGTCTGTACTAATACACAGACGTTCGTAGCAAGCTTCTGCCAAGCCCGGCCCTCAGCCGGGCTGTTGGCATTTGCGGATATCGCTTGATGCTTCACCGTCGACGCCGCACATGCGACCGAGACACTGCTTCACACGTCAGGGCTGGCTCTTTTGCCAGCGGTGCACGTCTCTTCTGACGAGCCTAACAAGGCTACTGACGAGCACACCTATTCTTCAAACAGACGATCAACCGTGTCGGCTGTGCCCATCGATGCGTTTCCGAGGCTGCCATTGGCCAAGACCGGACGCCCGGGCAACATTTCCATGCCGAAGACTGATCAGAAACTACCCTCAGTGAATATTCGGCAGATACACTTCCTGATGACCCATGCAGACGATGATGATCGAGCACCCCTTACGTGCGCTTGAACACGTCACGGGCCCTCATTTACACGCAGTGATGACGAGAACGCCATGGCCGGGCTGATTCCCCAGAGCTTTATTGACGACCTTCTGAACCGCACCGACATCGTCGATGTTGTCAGCTCACGCGTACAGCTGAAAAAAGCCGGCAAAAACTACACCGCCTGCTGCCCTTTTCATAAAGAAAAAACCCCATCCTTCAGCGTCAGCCCCGACAAGCAGTTCTATTACTGCTTCGGTTGCGGGGCGGGCGGGAATGCCCTGGGCTTCCTGATGGACCACGACAACCTGGACTTCCCCCAGGCTGTCGAGGACCTGGCGAAAGCCGCCGGCATGGAAGTGCCCCGCGAAGAAAGTGGCCGGCCGCACAAACCGCGGCAACCCACCGATTCGCCGCTGTATCCGCTGCTCACCGCTGCTGCCGACTTTTACCGCCAGGCACTCAAGAGCCATCCGCAGCGCAAGGCCGCTGTCGATTACCTTAAAGGGCGCGGCCTCACCGGCGAAATCGCTCGGGACTTCGGTCTCGGCTTCGCTCCGCCGGGCTGGGACAATCTGTATAAACACCTGAGCAGCGACACCCTCCAGCAAAAGGCCATGATCGATGCCGGCCTGCTGGTGGAAAACGCCGAGACCGGCAAGCGCTATGACCGCTTCCGCGACCGGGTGATGTTCCCGATCCGCGACAGCCGTGGCCGCATCATCGCCTTCGGCGGCCGTGTACTCGGGGACGACAAGCCCAAGTACCTGAACTCTCCGGAGACCCCGGTGTTCCACAAGGGCCAGGAACTCTACGGCCTGTTCGAGGCGCGCAAGAACAACCGCAACCTCGACGAAATCATCGTGGTTGAGGGTTATATGGACGTGATCGCCCTGGCCCAACAAGGCCTGCGCAACGCGGTCGCGACCCTCGGCACCGCCACCAGCGAAGAACATCTGAAGCGCCTGTTCCGTGTCGTGCCCAGCGTGCTGTTTTGCTTCGACGGCGACCAGGCTGGCCGCAACGCCGCCTGGCGCGCGCTCGAAGCCACGCTGTCGAGCCTGCAGGATGGGCGTCGCGCACGCTTCCTGTTCCTGCCCGAAGGCGAAGACCCGGACACGCTCGTGCGCTCGGAAGGTACCGATGCGTTCCGTGCACGCATCAATCAACATGCACAGCCGCTGGCGGATTATTTTTTCCAGCAACTGACCGAAGAAGCCGACCCGCGCTCCCTGGAGGGCAAGGCCCATATGGCCACCCTTGCGGCGCCGCTGATCGACAAAGTCCCGGGCGCCAATTTGCGCACACTGATGCGCCAGCGCCTGCTGGAGATCACCGGCTTGAGCGGTGAAGCCGTCAGCCAGCTGGTACACAGCGCTCCGCAAGAGGCGCCGCCAGCCTACGACCCCGGCATGGATTACGACGCCATGCCGGACTACGCTGACTTTCACCAACCTCAGGAGGCCTTCGCCCCCCAGCAGGAATGGACGCCGAAGAAGCCCGGCGCAGGCGGCAAGAAGTGGGATAAAAAGCCGTGGAGCAAAAACGGTAAACGCGGTGATCGCGATGAAGCCTACGCTCCACGCACACCCGTAGCGGTGGAAGCCCCCACATTGATTGCACTGCGCACACTGATTCACCACCCGCAATTGGCCGGTAAGGTTGAAAGCGCCGACCATTTTGCCAACGAGAGCAACACCTACGCCCAGGTGCTTATTGCACTGATCGAAGCCGTGCAGAAAAACCCTAAGCTAAACTCAATCCAGTTGATGGCTCGCTGGCATGGCACGGAACAGGGCCGTTTATTGCGGGCACTGGCGGAAAAGGAGTGGCTAATTGACGGCGACAACCTTGAACAACAGTTTTTAGACACCATTAATAGGTTATCCGCGGGTCAACACACTCAGACCCTCGACGAACTTATCAAGAGAGCAAGGCAGCCGGGATTATCGGCTGAAGAGCAAATTCAGATAGCAAAACAGATGCGCGACCTCTTAAAACAGAATGTTTACGCATCAAACCCGACCTCAGCTGGCGTGTGAGGTCATAGCTCGGGTATAATCCTCGGCTTGTTTTTTGCCCGCCAAGACCTTCAGTGGATAGGGTGTTATGTCCGGAAAAGCGCAACAGCAGTCTCGTATCAAAGAGTTGATACTTCTTGGTCGTGAGCAGGGTTACCTGACTTACGCGGAGGTCAACGACCACCTGCCTGAGGATATTTCAGATCCTGAGCAGGTGGAAGACATCATCCGCATGATTAACGACATGGGGATCAACGTATTCGAAGTCGCGCCAGATAAGGATTCCCTTATGCTGGCCGACGCTGATACCGACGAGGCCGCCGCTGAGGAAGCTGCTGCCGCGCTGGCTGCAGTAGAGACCGATATCGGCCGCACGACAGACCCTGTGCGCATGTATATGCGCGAAATGGGTACCGTCGAGCTGCTGACACGCGAAGGCGAGATCGAAATCGCCAAGCGTATCGAAGAGGGTATCCGTGAAGTGATGGGCGCCATTGCGCACTTCCCTGGCACGGTTGACCACATTCTCGCCGAGTACACCCGCGTCACCACCGAAGGTGGCCGCCTGTCCGACGTCCTGAGCGGTTATATCGACCCGGACGACGGCATTGCGCCGCCTGCCGCCGAAGTACCGCCGCCTGTTGATGCGAAAGCCGCAAAAGCGGACGACGACTCCGACGACGACGAAGCTGAAAGCAGCGACGACGAAGAAGAAGCCGAAAGCGGTCCAGACCCGGTCATCGCGGCCCAGCGCTTCGGTGCGGTTTCCGATCAAATGGAAATCACCCGCAAGGCCCTGAAGAAGCACGGTCGCGGCAACAAGCAGGCAATTGCCGAGCTGGTGGCCCTGGCTGAGCTGTTCATGCCGATCAAGCTGGTGCCCAAGCAATTCGAAGGCCTGGTTGAGCGTGTTCGCAGTGCTCTTGAGCGTCTGCGTGCCCAAGAGCGTGCGATCATGCAGCTCTGTGTGCGTGATGCGCGCATGCCGCGTACCGATTTCCTGCGCCAGTTCCCGGGCAACGAAGTTGACGAAAGCTGGAGCGACGCACTGGCCAAGGGCAAGGCGAAATACGCCGAAGCCATAGGTCGCCTGCAGCCCGATATCATCCGTTGCCAGCAGAAGCTGACCGCGCTTGAGACCGAAACCGGCCTGACGATTGCAGAAATCAAAGACATCAACCGTCGCATGTCGATCGGTGAGGCCAAGGCCCGCCGCGCGAAAAAAGAGATGGTTGAAGCGAACTTGCGTCTGGTGATCTCCATCGCCAAGAAGTACACCAACCGTGGCCTGCAGTTCCTTGATCTGATCCAGGAAGGCAACATCGGCTTGATGAAGGCGGTGGACAAGTTCGAATACCGTCGCGGCTACAAGTTCTCGACTTATGCCACCTGGTGGATCCGTCAGGCGATCACTCGCTCGATCGCCGACCAGGCCCGCACCATCCGTATTCCGGTGCACATGATCGAGACCATCAACAAGCTCAACCGCATTTCCCGGCAGATGTTGCAGGAAATGGGTCGCGAACCGACCCCGGAAGAGCTGGGCGAACGCATGGAAATGCCTGAGGATAAAATCCGCAAGGTACTGAAGATCGCCAAAGAGCCGATCTCCATGGAAACGCCGATTGGTGATGACGAAGACTCCCATCTGGGTGACTTCATCGAAGACTCGACCATGCAGTCGCCAATCGATGTCGCCACTGTTGAGAGCTTGAAAGAAGCGACTCGCGACGTACTGTCCGGCCTCACTGCCCGTGAAGCCAAGGTACTGCGCATGCGTTTCGGCATCGACATGAATACCGACCACACCCTTGAGGAAGTCGGTAAGCAGTTTGACGTGACCCGTGAGCGGATCCGTCAGATCGAAGCCAAGGCGCTGCGCAAGTTGCGCCACCCGACGCGAAGCGAGCATCTGCGCTCCTTCCTCGACGAGTGATACCAGAACCCCCGGCCCAGGCCGGGGGTTTTGCTTTCTACCGATTGCTTTGACAGATTAACTGCCCCGCACCACCCCACCCTCGCAATGCCCGTCTACACTCGAGACATTCCCCGTGCCATAACGAGACCGTTATGCCCAGATTGCCGACCGTGATACTGCTGTCGCTGCTGACCTGGACCGCAACGGCTGGCGCGTTGACTCTTACGGATGATGAGCGTAGCTGGTTGGCGGACCATCAGGAGCTGCGCCTAGGCGTGGATGCGTCTTGGCCACCTTTTGAATATCGCGATGAAAATGGCCGATATCAGGGCTTGGCAGCCGATTACGTACGCCTGCTTCAGGACCGCCTGGGTGTGCGAATCAAACTGATCGAACCGGTGAACTGGACCGCAGTGCTTGAACAAGCCCGCAATAATCAGCTCGACCTGCTGCCGGGCATTATGTCCACCCCCGAACGCCAAAACTTCCTGGCCTTCACACGCCCCTATCTCGACTTTCCCATCGTCATCCTGGCCCATGAAGGCGGCGCGAAACCACGCAGCCTCAAGGATTTGTACGGGCTGAAAATTGCCGTGGTGGAGAACTACGCCCCCCATGAATTGCTCCGCACCCACCATCCGGACCTGAATCTGGTCGCCCTACCCAACGTCAGTTCGACGCTGCAAGCCCTGGCCACCGATGAAGTGGATGCCGTGGTCGGCGACCTCGCCTCCAGCGTCTGGAGCCTGCGCCAACTCAAGCTCGACGGCCTGTACGTCAGCGGCGAAACGCCCTACCGCTACCAACTGGCGATGGGCGTGCCGCGGGATGAGAAAATCCTGGTGGGCATCCTGGACAAAGTCCTCGCCGATCTCAGTTCAGCGGAAACTGATGCGATCCAGCAACACTGGGTCGGCAGCTTCACCGATCACCGTACCTTCTGGGCTGACCTGCTCACGTACGGCCTGCCAGCGGTGCTGCTGTTGAGTACGGTGCTGGCGATCGTCATTCGGATCAATCGCCGGCTCAGCTCGGAAATTTCCCGTCGGGTCGCCCTTGAGCAAGAACTGCGAAGCAGCGAGTACCACTATCGCGGCTTGGTGGAGAGCTTGTCCGCCATCGCCTGGGAAGCAAGCATCAGCGACTTCACCTACAGCTATGTGTCGCCCCATGCCGAAGACCTACTTGGCTATCCCCGCGCCCATTGGCTGATTCCAGGCTTCTGGCGCAACATCATCCATCCCGCTGACCTGACCCGCGCCGAGGCCTATTGCTATCGGGAAACTCGTGCCAACCGTGATCACAGTATTGATTACCGGGTCATCACCGCTGATGGCCGCTGCCTGTGGGTACGTGACATTGTCAGCCTGATCGAACACGGCCACGAGCCAGTGCTGCGCGGCCTGATGATCGATATCAGCGAAGCCAAGCGCACCGAAGAAGCCCTGCAATTGTCCGAGCAGAAATTTGCCTCGGTGTTTCAGCAGTGCCCGGACATCCTGGTGATTGCCCGGATGTCTGATGGCTGCCTGCTGGAGGTCAACAAGGCATTCGAGGACCAGATTGGCCTGAGCTTTGATGAGGTCGTGGGCAAAACCGCCTCAGATCTGAATATATGGGGCATTCAGGGCGTCGGTCCGGATTTGCTGCAGCGGGTACAGACCACCAGTATCCGTAACCTGGAAATGTCCTTTCTGCGCAGCAATGGTCAGGCATTTACCGGGCTGATCTCAGCTGAGCCGTTCCAACTCGATACCACTGAAGCCCTAGTGGTGGTGGTGCGCGATATCACCGAGCTCAAGGAAACCCAACAGCAGTTGCAAACCTCCGAAGAGAAATTCGCCAAGGCATTCCATGCTTCCCCCGACGGTTTACTACTGAGTCGCCAAAGGGATGGCCTGCTGATTGAAGTGAACGAAGGTTTCAGCCACCTGACCGGCTTCACCAGCGCCTCTTCACTCGACCAATCTGCCTTGGACCTGGGCATCTGGGTCGACCTCAACGAACGCAAGCACATGCTGGAATTGATGCAACGCGACGGCTTTGTCCGCGATTTCATCTGTCATATCCGTCGTGCCGATGGCCAGATTCGCCTCTGCGAAGTGTCCAGCCGCCCACTGCCGATTGGCGACGAAGATTGCATGCTGACCATCGCCCGGGACATCACCGAACGCCAGTTGATGCAGGAAAAACTGCAGCAGGCCGCCACGGTGTTCGAAAGCACCGCCGAAGGCGTCTTGATCACCGACACACGACAGAACATCAGCGCCGTCAACCGCGCCTTCACGGAGATAACCGGCTACAGCGAGGTTGAAGCCCTTGGCCATACCCCGCGCTTGCTCGCCTCCGGCCTGCACGACAGCGCGTTCTATGCGGCGATGTGGCACCAGTTGACGAGCCATGGCCACTGGCAAGGAGAGATCTCCAACCGCCGCAAGAACGGCGAGGTGTATCCGAGCTGGCTGACCATCAGCGCTGTGCGTAACCGCGAGCAATTGGTCACGCACTTCGTTGCTGTGTTTGCCGACATCTCCAGCCTCAAGCTGGCCCAGGCCCGCCTGGATTATCAGGCCCACCACGACCCATTGACTGGCCTGCCCAACCGCACCCTGTTTGAAAACCGGCTGCAGGCCGCACTCAACGGCCAGCAGGAAAGTGGTAAACAGGGCGCGGTGCTGTTTCTCGACCTCGACCGCTTCAAGCACATCAACGACAGCCTCGGCCACCCGGTCGGCGACCTGCTGCTCAAAGACATCGCCGTACGCCTCAAGGAGCAGTTGCGGGACGTGGACACCGTTGCTCGCCTGGGCGGCGACGAATTCATCATCCTGCTGCCCGGCTTGCAACAGGCCAGCGACGCCCAGCACTTGGCGAACAAACTGCTCGACTGTTTTACCCCGCCATTCCAGGCCGGCGAGCATGAGTTCTTCATCAGCGCGAGTATCGGCACCAGTCTGTATCCGCAAGACGGTACCGACGTCGCCACCCTGGTCAAAAATGCCGACGCCGCGATGTATCGCTCCAAAGCCAAGGGGCGCAACCGGGTCGAGCGCTACACCCGCGACCTGACCGCCCAGGCCAATGAACGCGTAGCGCTGGAGCACGAACTGCGCCGCGCCATCGAACGTGAAGAATTGAGCCTGTATTACCAACCCAAACGCAGCCTGGTCACCCAACAACTGATCGGTGCCGAAGCCTTGATCCGCTGGCACCACCCGACCTTGGGCGAGGTCCCGCCCGAACACTTTATTGCCCTGGCCGAAGAGAACGGCATGATCCTGCAAATCGGCGACTGGGTACTGGAACAGGCGTGCCGGCAGTTGCACGCCTGGCAAGCGGCTTTCAAGGATTTCGGCCCCCTCTCGGTCAACCTTGCAGGCGCGCAACTGCGTCACCCCAACCTGCTATCACGCATCGAACAACTGCTGCGCGATTACCGCCTCGAACCTGGCTGCCTGCAGTTGGAGATCACCGAAAACTTCATCATGAGCCAAGCCGAAGAAGCACTGGCGGTGTTGCACCAACTCAAGCGCCTGGGCGTACAGCTGGCAATCGATGATTTCGGCACCGGCTACTCGTCCCTCAGCTACCTCAAACGCCTGCCTCTGGACTTCCTCAAGATCGATCAATCCTTCGTCCGCGGCTTGCCCGACGACCCTCACGATGCAGCCATCGTGCGCGCCATCATCGCCCTTGGCCACAGCATGCAATTCACCATCATCGCCGAAGGCGTGGAAACCCCGGCACAACAAGCATTCCTCGCAAGCGAGGGGTGTGAACAGATGCAAGGCTACATCGTCAGCCTGCCCCTGCCGCCGGAGCTTTTTGCCGCCAGCTTCCTTCGTACACGGCACAAGGATTTTTCGGATGGCACAGTGAACAAACCATCGCTATAATCCGCGACCTACTGAGGGCCTATAGCTCAGTTGGTTAGAGCAGGGGACTCATAATCCCTTGGTCGTAGGTTCGAGTCCTACTGGGCCCACCATACTCAAAGCCGCGCACTGCGCGGCTTTTGCGTATCTGGCATCACGGTTCTTTCAGCCAGGCCAAGCCTGTACCATGCTTGCCCATTGCCCTCCCGCACTGGAGCTCTCCCCTTGCCCGCCCTAGACGAAATCGACCGCCAACTGATCGCCGCCCTGCAGCTCAACGCCCGTGAAAGCGTGGCCATGCTCGCCCGGCAGTTGGGCATCGCGCGTACCACCGTCACGTCGCGTCTGGCACGCCTGGAGAAAACCCAGGTCATCACCGGTTACGGCGTGCGCCTGGGCCAGCGCGTTGCGGATGGTGGGTTGCAGGCTTACGTGGGCATTACCGTGCAACCCCGTTCGGGCAAAGAGGTGTTGCGCAGGCTAAGCGCCATGGCGCAGGTGCAGCAGTTGTGCGCGGTGAGTGGGGAGTTCGATTACGTGGCTTGGCTGCGCACCGATTCGCCGGAGCAACTGGACCAATTGCTGGACCAGATCGGCAGTGTCGACGGTGTGGAGAAAACCACCACCTCAATCATCCTCAGTAACAAATTGGATCGCGGACAACCAATCTGATCACTATCTTCGTCATATTGACTAAAACTAGCGCAATCCGACGACACATTGCGTCTTATTAACGAGCGCAACGCTCCCTAAACTGGCTGCCATCTTTTCCTATACTCAACGGGCCCTCCTCCCGCCGAGCCGTCAGTAAGGTCAGCCATGAGCATTCCGTCCAGCACCCTCAGCAAACCCAATCGCCACCCGGGCGACGGCAAGAAACCCATCACTATCTTCGGCCCGGATTTCCCGTTTGCCTTTGATGACTGGATTGAACACCCCGCCGGACTGGGCAGTATTCCTGCGGCTAACCATGGCGCCGAAGTGGCGATCGTCGGTGCCGGGATCGCGGGCCTGGTGGCGGCCTACGAGCTGATGAAACTCGGGCTCAAGCCCGTGGTGTATGAAGCCTCGAAGATGGGTGGCCGCTTGCGCTCGCAGGCCTTTGAAGGCGCCGAAGGCATCATCGCCGAGCTGGGCGGCATGCGGTTCCCGGTGTCGTCCACGGCGTTCTACCATTACGTGGACAAGCTGGGACTGGAAACCAAGCCCTTTCCCAACCCGCTGACGCCGGCGTCCGGCAGCACTGTGATCGATCTGGAAGGCCAGACTCACTACGCGCAAAAACTTTCCGATTTACCGGCACTGTTCCAGGAAGTCGCCGATGCCTGGGCCGACGCCTTGGAGGCCGGTTCGCAGTTCGGCGATATCCAGCAGGCGATCCGCGACCGCGACGTGCCGCGCCTCAAAGAGTTGTGGAACAAGCTCGTGCCGCTGTGGGATGACCGTACCTTCTACGACTTCGTCGCCACCTCCAAAGCCTTCGCCAAATTGTCGTTCCACCACCGCGAGGTGTTTGGCCAGGTCGGTTTCGGTACCGGCGGCTGGGACTCTGACTTCCCCAACTCCATGCTGGAAATCTTCCGCGTGGTGATGACCAACTGCGATGATCATCAACACTTGATCGTCGGTGGCGTGGCACAAGTGCCCATGGGCATCTGGCGCCATGTGCCGGAACGCTGCGCCCACTGGCCGGCCGGCACCAGCCTGAGCTCGTTGCATAGAGGCGCACCACGGGCAGGCGTGAAGCGCATTGCCCACGCCGCCGATGGCCGCTTTGCTGTTACCGACAACTATGGCGACACCCGCGAATACGCGGCGGTGCTGACCACCTGCCAAAGCTGGTTGCTGACCACCCAGATCGAATGCGACGAAACCCTGTTCTCACAAAAAATGTGGATGGCCCTGGATCGCACTCGCTACATGCAGTCCTCGAAAACCTTCGTGATGGTTGATCGCCCATTCTGGAAAGACAAAGACCCGCAAACCGGGCGCGACCTCATGAGCATGACCCTCACCGACCGCCTTACCCGTGGCACCTACCTGTTCGATAACGGTGACGACAAGCCGGGGGTGATCTGCCTGTCCTACTCGTGGATGAGCGACGCGCTGAAGATGCTGCCCCAGCCTATCGACAAGCGGGTGAAACTGGCCCTCGATGCACTGAAGAAAATCTACCCCAAGGTCGACATCAAGGCGCGCATCATCGGCGACCCGATCACCGTGTCCTGGGAGGCCGACCCGCATTTCCTCGGGGCCTTCAAAGGTGCCTTGCCCGGTCACTATCGTTACAACCAACGGATGTATGCGCACTTCATGCAGAAGGATATGCCCGCCGAACAACGCGGGATCTTCATCGCGGGTGATGATGTATCGTGGACGCCTGCCTGGGTCGAAGGCGCGGTACAAACCTCGCTCAACGCGGTATGGGGCATCATGAACCACTTCGGTGGCAGCACCCACCCGGAGAACCCAGGCCCAGGCGACGTGTTCGATGAAATAGGGCCAATCGCCCTGGCAGAATAAGGAGTTGAGCATGCGTGTCGCCCTGTACCAATGCCCGCCGCTGCCGCTGGATGTGGCCGCCAACCTGCAGCGCCTGCATCAACTGGCCCATGAGGCACACGGCGCCGATGTGCTGGTGCTGCCAGAGATGTTCCTCACCGGCTATAACATTGGCGCCGAAGCCGTTGGCGCACTGGCCGAGGCACAGGATGGGCCATCGGCGCAGGCGATTGCCGAACTGGCGCAAAGTGCCGGGCTGGCGATCCTGTATGGCTACCCGGAACGGGCCGAAGACGGCCAGGTCTACAACGCCGTGCAGTTGATCAACGCCCAGGGCACGCGCCTGTGCAACTACCGCAAGACCCACTTGTTTGGCGATCTTGACCATTCGATGTTCAGCGCCGGCTCCGATGATTTTCCGGTGGTGGAATTGAACGGTTGGAAGGTGGGCATGCTGATTTGCTACGACCTGGAGTTTCCGGAAAACACCCGGCGCCTGGCCCTCGCCGGTGCCGAACTGATTCTGGTGCCCACCGCCAATATGGTGCCGTTCGACTTTGTTGCCGACGTCACCGTGCGGGCGCGAGCCTTTGAAAACCAGTGTTTTGTAGCCTATGCCAACTACTGCGGGCACGAAGGCGAGATTCGCTACTGCGGGCAAAGCAGCATTGCCGCGCCGGACGGCCAGCGAATTGCCCAGGCCGGCCTGGATGAAGCCTTGATCGTCGGCACCCTGGATCGCCAATCTATTGTCGACGCCCGCGCCGCCAACCACTACCTGCAAGACCGTCGCGCCGAACTCTACGGCGCACTGCACAAGCCCTGACCCATTGGGTTTGCTAGCATAGGCACTTCCCACGCCTCGGAAGTGCCCATGCCTGCGCCGGTTCACCCTCATCCCCTTCACCTGACCCTCGCCAATGGCCTGCGGGTTTGCCTGCGCCATGCGCCACGCTTGAAACGCTGCGCCGCCGTTTTACACGTGGCTGCCGGCAGCCATGACGTGCCATTGGCCTGGCCTGGGCTGGCGCATTTTCTTGAGCACTTGTTGTTTCTCGGTACCGAGCGTTTTCCAGCCGGCGAAGGGCTGATGGCCTACGTGCAGCGCCACGGTGGGCAGGTCAACGCCAGCACCCGTGAGCGCACCACCGAGTTCTTCTTTGAACTGCCGGTGCCGGTTTTTGCAGACGGGCTGGCGCGTTTGGCGGATATGCTGGCTCACCCGCGCCTGGCCCTCGACGATCAACAACGTGAACGCGAAGTGCTGGAGGCGGAGTTCATCGCCTGGTCCCAGGATGCCAAGGCCCAACAGCAAGTGACGCTGCTGCAAGGCTTGGCGGCGGATCATCCCTTGCGCGGTTTTCATGCCGGCAACCGCGACAGCCTGCCGGTGGAAAGCGACGACTTTCAGCATGCCTTGCGAGGGTTCCATACACGCTTTTATCAAAGCGGGCAGATGACCTTGAGCCTCGCCGGTCCACAATCGCTGGCCGACCTGCAGGCCTTGGCCCAGCAGTTCAGTGACCAACTGACGCCCGGCCCATTGCACCCGCAGGCCGCTCCACCGGCCTTGATGCATGGCCCGGCACACCGTTATCAGCACGTCGCCGGCCAACACCTGCATCAGGTCATTACCTGTAACGCGCCACGGGAAGCGCTGGCGTTTCTCTGCACCTGGCTCAACGCCTCGGCCGCCGGTGGGTTGCTCGCCGAGCTGCAAGCACGACGACTGGCCACCGCGCTGCAGGCGTCCGTGCTGTACCAATTCGCGGATCAAGCCGTGCTGGATATCCACTTCACTCTCGGCAGCGCGCGCGAACCGGCCACGTCGATCGAAGAGTTGCTGCACGACTGGCTGAGTTTCTTCGCACACAGCGACTGGACAGCATTACGCGAAGAGTTCGCCTTACTCAATGCTCGCCAGCAACAGGTCCAAGGCGCCCTGGCGTTGGCGCGCAACGATGCCCAAGACCTGTCGGAACAAGGCGCCGCAGTCCTCAAGGCCATGCTCGATTCACTGCACCTGCCCGCCTCCCGGCACCCTTGGCAACTGCCGCCCAATAACCCTTTGCTTCGTGCGCCCGCCAAGGAAGAACGCGCGGGCCTGATTCGTGGCCAAACCAGCGCCCACCGTGGCTTGCGCACCTTTGCCCAGGATCGCTCACGGGGCCGACGGGAGCTGTCAGCGTTGACCTTCAGCCAGGCGTTGGCGGATGACACTGGCGAAGGCGCGCTGTACCTGCAGTGGCGGTTTGACTCGGCGGTACCCACCGGGCTGGAAAGCCTGTTGCGGCCGTTGCGCGAACAGGCACGCCAGGCCGGCGTCGAGTTGTCTTGCGAAACGATCGCCACTGACTGGCAAGTGAAGATGCACGGCCTCCACGAGCCCATGCCGGCGGTGCTCGAAGCGTTGGCGCGGTGTCTGAGTGACTCGGATGAACCTTTGCCACCGACCGCTCCCGTGCCGATGATCGCCATCCGCGAACTGCTCAAGGCGTTGCCCGCTTGCTGCGCGGGTGTTCAGCCCCAGCCTCAGGAGACAACAGCATCATGGGCTACCGCGCGCTGGCAGGCGCTGGGCGCTGGCCTGCCTCCCGCCAGTGAAGCCGCGATCAAAGCCGCAGCGGCCCGGCTGCCTGGGCAACCGGCAAGCGTGCCTTATACACCTCACGTCCTTGACGGACAAAAGCGCTGGCACGCAGTCAGCACCGAATCCAGCGAAGCAGCGCTACTGTTATTCTGCCCGACGCCGACTCAATCCCTAGCAGATGAAGCCAACTGGCGGTTGCTCGGGCACGTGCTCCAGGGGCCGTTCTACCAGCGCTTGAGAGTCGAACTGCAAATCGGCTACGCCGTGTTCAGCGGCATCCGACAGATCAACGGCCAAACAGGCCTGTTGTTTGGGGTGCAGTCGCCCACCCTCTCCCTAGACGGCATCGTCCAACAGTTGCAGGCCTTCCTGGGGCAACTGCCGTCGTTGATCGAGCGCAGTCCCGACTTGGGTAACCAGGCCCTCGCACAGCAGTTCGCGGCCCAGACGCTGCCTATCAACGAAGCTGCCGACTTGCTCTGGCATGCGCACCTGGCAGGCCATTCGTCGGGTTATCTGGATCAGCTTCAACAGTTGATCCAAGCGTGCACGCGCGAGGATGTGCAGCGCGCCGCGCAACGACTCAATGACGCTGCAGGCGGCTGGCAATGTGTGGCCAACGGGCCGCGCATCAGCGACGACTGGCAAGCAGCGCCGTGATCATTGCCAACCCTGCAACAGGCTTTCTCCACCGAGACAGCGCTAACTTGAATAAAATTGCGTAACATTGCGCAGCAATATCTGAACATCTCCAATGGGAGGTGGACTATATGTATTACTTGGTAGTGAACGTCCCATCCCTTGATAGGAGTAAGAATATGACCTGGTCCAAACCTGCTTACACTGATCTGCGTATTGGTTTCGAAGTCACCATGTACTTCGCCAGCCGTTAATTGGCTGAGTGACACAACGCCTCGGTTCGCCCGGGGCGTTTTTGTTTTGAGCTGTGCTTGATGGAGCGATCATGTTTGTCCAGATTCTAGGTTCCGCCGCCGGCGGTGGCTTCCCGCAGTGGAACTGCAACTGCGTGAACTGCGCAGGTTTTCGCGATGGCAGCCTGCGGGCCCAGGCGCGTACCCAGTCATCCATCGCGATCTCCGACAATGGCGTGAATTGGGTGCTCTGCAATGCCTCGCCGGATATCCGCGCACAACTCCAGGGCTTTGCGCCCATGCAACCGGGCCGCGCCCTGCGCGATACCGGCATCAGCGCAATCATCCTGATGGACAGCCAGATCGACCATACCACTGGCCTGCTGAGCCTGCGCGAAGGCTGCCCGCACCAGGTGTGGTGCACCGACATGGTCCACGAAGACCTGAGCACCGGTTTCCCGTTGTTCACCATGCTGACCCACTGGAACGGTGGCCTGGCCTGGAACCGCATCGAGTTGGACGCCAGCTTCACCATCCCGGCCTGCCCCAACCTGCGCTTCACCCCGCTGCCGTTGCGCAGCGCCGCACCGCCCTATTCGCCGCACCGTTTCGACCCGCACCCCGGTGACAACATTGGCCTGATCGTCGAAGACCTGCGCACCGGCGGCAAATTGTTCTACGCCCCGGGCCTGGGCAAGGTCGACGCACCGCTGCTGGACATCATGGCCGGCAGTGACTGCCTGCTGGTGGACGGCACGATGTGGGACGACGATGAAATGCAGCGCCGTGGCGTCGGCACCCGCACCGGGCGTGAGATGGGCCACCTGGCACAGAACGGCCCCGGCGGCATGCTTGAAGTGCTCGAGCAACTGCCCAAACAGCGCAAAGTGCTTATCCACATCAACAACACCAACCCGATCCTCGATGAAGACTCCCCCGAGCGAGCGGAGCTGGTGCGGCGCAATGTCGAAGTGGCTTACGACGGCATGAGCATTGAATTGTAGGAGCGATCGAAATGACCGACACACCGTTGAGCAAGGCTGAGTTCGAAGCCGCCCTGCGCGCCAAGGGCGCCTTCTACCATATCCATCACCCCTACCATGTGGCGATGTACGAAGGCCGCGCCAGCCGTGAGCAGATCCAGGGCTGGGTCGCCAATCGCTTCTACTATCAAGTGAATATCCCGCTGAAAGACGCGGCGATCCTGGCCAACTGCCCAGACCGTGAAATCCGTCGCGAATGGATCCAGCGCCTGCTCGACCATGACGGCGCGCCCGGTGAAGACGGCGGTATCGAAGCCTGGCTGCGCCTGGGCCAGGCCGTGGGCCTGGACCCCGATCAACTGCGCTCCCAGGAGTTGGTGCTGCCCGGCGTACGCTTCGCCGTGGACGCCTATGTCAACTTCGCCCGCCGCGCCAGCTGGCAGGAAGCCGCCAGCAGCTCGCTGACCGAGCTGTTCGCGCCGCAAATCCACCAGTCGCGCCTCGACAGTTGGCCCCAGCATTACCCGTGGATCGACCCGGCCGGTTACGAATACTTCCGCACACGCCTGGGCCAAGCCCGTCGCGATGTGGAACACGGCTTGGCGATCACCCTGCAGCACTACACCACCCGCGAGGGGCAGGAGCGCATGCTGGAAATTCTCCAGTTCAAACTGGACATCCTCTGGAGCATGCTGGACGCCATGAGCATGGCCTACGAACTCAAACGCCCGCCGTATCACAGCGTGACCGAACAGCGGGTATGGCATAAAGGGATCACCCTATGAGCTTTGATCGCAGCAAAAAACCGACCTGGCGCCAGGGCTATCGCTACCAGTACGAGCCTGCTCAGAAAGGCCACGTATTGCTCTACCCCGAAGGCATGATCAAGCTCAACGATAGCGCCGCATTGATCGGTGGCCTGATCGACGGCGAGCGCGACGTTGCGGCAATCATTGCCGAGCTGGATAAGCAGTTCCCCGGTGTGCCAGAGCTGAGTGACGACATCGAGCAATTCATGGAGGTCGCCCGTGCTGAGCACTGGATCACCCTTGCCTGAAAAGCCAGCCATAGGCCTGCCTCTGTGGCTGCTGGCCGAGCTGACCTATCGCTGCCCGCTGCAGTGCCCGTATTGCTCCAACCCGCTGGATTTCGCCGAGCAGGGCAAAGAGCTGAGCACCGAACAATGGATCAAGGTATTTCGCGAAGCCCGTGAAATGGGTGCTGCGCAGTTGGGTTTTTCCGGCGGCGAGCCGCTGGTGCGCCAGGACTTGGCCGAGCTGATCGGCGAGGCTCGCAAGCTGGGTTTCTACACCAACCTGATCACCTCTGGCATCGGCCTCACCGAACAAAAAATCAGCGACTTCAAGAAAGCCGGCCTGGACCATATCCAGATCAGCTTCCAGGCCAGTGACGAACAGGTGAACAACCTGCTGGCCGGCTCCAAAAAAGCCTTCGCGCAAAAACTGGAAATGGCCCGAGCGGTGAAAGCCCACGGCTACCCGATGGTGCTGAACTTCGTCACCCATCGCCACAATATCGACAAGATCGACCGCATCATCGAGCTGTGCATTGCGCTGGAAGCGGATTTCGTCGAACTCGCCACCTGCCAGTTCTACGGCTGGGCACAGCTCAACCGCGTGGGCTTGCTGCCCACCCGCGAGCAGTTGGTGCGCGCCGAACGCATCACCAATGAATACCGTGCCAAGCTGGAAGCCGAAGGCCACCCTTGCAAGCTGATCTTCGTGACACCGGATTATTACGAGGAGCGACCCAAAGCCTGCATGAATGGCTGGGGCAGCATCTTCCTGACAGTCACACCCGACGGCACCGCCCTGCCCTGTCATGGCGCGAGGCAAATGCCCGTGCAGTTTCCCAATGTGCGCGACCACAGCATGCAGCACATCTGGTACGACTCGTTTGGCTTCAATCGCTTTCGTGGCTACGACTGGATGCCTGAGCCATGCCGTTCATGCGACGAAAAAGAAAAGGACTTCGGCGGCTGCCGTTGCCAGGCCTTCATGCTCACTGGTGACGCCAGCAATGCCGACCCTGTATGCAGCAAGTCCGAGCAGCACGGCATCATCCTGCAAGCGCGGGAAGAGGCCGAACATGCCACCCAGACCATCGAGCAACTTGCCTTTCGCAATGAGCGCAACTCAAGGCTCATTGCAAAAGGCTGAGGGCCTCAACGCTTGGCGATGATGTACACCGCGTGGATGATGCCAGGGAAGTAACCGCACAGGGTCAGCAGGATATTCAGCCAGAATGCACCGCCGAAACCTACTTGCAGGAACACACCCAATGGCGGCAGCAGAATGGCGATGATGATACGAATGATGTCCATGGGTCAGCTCCAGAAAATCGGCTCGTGTGAGCCGTGTAGCTAATCGACCTTGGCGGTTCGTGAGGGTTCAGTGGATTCTGGCATTGGGCCATCTCAGGTCAGAATCTGCAGGCCATGTTTTTGCACGATACTCAATAACTTGAGCGCCATGCCACTGGGCCGCTTCTCTCCCGACTCCCATTTTTTGACCGTGGACGCGCTGGTGTTCAGGTAGCGGGCGAACACAGGTTGGCTGACATGGCTGCTTTCACGTAGTTGCTTGATCTGTTCGGCAGGGATTTGATCTGGCATGGATAAGCACGCCTCATCATATTCTCGCAGAGTGGTTTTGCTGATGGCGCCGACAGCATGAAGTGCCTTGGCTGACTGGTGAATGGACTCAAACGCCTCGCTTTTATACTTCTTGGTCATGATGTATCTCCACAAACTCCTTGAGATCCAGCATTTGCTGAATCTGTGCTTCGTTTAACCTTTCATAAGTTTTGGCCAGTGATCGAAACCAAACAAGTTCGCTCTGCGTAATGTTGCCTTGATCCTTCTTCGCGAACAGCAACTGATAAACCCAATAGTGCCTACCCTTGGCCAATATGATTGAACGATGTCGATTTTGGTTGAGGCGTTTTTTCCAGACACCACCGCCCAGATTATCTGCCTGCCCCCTCAGCATTTCGCCAAACGCCTCCCTCAACTCCGAATCGCAGATCCAGGCTTTGTTGGCCGCCTCGGCAAATCGCCGTGTTTTAAACAACCTGAGCTTCACGGAGGTCCCTTCACAAAAACATACCACCCAGTGGTATAGATTAAAAGTCGAGCACGCTGTGCCCCATCGGCGGTCCTTGCCGACGTCCGCTAAGAAACCACTGTTCCCAGGGAGGCTCAATCAACGTTTTCACACCAGAAATTACGCAGACAAAAAAACGCCCCCAACCAAAAGAATCAGGCTGGAGGCGCCGCGTATGCCGCGAGACGGTTCAGGAAACTGGGGTCACACCGCGATGCCCTTGCGGCATTGCACTTGAGCGGTACGCACCCGAGAAAAGGCGCGGGCAAGCCGAAGAAGCATTTCGTCGATATGGGTTTTGCTGATGTTCAGCGCAGGGGTAAAGCGCAGGCAGTCAGGTTGCGCGGCAGTGAGAATCAAGCCTTCGTGCAGCGCGGCCTTGACCACTGCAGCGGCGCAATCGTCCGACAGTGTCAGGCCCCAAAGCAGCCCGTTGCCGCGCAAGGGCCCATGGCCGTAGCGATAGGCCAGGCGGGCAAGGCCTTCTGCCAGGTACAAGCCCGATTCACGTAGGTGCTCGAGAAAGCCGTTCTCCAATAGAGCGTCGAGTACTGCGATACCCGCAGATGCCATCAGTGCATTGCCATGATGTGTACCGTCCAGCTCGCCCGGTTCGAAGCAACAGGCAGTGCCACGCGCCAGCAACGCCGCCAGGGGCACGCCGCCGCCCAGGCCTTTGCCCAGGGCAATGATGTCGGCGCGCACGCCGTATTGCTGCTCGGCGAGCAAGCTGCCGCAGCGGCCGATACCGGTTTGCACTTCGTCGAAGATCAGCAGGATCCCCAGCTCACGACACAGGCGTTCGACGCCCTTGAGGTAATGTTCTGTCGCAGGGAGGACACCGCCGCCGCTTTGTATCGGCTCCAGCATGATGGCGACGGTCTGCGCATCGACCGCTGCATGCAGGGCCGGCAGATCGTTAAACGGCACTTGGCTGAAACCTGGCAACTGCGGTTCGAATCGGTTTTCGCAGGCCACAGCCGACGCCGACATCGCCCCCAGGCTCCGCCCATGACAGCCATTGTTTACGGTGATGATGTGGTAAGCGCCACCGCGATGCAGTTGGCCCCACTTGCGTGCCAACTTGATGGCCGCTTCACAGGCTTCGGCACCGCTGTTGAGCAAATAGGCCTGGTCGCTGCAGGTGTGGTGGCACAGACGATCGACAAGATCCAGTTGCGCGCGGTTGTGCAAACCCAGGCCAGGGTTGATCACGGTGTGCATCTGTTGGGCAATGGCGTCGCGTACGGCCTGGGGACTGTGACCCAGGCTGTTGGCCCCACCGCCTTGACTGAAATCCAGATAAGCGCGGTCGTCAGCGTCCGAAAGCCAGGAACCCTGCCCCTGTACAAACACCTGGGGCGGGCGCGCCACAGTGGGCATCAGGCACTGGCTGGAAACATCTGCACGCGGGGCATGCACAACCAGGTCATCCAGACTCGGCGCGCAGCGACGGAACAAGTTCACACTTCACCCCCGCTGGCAACCTGACCTTGGTCGATGCCACCTGCCAATGAGGCCTTCAGATTTTTTGCCTTGCCTATGTAAACGCTATCAACAAAAACGCTGTTCATTGTCCGATCCGGCCCTGTAAGCCCTGCGAATAGGCGCTAGACTAGGCGCCTCGGGGGCCAGCGGCCATTTCGATTTTCCAGCTTTTTCGATAAGCAAACCTTATGGATTTCAAGCAACTGCGTTATTTCGTCGCGGTGTATGAGGAAGGCCACGTAGGTCGCGCCGCGGAGCGTCTGTCGATCTCCCAGCCAGCGCTGTCGCAACAGGTTCGCCAACTGGAACAGAACCTCGACGTCAGCCTGTTCGAACGCAGCAGCAAGCGTCTGTTGCCGACCTTGGCGGCCCACACCTTATACAACCACGCATTACCGCTCATTGATGGTATGCAGCAAGCCGTCGAGGCACTGCGCAATTTCAAGGGCCAGGCCATGCGCAGCCTGGCCATCGGCGTGCTGCAAACCGTGCACACCAGCCTGGTACCGCAGATGCTTGAGCGCGTGCGCAAGGCCCAGCCCCATCTGGTGGTGCAGATTTACGAGCTGACCGGGCTTGAGATTGAGCGGCGGTTGCTCAATGGCTCACTCGATATTGGCATCAGCTACCTGCCACCCCGTCAGCCGGGCCTGCATGGCGTGCTGCTGTATGAAGACGAGTTGAAGGTGGTGATACCCGAAGATCATCCGTTGCGCGAGTTCAAGAAAGTCTCGCTCAAACAAGCCGCCGAATTACCGATGTTGCTGCTGGGGGAAGAGTTTCAGGTTAGGCAGATCTGGCAAGGCCAACTGTCCAACCTCGGGCGGCGTCCGCAAGTGCAGGCGGAACTCAATACCATGGTGGGCATTCTCGACAGCCTGCCTCACACCCGCTTGGCGACCGTGCTGCCTGGGCGGTCCCAGGATGAACACAACAGCAAGGCGCTGCTGTGGAAACCCTTGAGCGAGCCCAGGGTACCGCTGAAAGTAGGATTGGTATGCCGCGATGTGCAACGCCAGCAGGCGACGGTGGCGTTGCTGCGTACCCTGCTGGAAGACGTGATGAATGCCCCGCCGGCAACCGCCTGACTTTTTCGCGGGCAAAAGAAAACCCCGCCGAAGCGGGGCTTTGCAGACTGTTTCCCTGACATCCATTTCACTCCGCCGTCCTGGCAGAATCCTACGTGTCCGTGTTGTTGCTTTGCGCTTCCTGCGCGACGTCCATGTGAAGTAGATTAGCCGTGGATCCAATGTGGCGATAGAGGACGATTAGCAGCACGTCATGTAAGAGAATGCTTACACGCCCTCTTCCCCCTTAAAACAGGGCTTCATCCATCAGGAACAGTGATTCGCTACCGGCTTTTACCGATGCACTCAACGAGTGGATACGCGGCAACAGGCGGGCAAAGTAGAAACGCGCAGTCCCCAGTTTGCTGGCGTAGAAATCCTCTTCGCCCTCCTTGCCTAACGCCGCCTTGGCCATGCGCGCCCACATATAGGCATAGGCCATGTAGCCGAACGCATGCAGGTATTCCACCGAGGCTGCGCCGATTTCATTAGGATTGCTCTTGGCGCGGTCCAGCACCCAGGCCGTCAGCTCATCCAGGTTACCTACTGCCACGCCCAGCGGCTTGGTGAACTCGGCCAACTCAGGGCCCGATGCGGCGATGAACTGGCGGATCTCATCGGCGAACAAGGTATAGAACGCACCGCCGCTGCCGACGATCTTGCGCCCCATCAGATCCAGGGCCTGAATGCCGTTGGTACCTTCGTAGATCTGGGTGATGCGCACGTCACGCACCAATTGCTCCTGGCCCCACTCGCGGATGTAACCGTGACCACCAAACACCTGCTGGCCGAGTACGGTGGTTTCCAGGCCCAGGTCGGTGAGGAACGCCTTGGCAACTGGCGTCAACAACGCCACCAGGTTATCGGCACGCTCGCGCGCCTGCGCATCGTCGCTGAACTTGGCGATGTCCAACTGCGTCGCCACGTAGGTGGAAAACGCCCGGCCGCCTTCGTTCGCCGCCTTCATGGTCAGCAACATACGACGGACATCCGGATGCACGATGATCGGGTCTGCCGGCTTGTCCTTGGCCTGCGCGCCTAGCGGGGAACGGCTCTGCAGACGGTCACGGGCATATTCAATCGCGTTCTGATAGGACCGCTCGCCAGAAGCCAAGCCCTGGATACCGACGCCCAGGCGCTCATAGTTCATCATGGTGAACATCGCAGCCAAGCCACGGTTGGGCTCACCGACCAGGTAACCCACGGCTTCGTCGAAGTTCATCACACAGGTGGCGGAGGCCTGGATGCCCATCTTGTGTTCAATGGAGCCGCAGTTCACCGGGTTACGCGCGCCCAGGCTGCCATCGGCATTTACCAGGAACTTCGGCACCAGGAACAGCGAGATGCCCTTGGGCCCGGCCGGTGCGTCCGGCAGTTTGGCCAGCACCAGGTGGATGATGTTTTCGGTGAGGTCGTGCTCGCCACCGGTGATGAAGATCTTGGTGCCGCTGACCTTGTAGGAGCCGTCCGCCTGAGGCTCGGCCTTGGTGCGGATCATCCCCAGGTCTGTACCGGCATGGGCTTCCGTCAGGCACATGGAACCGGCCCACTCACCGGAATACATCTTCGGCAGGTAGGTGGCCTTGAGTTCTTCACTGGCGTGGGTGTTGATCGATACACAGGCACCGGAGGTCAACATCGGGTACAGGCCGAAAGCCAGGCTCGACGAGTTGATCATCTCTTCAACCTGCGCCGACACGGCCTTGGGCATGCCCATGCCGCCGTAGGTCGGGTCGCCGCCCACGCCTACCCAGCCACCTTCGGCGTAGGTGCTGTAGGCCTGGGGAAAACCGTCGGGAGTCGTCACGGCGCCGTCCGCCCAGTGGCAGCCTTGCTCATCGCCGCCGCGGCTGAGCGGGGCAATGGATTTGGCGGTGACTTTGCCGGCCTCTTCCAGGATCGCTTCGACGGTTTCGGCGTCAACGCTGTCTGCCAATGCCGGTAACTGGGCCCAAGTATCAGCGACCTCAAACACTTCGTTGAGGACGAAGCGCATATCACGCAACGGCGCTTTGTAATCAGCCATGGCAAACCTCGTGAGAACGTGAAAAGTAATTCGATAGGATCGGTTTTACAGACGCCGAGTGTACCCGAACAACTTTTCAGACACATAGGGTCCGTTCGTGACCATTAAGTATTTACCAGTCACACAAGGAAGCTTTCCTGTAGGAGCGAGCTTGCTCGCGAAAAACTCACAGGCGCCGCGTTCATTCAGCAAGCACGCGTTATCGTTGACGTTCTTCGCGAGCAAGCTCGCTCCTACAGGGAGAAAGCTTCAGCTGGGAGACTCATCAGGCATTCGCTCCCTGCCTCTACCGCAGCACGGTGCATGGCCGTACGCGGCAACAAGCGCTTGAAATAAAAGTCGCAGGTCGCAAGCTTCGCCTGGGCAAACTCTTGGTCGTCCTGGCCGTGCGCCGCGATCGCCATGCGCAACCACAGGTAGGCGAGGATGATGTAACCGCTGTACATCAGGTAATCCATGGCCGCCGCGCCCACTTCATCAGGGTTTTTCATCGCCGCCGTGCCGACCTTCAAGGTCAGTTCGCCCCATTGCTGGTTCAGTTCATTGAGTTGCGCCACATGGGCCTTGAGTTGCGCATGCTCGGCATTGGCCGCGCAGAACTTATGCACAATCTTGGTAAACCCACGCAGCAACTTGCCCTGGCTGCCCAGCACCTTGCGCCCGAGCAGGTCCAGGGCCTGGATGCCGTTGGTGCCTTCATAGATCGGCGCAATCCGTGCATCACGGGCCAGTTGCTCCATGCCCCACTCACGAATATAACCATGGCCACCGAATACCTGCATGCCGTGGTTGGTCACCTCCAGGCCGGTTTCGGTCATGAAGGCTTTACAGATCGGCGTGAGGAAGGCCAACAGGTCCTCGGCTTCCTGGCGTTGGCCAGCGTCGCTGCCAAGGTGCGCGGTATCGAGCAGTTGCGCGGTGAAATAGGTCAACGCGCGGTTGCCCTCGTTGAAAGCCTTCATGGTCAGCAGCATGCGGCGTACATCGGCGTGCACGATGATCGGGTCGGCGGCTTTCTCCGGCGCCTTGGCACCGGTCAGCGAGCGCATCTGCAAGCGGTCGTTGGCGTACTTGATCGCGCCCTGGAAGCTCGCTTCACCGTTGCACAGGCCCTGCATTCCCGTGCCCAGGCGGGCGTGGTTCATCATGGTGAACATGCAGTTCAGGCCCTTGTTCGCCTCGCCAATCAAATAGCCTTTGGCGCCATCGAAGTTCAACACGCAGGTGGCCGAGGCCTTGATGCCCATCTTGTGTTCGATGGAGCCGCAGTGCACCGCATTGCGCTCGCCGGAGTCGGCATGGAACTTGGGCACGATAAACAACGAGATGCCCTTGGTACCCGCCGGCGCGTCCGGCAGCTTGGCCAGCACCAGGTGGATGATATTGGCGCTCATGTCGTGCTCGCCGGCCGAGATGAAGATCTTGCTGCCGGTGACCGCGTAACTGCCGTCCGCCTGCGGCACGGCGCGGGTCTTGATCAAGCCCAGATCGGTGCCGCAGTGGGCTTCGGTCAGGCACATGGTGCCGGTCCATTCGCCAACGGTGAGCTTGCTCAGGTAGGTGGCTTTCTGTTCGTCGGTGCCGTGGGCGTGGATGGCCGACATCGCACCGTGGGTCAGGCCCGGGTACATGCCCCAGGAGGTGTTGCTGGAGCCGATCATCTCGCTCAACACCAGGCCGAGGGAATGAGGCAGGCCCTGGCCACCGTAGGCCGGGTCTGCCGCCACGCCGTGCCAGCCGCCTTCCACATACTGGGCAAAGGCTTGCTTGAAGCCTTTGGGAGTGGTCACCACGCCATTATCGAAATGGCAGCCCTCTTCATCGCCGCTGCGATTGAGCGGCGCGAGTACATTTTCGCAGAACCTGGCGCCTTCTTCCAGGATCGCACTGACCATGTCCGGGCTGGCATCCGTGGCGCCCAGGGCCGCGTAGTGGCCGTGGAAATCGAATACGGTGTCGATCAGAAAGCGCATGTCGCGCAGGGGAGCGTTGTACTCAGGCATGGCAATGTCTCCGGCAGCAGATAGGGTTAACCTACTGCCGGCCATGGCCGTGGACAATCACTGTAGCGCTGCTGAATACAGCGCCATTACTCAACCGGCAGCGCTCTCCATGCGCACCGCGCCACGGCGGGTTTGCCCGGCGGCGACCACACAATTACGCCCCGCCCCCTTGGCGGTGTAAAGCGCCTGGTCGGCGGATTTGAGCACCTCGTCGGGGCTGCGTTGCTCGGCCTGGCGCTCGGCCACGCCAATGCTTACCGTCACCGACACACTGGACGCGCCGCTGCCGGCACGGCGCTGGCGGCCTTGATGATCGTCCTGGGGGCGGTCCGGGTTGCGCAACTTGATGTCGTAGCTGGCGATGATCTCGCGGATCTCCTCCAGGTGGGGCATGCACTCATCCAGGGTCTTGCCGGCAAACACCACGGCAAACTCTTCACCGCCGTAACGATAGGCCCGCCCGCCGCCATTGACCTTGGACAGCTTGCTCGCCACCAGGCGCAGCACCTGGTCGCCCACATCGTGGCCGTGGGTGTCATTGAAACGTTTGAAGTGATCGACGTCGCTCATCGCCAGCACATAGTTGCGACCTAGCCGCTGCATGCGCTCGTTGAGGGCACGTCGCCCCGGCAAGCCAGTGAGCTCATCACGAAACGCCATTTGATACGCCTCGTGCGCCACCCCCGCAGCGATCATCAGCATCACCTGGCTGCACATGATGTTGAGGGTGAACGGCAGGATGAAAGTTTGCGGCAACATCCAGAACATGCCCAGCAACCCCACCAGTTGTGCCGCGTGCAGCGGCCGCGGCTGGTACCAGTATTGGGCGGCCAGGGTGAGAAAGCCGATCAGGAACATCGGGTAGGAAAGTTGGATCAGGCTCATCCAGGCGCCATGCAGCATCGGCCAACGGATCTCCGCCAACCAGCCCAGCAAGGCCTGGGGAAAACTTTGCTCCAGGGCCAGCGCCACACTGCCCACCGCCAGCAGCACCGCACAGCGGGCGACGAAGTCGCGGAACAGATGGGTCTTTTCCTGCCACAGCGCATAAATGCTGAACAGCAAGGGCAATAGCAGGCAGCACAGGTGGAACACCACCGCAGCGTCTTCACGCACGCGACCATTGTCGCGGTAGAAGTCGGTCTGGGTATCCAGCAGGTAATAGGCGACGTAAACCGTGACCATCAAGAACAGTTCACGCTGGCGTCGATACACCGCGCAATAGGCGCCGCCGAGCAACAGCACCAGGGTGGGCAGCACGTTGAACAGCGAGGTGAAGAAGACGCTGAGGTCCTTGACGTACGCAGCCGAGAGCCCGGCCAGCAACAGCAGCAGCGAAGGGAGAAAATGGCTGAAACGTACAGCGGACACGCGTGACAAGGGTAAAGCTCCGACCCGCTAACAAATGATGGCACTGTGCCGCTAAGCGATCAGTTAAGCACAACCGACCGGCCATGTATCACATTGCCATCACTGTAACGGCAGCTCATCATAATCCCTGAGTGCAAGACTGCGGTTTTTTAGACGCGCTCCCACACAAATGCAAAAAAACCGCCGCATCCCGAGGGAGGCGGCGGTTTCTAGAAGAACCTGGTAAGGCTTAGTAAGCCAGGCCGAAATCTTCTTCTTTCATGTCCATCAGGTTGTTGGCGCCCGACAGCATGGTTGCCACGTGGGTGCGGGTACGCGGCAGGATGCGCTGGAAGTAGAAGCGCGCAGTCTGCAGCTTGGCGGTGTAGAACGCCTCTTCGCTGGTGCCGGCGGCCAGTTTCTCGGCGGCCAGGCGTGCCATGTCGGCCCAGAAGTAAGCCAGGCAGGCGTAGCCGGAGTACATCAGGTAGTCCACCGAGGCAGCACCGACTTCTTCACGGTCTTTCATCGCGGCCATGCCGACCTTCATGGTCAACTCGCCCCACTCTTTGTTCAGTGCCGCCAGCGGTGCAACGAACTCTTTAACCGCGTCGTTACCTTCGTTGGCCTGGCAGAACTTGTGCACGATCTTGGTGAAGCCCTTGAGCGCTTCGCCTTGGGTCATCAGCACTTTACGGCCGAGCAGGTCCAGCGCCTGGATGCCGGTGGTGCCTTCGTACAGCATAGAAATGCGGCTGTCGCGCACGTTCTGCTCCATGCCCCACTCAGCGATAAAGCCGTGGCCACCGTAGATCTGCACGCCGTGGTTGGCCGATTCAAAACCGACTTCGGTCATGAATGCCTTGGCGATCGGGGTCATGAAGGCCAGCAGGGCATCTGCCTGTTTCTTGGCTTCGTCGTCGGTACCGTACTTGACGATGTCCACTTGCTTGGCGGTGAAGTACACCATCGCACGGTTACCTTCGGCGAAGGCTTTCATGGTCAGCAACATGCGGCGTACGTCAGGGTGCACGATGATCGGGTCAGCGGCTTTGTCCGGCGCTTTCGGGCCGGTCAACGAGCGCATTTGCAGGCGATCACGCGCATATTTCAAGCCGCCCTGGAAACCGATCTCGGCGTGAGCCAGGCCTTGCAGCGCGGTGCCCAGGCGAGCCGTGTTCATGAAGGTGAACATGCAGTTCAGGCCTTTGTTCGCCGGGCCGATCAGGAAACCGGTGGCCGCGTCAAAGTTCATCACGCAGGTGGCGTTGCCGTGGATACCCATTTTGTGTTCCAGGGAACCACAGGTGACCGCGTTGCGCTCGCCCACAGAGCCATCGGCGTTGGGCAGGAACTTGGGCACGATAAACAGCGAGATGCCTTTGGTGCCTGCCGGTGCATCCGGCAGGCGGGCCAGTACGATGTGGACGATGTTGTCGGCCATGTCGTGCTCGCCGGCCGAGATGAAGATCTTGGTACCGGAGACTTTGTAGGAGCCGTCAGCCTGAGGCTCGGCCTTGGTGCGCAGCATGCCCAGGTCGGTGCCGCAGTGTGGCTCGGTCAGGCACATGGTGCCGGTCCATTCGCCCGACACCAGTTTGGTCAGGTAAGCCTCTTGCTGCTCGGGGGTGCCGTGTTCGGAAATAGTGTTCATCGCGCCATGGGACAGGCCAGGGTACATGCCCCACGACCAGTTGGCTTCGCCGACCATTTCGCTCACGGCCAGGCCCAGGGATTCCGGCAGGCCTTGGCCACCGTGCTCCACGTCGTGGGCCAGGCTTGGCCAGCCGCCTTCGACGAATTGTTTGTAGGCTTCTTTGAAGCCCGCTGGGGTCTTAACGCCTGACTCACTCCAGGTACACCCTTCGATGTCGCCCACGCGGTTCAACGGTGCCAGTACTTGCTCACAGAACTTGGCGCCTTCTTCGAGGATGGCGTCGACCATGTCCGGGGTAGCGTCCTGGCAAGCCGGCAGGCTCTGATAGTGCGCTTCATAACCGAGCAGTTCGTCACGAACGAAGCGAATATCACGCAAGGGGGCCTTGTAGTCAGGCATAGCGATAAACCTCTGCTGATGTAACTGGGATGAACAACCGCATGGATTTTTTATGGCGGTCAAACAGGTGTTTGAAACATACGTTTACGACCCAGGGTTGTCAAGCGTCGGCCAGATGCCGTTTGTCTTGACGCGGGTCAGCCAGGCACGGCGAGGCCTGCGGCGGGGGATGCCTCATGATTCAAGGAAGGTAAAAGTACAGAGCAGAATGTCGCAGAACGACTGTGGGAGCTGGCTTGCCTGCGATGCAGCCACCAGGGTGTATCAGGTGATAGGCGTGGATGCTATCGCAGGCAAGCCAGCTCCCACAGGAGAGCGGGCGTGCGATAGAGACGTTAAGCGTAGGTATCGATCAACGTACCGAGCATTTCGTCCGAAGCCTTGGCGACTTTCGCCCCCAGCTCGATTTGAAACTTGCCCTGGGCCATTTCCACCATGTTGCTCGCCGAATTGGACGCTTGGGCGCGGTCATTGGCTTGCAGACGGTCGCTTTGCGCGGCCGATGGCTGGGTGGTCGCGGCGCTGGCAATCTTGCCGGCCGCCTGGTCGACACGGTTCTGCCCGGTCTGAATGCTGCTCAGGCCCGAATAAAACGCGCTGCTTCCAGAGATTTCCATGGCGTAAGCCTGCCTTTAGAGAATCGTGAAGCCCGATTGAACCAGACATCTTGGCAAAAGGCTCGTCAAAAACACTAATGGCATATTGCCTTAGCGATAGCCAAAATCAGTCAAGCAGGTCCAGTTCCAAGTACTCGGCCACCGCGCCAGCCCCGGCGTGCTTGAGTTTCGGCACTCGCCCCAGGCAAGGCGCGGGCAGGCGCTCAGCCAGGGTGGCGAGGTTTTCTTCCAGACGAGAGGTCTTGGGGTCGATGATATTTGCCACCCAGCCCGCCAACGGCAAGCCATCCCGTGCGATGGCTTCGGCGGTGAGCAACGCGTGGCTGATGCACCCAAGACGCACGCCTACCACCAGGATCACCGGCAGTTTGAGCGCCATGGCCAGGTCCGACAGGTTGGCCTGGTCGGCCAAGGGCACGCGCCAGCCGCCTGCCCCTTCGATCAAGGTGAAGTCCGCGCCCCGTGCCAGGATCTGCTGCATCGGCTTGAGCAGCGATTGCACCGTGAGCCCGACGCCCGCCTCGCGCGCTGCCAGATGCGGCGCGATAGCTGGCTCGAAGGCCACCGGGTTGACCTCGGCATAACTGAGCGGTACTGAACACTCGGCCAGCAACGCCAACGCATCGGCATTGCGCAGCCCCTGGGCCGTCAGTTGGCAGCCCGACGCCACCGGCTTTCCGGCGGCCGTGCTTTTGCCGGAAAGCCTGGCCGCATGCAACAGGCCGGCGGCGATGGTGGTCTTGCCAACATCGGTGTCTGTACCGGTGATGAAGTAAGCGGCGCTCATAACGGTTTCTCCAGTACGGCATACACCACCTGGTACGTGGCGGGCAGGCCCTGGGCCTGGCGGAACTGCTCGTAGGCCTCTACCAGCGCGACAATCCGCGCACGGCCCGTCAACCCTCCCGGGCGGCCTGGGTTGAGGTTATGGGCGCCCAGTGCCTTGAGTTCATGGGTCAGGCTGCGCACATCCGGGTAATGCAACACATGGGGCTTTCGCTCCAGGCTGATCACGCGCAAACCACTGGCCGCACACAGTTGCTGATAAGCCTCGAAGGTGCGGAAGCGATTGACGTGGACCAGGCCATCCGCCGCCCGCCAACTTTCGCGCAACTCATCGAGGGTGCCTACGCACAGGCTGGCAAAGGCCAGCACGCCACCTGGTCGCAGCACACGCCGGGCTTCGCTGAGCACCGCATCAAAATGGGCACACCACTGTACCGCGAGGCTGGAGAAGAGCAGCTCAACGCTGTCAGCTGTAAGCGGCAAGCGTTCTGCATCACCGGCTATAAAGTGCGCGGCGCCACCCAGCGGACGCGCGTGGTTGAGCATGCCCTCGGCAATGTCCAGCGCCACACCTTGGCTGCCGGGCAAACGCTCGCCCAATACGCGGCTGAAGTAACCCGTGCCACAGCCCATGTCCAGCCAACGCTGGGGCACCAGGCCGTGCGGCAAGCGGCTGAGCAGTTCATGCCCGACCGCACGCTGCAACTCGGCCACGCTGTCGTAACTGGCCGCCGCACGGGAGAACGAGGCCGCGACCTGGCGCTTGTCCGGCAAGCCCCCAGGCAAGGGCGGGTGGGATAGGTCAGTCATCGACACACTCATGCAAAAAAGCCTGGATGGCCCCGGCTACTCCGTGAGGGTCTTCCAGAAGAAACGCGTGACCGGCCTGTTCAATCAGGCCGATTTCTACATCGGGGAGCAAGGCCAGCAGGTCACTGGCGGCTTCGGCAGGCACCAGCCCGTCCAGGCCGGCAAACAGGTGCAACTGCGGCCCACGAAAGGCCTGCAAGGCCGCCCGCGTATCCAGTTGGGCCAACAGCTCCAGGCCGGGCATCAAGACACTGGGGGAGGTATTCGGCGCACCGCTGACCAACAACCGCGACAAGCCGCGCGGGTCTTCGGCACCCTTGGCGCACAACAGCCCAAAACGCTTGAGCGTGACCTGGGAGTCGGCGTGGCAGCCGGCCAGAAATGCATCGAAGGTTTCAGCAGGCATCCCATGGGGCCAGCCGTCATGGGCGACGAAACACGGATTGCTCGCCAGGGTCAGCAAGCCGCAGCACCGCTCGCCACGGCGCGCCGCCAACTCGGACGCGAGCATGCCGCCCAGCGACCAGCCCCCGAGCCAGGCATTGTCCGGCAGCGTCGCATCGAGCTCATCGAGCCATTCACCGAGTTCGCTGGCCTGCAGCGCCGGCAAGGGTTCGATCTGTACCTGTAAATGCTCGTTCAGGCCGTGCAGCGCAGCGGCCAACGGTTCCAGCGGTGACACACCCAGGCCCCAGCCCGGTAGCAGGATCAGTCGATTACGCATAGCCGGGCTCCGAGACGTCTAACAAGCGAAAACACGCTTGCAACCCGTCTAACAATAGCTGCACCTGCGCTTCGCTGTGGGCCGCCGTCAATGTCACCCGTAGACGGGCACTGCCGGCGGGCACGGTCGGTGGGCGAATGGCAGTCACCATCAGGCCGCGCTCGCGCAGCATCTGCGAGAGGCGCAGTGCCCGGGCGCTGTCGCCAATCAGGATCGGTTGGATCGGCGTAAAGCTGTCCATCAACCCCAGGCCTATCTGCTCGGCGCCGCGACGGAACTGGCGGATCAACGCGTTGAGGTGCTCGCGTCGCCAATGTTCGCTGCGCAGCAATTCCAGGCTTTTGAGGGTGGCGCAGGCCAGTGCCGGTGGTTGGCTGGTGGTGTAGATATACGGGCGTGCGAATTGGATCAGGCTCTCGATCAAGTCCTCACTGCCGGCCACGAAGGCCCCGGCGGTGCCGAACGCTTTGCCCAAGGTGCCAACCAGCACGGGCACGTCGTCCTGGCTCAAGCCGAAATGCTCGACGATACCGCCGCCATTGGCGCCCAGCGGGCCGAAGCCATGGGCGTCATCCACCATCAGCCAGGCCCCTTTGGCCCGGGTTTCACGGGCCAGCGCGGGCAGGTCGGCGAGGTCGCCATCCATGCTGAACACACCGTCGGTGACCACCAAGGTATTGCCGGTGGCTTTCTCCAGGCGCTTGGCCAGGCTGCCTGCGTCGTTATGCAGGTAGCGGTTGAAACGCGCACCGGACAGCAAACCAGCATCCAGCAAGGACGCGTGGTTAAGCCGGTCTTCCAATACCGTATCGCCCTGCCCCACCAGCGCCGTGACCGCGCCGAGGTTGGCCATGTAGCCGGTGGTGAACAGCAAGGCACGCGGGCGACCGGTCAAGTCAGCCAGAGCTTCTTCCAGCTCATGGTGCGGTGTGGCGTGGCCCACCACCAAGTGCGAAGCTCCACCGCCCACGCCCCAACGGGACGCACCGGCGCGCCAGGCTTCGATCACTTGCGGGTGATTGGCAAGGCCCAGGTAATCGTTATTGCAGAAGGCCAACAACGGTTGCCCGTCCACCACCACATGCGGGCCTTGGGGGCTCTGCAGCAAGGGGCGCTGGCGGTAAAGATGGTCGGCACGGCGAACAGCGAGGCGCGCGGCGAGATCGAAAGACATGCTGGCCTCGATTTAACAGGTTCAACTCAATCCACTGGAGGAGCTGGAATGCATTCCAAAGGTGGTTACACCACAGCGTTGTAGAACTGCTCGCTGCTCTTTTGCTCCACCAACGCCTGCTCGATCGCCGCCTGGTGCACTTCATCGGCATGCTCTTCACGGGCTTCGGGCAGGATGCCCAGGCGTGCGAACAGTTGCATGTCCTTGTCAGCCTGGGGGTTGGCGGTGGTCAGCAGTTTGTCGCCGTAGAAGATCGAGTTGGCGCCGGCAAAAAAGGCCAGGGCCTGCATCTGCTCATTCATGGCTTCGCGGCCAGCCGACAGGCGCACGTGGGACTGCGGCATCAGGATGCGCGCCACCGCCAGCATGCGGATGAAATCGAAGGGGTCGATGTCATCGGCGTTTTCCAACGGCGTGCCCGCCACTTTCACCAGCATGTTGATCGGCACCGACTCCGGATGCTCCGGCAGGTTGGCCAACTGGATCAGCAAGTTGGCGCGGTCGTCGAGAGACTCGCCCATGCCAAGGATGCCGCCCGAACAGATCTTCATCCCCGAGTCACGCACGTACGCCAGGGTTTGCAGGCGCTCGCTGTAGGTGCGGGTGGTGATGATCGAGCCGTAGAACTCCGGCGAGGTGTCGAGGTTGTGGTTGTAGTAGTCCAGGCCGGCCTGGGCCAGGGCTTCGGTCTGGTCCTGGTCAAGGCGACCGAGAGTCATGCAGGTTTCCAGGCCCATGGCCTTCACGCCTTTGACCATTTCCAGCACATAGGGCATGTCTTTGGCCGACGGATGTTTCCATGCCGCGCCCATGCAGAAACGCGTCGAGCCGATGGCCTTGGCACGTGCGGCCTCTTCGAGGACCTTCTGCACCTCCATCAGCTTCTCTTTTTCCAGGCCAGTGTTGTAGTGGCCCGACTGCGGACAATATTTGCAATCTTCCGGGCAGGCGCCGGTCTTGATCGACAGCAGCGTCGACACTTGCACGCGGTTGGCGTCGAAATGCGCGCGGTGCACGGTCTGCGCCTGGAACAACAGGTCGTTGAAGGGCTGCACGAACAGGGCTTTGACTTCAGCTAAAGACCAATCGTGACGCAGGGTGGCAGAGGTGCTGGCGCTCATGGGCGATTCCTTGATTATGCTTTGGCAAGCGCTGCGGGAAAGGCAATACCCACAGGCACGACACGGATGCTCGGCATATTTAAGGAAGATTCATGCACTGTCAACCTGAGCACAAACACCAAGTTTACATCTGGTTAAAAAGCATACAGACCTGTTTGATCTGCGATGAGTGCATCGAATCAGACGAGCCCCTGTGCAGCGCCTGCGAAACAGAATTGCCATGGCTGATGGAACAGTGCGAACGCTGCGCACTGCCCTTACCCATGGACGGACTGCTCTGCGGCCAGTGCCAAAAACAGCCACCGGCCTTTCACCAGGTGGTCGCGCCATGGACCTACAGTTTTCCCGTGGACACCTTGATCAGCCGCTTCAAGCATCAGGCGCGTTGGCCGCTAGGGCACTTGCTGGCGCGCCTGCTGGGGCAGCACTTGCAACATCGCTTCGATAACGCCGAACTGGAGCGCCCCGACTGCCTGCTACCGGTGCCCATGGCGCGCAAACGCCTGCGCGAACGCGGCTTTAATCAAGCGTTGATGCTGGCCCGCTGGCTCAATCACACCCTCGACATTCCCTTTGATGAACACGCGCTCTTACGCCCCCATGAAACCGTGGCGCAGCAAGACCTCGATGCCAAGACGCGCAAACGCAACCTGCTCAACGCCTTCGCACTGGCCCCCGGCATCCAGGTTGCAGGGCAACATCTGGCGCTGGTAGACGACGTCCTCACCACCGGCGCCACGGCCCACAGCCTGGCGCGCTTGTTGATAAACGCCGGCGCGCGCCAGGTGGATGTGTATTGCCTGGCCCGTACGCCCAAACCCGGCAGCTGACTTGACTCCCCTGCGCCAGCGCGGCAACGTCGGCGCATCTCACCCAAGCGTATCTGCCATGTCTGTGCCCAGCCCTCTCAGCCAACACATCATCCGCCGCCCCCAGCGTATTGCCTTGCTGGGGCATATCGCCGAGCAGGGCTCCATCACCCGTGCGGCCAAGAGTGCCGGGTTGAGTTACAAGGCCGCCTGGGACGCCATTGATGAACTGAACAACCTGGCGCAAAAACCGCTGGTGCAACGCAGCATCGGTGGCAAGGGCGGTGGCGGCGCCAAACTGACTCAGGAAGGCGAACGGGTGCTGCGCCTCTATCAGCGCCTGCAACTGCTTCAGGCCGAGATCCTTGGCTCGGACGAAGCGGCCAGCGACTTCAACCTGCTGGGCCGCTTGATGCTGCGCACCAGCGCGCGCAACCAATTGCACGGCCAGGTCAGCACCATAGAGAGCCATGGCCACAACGACATGATCCGCCTGCAATTGGCCGGCGGCCTGCACCTCGACGCACAGATCACCCACGACAGCACCCTGCGCCTGGAGCTGCAGACCGGTGTGGAAGTAGTGGCCCTGATCAAGGCCGGGTGGCTTGAATTACTGGCGGACGGACAAGCTGAAACACTTGGACACAATTGCCTGGAAGGCAGGATCGAGACCATTCTCGCCGCCGACGACGGCCCCAGCGAGGTGCGTATTGCCCTAGCCAACGGCCAAGTGTTGTGCGCGCTGGCGCCGCCCGTCGCACTCAAGGCCATTAATGCAGCGCAGGGCCAGCCAATCCGCGTGCAGTTTGCACCCAGCCATGTATTGCTTGGCACCCCGGTGTAACGGGCGCGCGTCTTCAAGCTGCAACAATTCGGTCACAAGCGCTGCTTAAGGTGTCTGCAAAAACCTTAAGGAGCCTGTGATGAGCCTATTAGAAGAAAACCAAGCCACCGACCTTGAACAGATGGTGGGCCTGACCCGCCGTCGCTTTATCGGCGCAGGCGCCCTGTGCGGCGCCGCGATGTTCCTCGGCGGCAACCTGCTGAGCCGCAGCGCCCTGGCCGTGAATGCCGCTACCGCCAGCCCGTTGCTGGGGTTCACCAGCATCGCCGCCGCCACCAGCGACACCATCACCCTGCCACCGGGCTACAGTGCTTCGGTGTTGATCAGTTGGGGCCAGCCCCTGCACAAGAACGCCCCGGCTTTCGACCCGTCCGGCCATGGCACCGCCAAGGCTCAGGAACAACAGTTCGGCGACAACAACGACGGCATGAGCCTGTTTCCATTCCCCGGTGACGACAACCGCGCGCTGATGGCGATCAACAACGAATACACCAACTATCGCTACCTCTACGCCCACGGCGGCGCGCCACAATCTGCCGAAGACGTGCGCAAGGCCCTGGCCAGCGAAGGCGTGTCGGTGATCGAAGTGCGCCGCAAGGGTGACACCTGGCAGTTCGTCCAGGATTCGCGCTACAACCGGCGCATCCACGGCAATTCACCGATTCGTTTGAGTGGCCCTGCCGCCGGCCATGACTGGCTGAAAACCGGCGCCGACAAGAGCGGCAAAAAAGTCCTCGGCACGTTCCAGAACTGCGCCAACGGCAAGACGCCGTGGGGCACCTACCTGACCTGCGAAGAAAACTTCACCGACTGCTTCGGCAGCAGCAACCCGCAGCAAACCTTCGACGCAGGGCAGAAGCGCTACGGCGTGGTGGCCGCCAGCAAAGACATCAACTGGCATCAGCACGACCCGCGCTTTGACATGGCTAAGAACCCCAACGAACTCAATCGCCATGGTTGGGTGGTGGAAATCGACCCGTTCGATCCGCAATCCACGCCAGTCAAACGCACGGCCCTGGGGCGCTTCAAACACGAAAACGCGGCCCTCGCCGAAACCCGTGACGGTCGCGCCGTGGTGTACATGGGCGACGATGAACGCGGTGAATTCATCTACAAGTTCATCAGCCGCGATCAGATCAACCACAACAACCCTAAGGCCAACAAAGACCTGCTCGACCACGGCACCTTGTACGTGGCGATCTTCGACGCAGGCGACGGTGATGCCGACCACCCCAAGGGCAAAGGCCAGTGGGTTGAACTCACCCATGGCAAAAACGGCATCGACGCCAGCAGCGGTTTCGCCAACCAGGCCGAGGTGCTGATTCATGCGCGCCTGGCCGCCAGCGTGGTGAAAGCCACACGCATGGACCGCCCGGAATGGATCGTGGTCAGCCCCACCGACGGCCAGGTCTATTGCACCCTGACCAACAACGCCAAGCGCGGCGAAGAGGGCCAGCCGGTAGGCGGCCCCAACCCACGGGAGAAGAACGTCTACGGCCAGATCCTGCGCTGGAAAGCCGACGCCGATAACCACGGTGCCACGGACTTCACCTGGGACCTGTTCGTGGTGGCCGGCAACCCCGGCGTGCATGCCGGCAACCCCAAGGGCGGCTCGTCCAACATCAACCCGCAAAACATGTTCAACAGCCCCGACGGCCTGGGCTTCGACAAAGCCGGGCGCCTGTGGATCCTGACCGATGGCGACTACAGCAACGCCGGCGACTTTGCGGGCATGGGCAATAACCAGATGCTGTGCGCCGACCCGAGCACTGGAGAAATCCGTCGCTTCATGGTGGGGCCGGTGGCGTGTGAAGTGACGGGGATCAGCTTTTCGCCGGACCAGAAAACATTGTTCGTGGGCATTCAGCACCCAGGGGAAACCGGTGGCTCGACCTGGCCGGAACACCTGCCCAATGGCAAACCGCGGTCGTCGGTGATGGCGATTCGGCGGGATGATGGCGGGATCGTAGGCGCCTGATAGACCGCTATCGCAGGCAAGCCAGCTCCCACATCTCGATGTGTAAATACATGCCAGTGTGGGAGCTGGCTTGCCTGCGAAGGCGTCCGCACAGCCACCGCCTATCTATGCTGTTACCATACCCGGCCGGACGCGGCGCCCTGCTGCGCGCAGGAGTTCGCATGGCCCACCCGTTTGAAACACTCACCCCAGACCTGGTGCTCGACGCCGTCGAAAGCATCGGTTTCCTCAGCGACGCGCGGGTTCTGGCGCTCAACAGCTACGAAAACCGCGTGTACCAAGTGGGCATCGAAGACGCCGAACCGCTGATCGCCAAGTTCTATCGCCCCCAGCGCTGGACAAACGAGGCGATCCTCGAAGAACACCGCTTCACCTTCGAACTGGCCGAGTGCGATGTACCGGTGGTCGCCCCATTGATCCACAACGGCGAGAGCCTGTTCGAACACGCAGGTTTCCGCTTCACCCTGTTTCCGCGCCGTGGCGGCCGCGCGCCGGAGCCGGGCAACCTCGATCAGCTTTACCGGCTCGGGCAACTGCTGGGGCGTTTGCACGCGGTGGGCTCCACCCGCCCGTTCGAACACCGCGAAGCCCTGGGGGTGAAGAATTTCGGTCACGACTCCCTCACCACCTTGCTTGAAGGCAACTTCATTCCCAAAAGCCTGTTGCCGGCCTACGAGTCCGTGGCCCGCGACCTGCTCAAGCGTGTGGAAGAGGTTTACAAGGCCACGCCGCACAAGAACATCCGCATGCACGGTGACTGCCACCCCGGCAACATGATGTGCCGCGACGAGATGTTCCATATCGTCGACCTGGATGACTGCCGCATGGGCCCGGCGGTGCAAGACCTGTGGATGATGCTGGCTGGCGACCGCCAGGAATGCCTCGGCCAGCTCTCGGAACTGATGGACGGCTATCAGGAATTCCACGACTTCGACCCGCGCGAACTGGCGCTGATCGAGCCGCTGCGCGCCCTGCGCCTGATGCACTACAGTGCCTGGCTCGCACGACGCTGGGACGACCCGGCGTTTCCCCATAGCTTTCCGTGGTTTGGCAGCGAGCGGTATTGGGGCGACCAGGTGCTGGCGTTGCGTGAGCAACTGTCGGCGCTCAATGAAGAGCCGCTAAAACTCTTCTGAACGCGTTCCATCATCGCGCCCACGCTCTGCATGGGCGCGCATCCTGTGACGCTCCGCGTCACGATTTAAGAGCAGACGCAGAGCGTCCAAGGCGGCGTTACCACGCAGAGCGTGGGAACGAGCGTTGTCTGACAAATATCCTTACAATTGCGCTTTGTTAGCTGCCTGAGCAAGGATTCTGCAATGCAAGCCGCCAACCCCCGCAAGGGGTACATCCTGGGCCTGAGCGCCTATGTCATCTGGGGTCTATTCCCGCTCTACTTCAAAGCCATCGCCAGCGTGCCCGCCGCCGAGATCATTGTGCACCGCGTATTGTGGTCGGCACTGTTCGGTGGGCTGTTGCTGATGGTGTGGAAACATCCCGGCTGGTTTCGCGAACTGCGCGACAACCCCAAGCGCCTGGCGATCCTGGCTCTCAGCGGTTCGTTGATCGCCGCTAACTGGCTGACTTATGTGTGGTCGGTGAACACCGGGCGCATGCTCGAAGCGAGCCTGGGTTACTACATCAATCCGCTGGTGAATGTGCTGCTGGGCATGCTGATCCTCGGCGAGCGACTGCGCCGTTTGCAATGGGTGGCGGTGGGGTTGGCAGCGGTAGGTGTGGCGCAGCAGGTGTGGCAAGTCGGTAGCCTGCCGTGGGTGTCGCTGGCGCTGGCGTTGACGTTCGGCTTCTACGGTTTGATCCGCAAGCAGGCGCCGGTCAAGGCGCTGCCAGGCCTGGTGGTGGAAACCTGGATGCTGGTACCCATTGCCGTCGCCTGGTTGCTGTTCAACCCGACCGCCCACAGCGCGCAACTGGCGTTCTGGAGCACCTCCGAGGCCTGGTGGCTGGTGGCCGCAGGCCCGGTGACGCTGATTCCCCTGGTGTGCTTCAACGCCGCTGCACGGCACTTGCCCTACACCGCCCTGGGCTTTTTGCAGTATGTGGCGCCGACGCTGGTGTTGCTCGAAGCCGTGCTGTTGTTCGGTGAACACCTGGCGCCGAGCACCCTGATCGCCTTCGCCTTCATCTGGGCCGGGTTGGTGGTGTACAGCCTGGATGCCTGGCTGACCGTGCGCAAACGCTGATCAAATAACGTACAAACCTCTGCAAGCCACGGCTTTCGTGGCTTGCAGCGTTCCACCCAAAGGTTATCCACAACCTGATCCCCGCCATTTGTGCACAAGCCCTTGAAACTGCTCGTTTTTTGCTCAACTTACGCAGAAGGCCGGCGGGCGTGGCCTGGCGTCGGGTCTCTACAGGTTATCCACAGGCCCATGCAAGATTTCCCTGCATAACCTTGTGGATCGTTATTCCTCCTGACGCAACTCCACCATCAAATCATCGGCCAAGGTTTCCAAAGCCTCTTGCAGGGTTTCCAGCGACAGCGTGGCCGGCACTTGCAACAACGCCTCGGCATTGAACAGCGGATCACCGCTCATGGGCGCCGGGCGCACATCGGTGCTCAGGCGTTCCAGGTTGACGCCCTGCTGGCTCAGCAGCGCGGTGATCTCACGCACGATGCCCGAGCGGTCATTGCCCACCAGGGTCATCAGGATCGGCTTGGACGCCGATGCCTGCCCGCTGCTGCCCTCACCCACCAACACGCGAATGCCATGGGTGGATAAATCCTCCAATGCCCCCACCAATGCCTGTCGCTGCTCGCTCGGCACGCTCACCCGCAGGATCCCGGCAAACTGCCCGGCCATGTGCGCCATGCGGCTTTCCAGCCAGTTACCACCATGACTGGCAATGTTCTGCGCGATGCGTTCAACCAGGCCGGGTTTGTCGGCGGCGATAATAGTGAGTACAAGATGGTCCATGGCGCAGTCCCTCGGTTGGTTGATCCTCGATTATAGACATGCCGCGTATATCCAGAAGGTACGCGTGATCGTTAACGTCCATCCCAGGCAAGCCAGCTCTCACAGACAAATCGTGTACCATTTTGATATTTATCTGGAACAATCCAATAGTTTTTTGAGAACATCCTGTTCTCCGCTGTGACCGTACGACCAAAGTGGGTCGCTAAACGACGTATTTAGTCTAATTTTCACAACCGCAAGTCATCATGTAGTATGCCCAACCGTGCACTACATAATGAAAATCTGAAAAAGCGCATAAGCTCCGCAGAGTGAGGCAAGCAATGACTGAACACGTTCAAGTCGGTGGCCTGCAGGTCGCCAAAGTCCTGTTCGACTTCGTGAACAACGAAGCCATTCCCGGTACCGGCATCACTGCCGACCAGTTCTGGGCCGGTGCCGACAAGGTCATCCATGACCTGGCCCCGAAGAACAAAGCCCTACTCGCCAAACGCGACGACTTCCAGGCGCGGATCGATACCTGGCACCAGACCCACGCCGGCCAGGCCCATGACCCGGTGGCCTACAAAGCCTTCCTGCAAGACATCGGCTACCTGTTGCCAGAAGCCGCAGACTTTGAGGCCTCGACCCAAAACGTCGATGATGAGATCGCACGCATGGCCGGCCCACAGCTGGTCGTGCCGGTGATGAACGCCCGCTTCGCCCTCAACGCCTCGAATGCGCGCTGGGGCTCGCTGTACGACGCGCTCTATGGCACCGACGCCATCAGCGAAGCCAACGGCGCCGAGAAGGGCAAGGGCTATAACAAAGTGCGTGGCGACAAGGTCATTGCCTTCGCCCGCGCTTTCCTCGACGAGGCCGCACCGCTCAGCGCCGGCAGCCATGTCGATTCCACCGGCTACAAAATCGTCGATGGCAAGCTGATCGTCAGCCTCAAAGGCGGCAGCAACAGCGGCCTGCGTGACGATGCCCAGTTGATCGGTTTCCAGGGCCCTGCGGCCGAGCCGATTGCGATCCTGCTCAAGCACAATGGCCTGCACTTCGAAATCCAGATCGACGCCAGCACCCCAGTCGGCCAAACCGACGCCGCAGGCGTCAAAGACGTGCTGATGGAAGCCGCGCTGACCACCATCATGGACTGCGAAGACTCCGTCGCCGCCGTCGACGCCGATGACAAAGTGGTGATCTACCGCAACTGGCTCGGCCTGATGAAGGGCGACCTGGCCGAAGAAGTGGCCAAGGGCGGCCAGACCTTCACCCGCACCATGAACCCTGACCGCGTCTACACCGGCGTGGATGGCAGCGACGTGCCCCTGCACGGCCGTTCGCTGTTGTTCGTGCGCAACGTTGGTCACTTGATGACCATCGACGCGATCCTCGATAAAGACGGCAACGAAGTACCCGAAGGCATCCTCGACGGCCTGATCACCAGCCTGGCGGCGATCCACAGCCTCAACGGCAACAACACCCGCAAGAACAGCCGCACCGGTTCCGTATACATCGTGAAACCGAAGATGCACGGCCCGGAAGAAGCCGCGTTCACCAACGAACTGTTCGGTCGCATCGAAGAGGTGCTGAACTTGGCGCGCAACACCCTCAAGGTCGGGATCATGGACGAGGAGCGCCGCACCACGGTCAACCTCAAGGCCTGCATCAAGGCGGCCAGCGAGCGCGTGGTGTTTATCAACACCGGTTTCCTCGACCGCACTGGCGATGAAATCCACACCTCCATGGAAGCCGGCGCGATGGTGCGCAAGGCGGCCATGAAGGCAGAAAAGTGGATCGGCGCCTATGAGAACTGGAACGTCGATATCGGCCTGAGCACCGGCCTGCAAGGTCGTGCACAGATCGGTAAAGGCATGTGGGCCATGCCCGACCTGATGGCGGCGATGCTCGAGCAGAAAATCGCCCACCCGTTGGCCGGCGCCAACACCGCCTGGGTACCGTCGCCGACCGCCGCGGCCCTGCATGCGTTGCACTACCACAAGGTTGATGTGTTCGCCCGTCAGGCCGAGCTGGCCAAACGCGAGCGCGCTTCGGTGGACGATATCCTCACCATTCCTCTGGCCAGCAACACCGATTGGTCCGAGGAAGAGATCCGCAACGAGCTGGACAACAACGCCCAGGGCATCCTCGGCTATGTGGTGCGTTGGATCGACCAGGGTGTGGGCTGCTCCAAGGTGCCGGACATCAACGATGTCGGCCTGATGGAAGACCGCGCCACCCTGCGTATTTCCAGCCAGCACATCGCCAACTGGCTGCGCCACGGCATTGTCAACGAAGACCAGGTGATGGAAAGCCTCAAGCGCATGGCGCCCGTGGTAGACCGCCAGAATGCCGGGGATGCGTTGTACCGCCCACTGGCTCCGGACTTCGACAGCAACATCGCATTCCAGGCAGCGGTGGAGTTGGTGATTGAAGGGACCAAGCAGCCTAATGGCTATACCGAGCCGGTGTTGCACCGCAGGCGTCGGGAGTTCAAGGCCAAGAACGGCCTGTAATGGAAAAAGCCCTGATCGAAAGATCGGGGCTTTTTTATCAGTGTCAGTTAGACCGCGTTGCCTGAATCGCAGGCAAGCCAGCTCCCACAGGGAGTGCATTTCAAATGTGGGAGCCGGGCTTGCCCGCGAAGAGGCCAGGCCAGTCACCCCACACTCAGGGCACCATCCCCAACTCCCGCTTCACCAACTTCGCCAACTTCACGCTATCAATCGGCTTGAGCAAGAAATCCACCACGCTCAAATGCATCGCATCAATCACATCCGGCGCTTCCGCGTCTCCAGACATGATGATGATCGGCAACGCCGCACGGGTGGACTCACGCACCTGGCGGATCAATTCCAGGCCATTGCTGGGCGCCATGCGCAGGTCGGTGATCAGCAAACCGATGGAACTGCTCGTCTTCAACAAATCCCACGCAGCCTCGCCACTTTCGGCAGTCATGCAGCGAATACCATCGAGCCCAAGGATTTCCGCCAGCAATTCACGCGCGTCCTTGTCGTCGTCCACGATCAAAACGCGTTGGGGGGGTAAATCGGGCTCCAGCATCACGGCGCTCAGCGCCTCGCGCTCGGCATCACTCAAAATATCGTGGTCGGACATACGTTTCTCAGCAGTTCTCATCAATCTCCCAGCACACTCGTCAGACATCTGCGGAAGGGCGAACAATGTGCACTTCGTCGGAAAGTTTGCCTAGTGGGCTTTCTACGGGTTTTGGACGATTGTCATGTAAGGTTTTTCCCTAGTTTTGCGCGGTACTCCTCGACCTAGACTTACGTCCAATGGGCACCCACTGCGCAGGAGTCGACCATGCAGCACGATAACGACAAAAACACTGCGGTCACTGTTATGAGTAAAGCTGATGCATTCGCACAGGCGGGTAAAACCGCTGTGTTGCAGAACATCCACGGCACCCTGCAATTCCTGCAACGCTTCCCGCCGTTCAACCAGATGGAACAGGCGCACCTGGCTTTCCTGGTGGAGCAGTGCCAACTGCGTTTCTACGGCCCCGGCGACAGCATCCTCAAACCGTCGGGCGGCCCGGTCGAGCACTTTTATATCGTCAAGCAGGGCCGGGTCGTGGGTGAGCGTCCAGACTCGGCGGACACCACCTTTGAAATCGCCACCGGCGAATGCTTCCCCCTCGCCGCCTTGCTGGGTGAGCGCGCGACCCGTACAGAACACAAAGCCGCTGAAGACACCTTCTGCCTGCAATTGAACAAACCGGCCTTTATCAAGCTGTTCGCGCTGTCCAGCCCGTTTCGTGATTTCGCCTTGCGCGGGGTCAGCAGCCTGCTCGACCAGGTCAACCAGCAGGTACAGCAAAAAGCCGTGGAAACCCTCGGCACCCAATACTCCTTGAATACCCGCCTGGGTGAATTGGCCATGCGCCACCCGGTCACCTGCAGCCCGCACACACCGTTGCGCGAAGCGGTGACCTTGATGCACGAACAACAGGTCGGCAGCATTGTGATCGTCAACGAACACAAGGCGCCCCTGGGCATCTTCACTCTGCGCGATCTGCGTCAGGTGGTCGCCGATGGCGCCAGCGACTTCGGCCAGAGCATTGCCGGGCACATGACCCAGGCGCCGTTTTACTTGAGCCCGGAGCACAGCGCTTTCGACGCAGCCATCGCCATGACCGAGCGGCATATCGCCCATGTGTGCCTGGTGCAAGACCAGCGCCTGTGTGGCGTGGTCTCCGAGCGTGACTTGTTTTCCTTGCAGCGTGTGGACCTGGTGCACTTGGCCCGCACCATCCGCAACGCGCCCCGGGTGGAAAACCTGGTGGCGATTCGCGGTGAAATCGGCCAGTTGGTGGAGCGCATGCTCGCCCATGGCGCCTCATCCACCCAGATCACCCACATCATTACGCTGCTCAACGACCACACCGTGTGCCGGGTGATCGAGCTGACCCTCGCGGAAAAAGGCGACCCCGGCGTGCCCTTCAGTTGGCTGTGCTTTGGCAGTGAAGGCCGCCGCGAACAAACGCTGTACACCGACCAGGACAACGGCATCCTGTTCGAGGCCAAGGACGCCGTCGAAGCCGCCGAAAGGCGTGAGCGCTTGCTACCGCTGGCGCAGCACATCAACCAAAGCCTGGCGCTGTGCGGCTTCAGCCTGTGCAAGGGCAATATCATGGCCGGCAACCCCGAGCTGTGCTTGTCCCGCGTGGAGTGGGCGCGGCGCTTCGGCGCGTTCATTCGTGAGGCGACGCCGGAAAACCTGCTGGGCTCAAGCATCTATTTTGACTTGCGCGTGGTATGGGGCGACGAGCGCGGGTGCGAGCAACTGCGTCAGGGCATTCTCGATCAGGTGGCGGATAACCGCTTGTTCCAACGGATGCTGGCCGAAAATGCACTACTGCGGCGCCCGCCGGTGGGGCGTTTCCGCGAGTTCGTGCTGACCCGCAAACATGGCGAAAAGGCCACCCTCGACCTCAAGGTGCAGGGCCTTACACCTTTTGTAGATGGCGCGCGCCTGTTGGCCCTGGCCAATGGCATCCACGCCAACAACACCCTGGAACGCCTGCGCCAGTTGGTGGACAAGGCCGTGATCGACCCCCTGGATGGCGCCGCCTATGAAGAGGCCTACCACTTTATCCAGCAGACCCGCATGCAGCAGCACCAATTGCAGACCCGCGAGAACCTGCCCTATTCCAACCGCGTCGACCCCGACAGCCTCAACCACCTGGACCGGCGCATCCTGCGTGAGTCCCTGCGCCAGGCCCAACGCCTGCAAAGCAGCCTGAGCTTGCGGTATCAGCTATGAGTTTGTTTGGCTGGCTGCGTGCCAAAAAACCTGGGCTCAACGCTGCGCAACAGCAGCGCCTGGAACAGTTACCCAAGCCCGCCGAAGTGGGCAACGGCCCATTGCGCAGCCAGCGCTGGGTAGTGGTGGACCTGGAAACCAGCGGCCTGAACCTTCACCGCGACCAGGTGCTGTCCATCGGCGCCGTGGTCATCGAAGACGGTGCGGTGGATTTCTCCCAACTGTTCGAACGCACCCTGCAGCGCACCGACACCAAGCTCAGCCCCAGTGTGCTGATCCACGGGCTGGGGCCCAGTGCAATCGCCGCTGGCAGCGACCCGACCGAGGCGTTGCTGGATTTCATGGCGTTCGTGGGCGACAGTCCGCTGCTGGCCTTCCATGCGCCGTTTGATCAACACATGCTGTGCCGGGCGCTCAAGGACAGCCTGGGTTATCGCCTGGCCCATCCGTTCATGGATGTAGCAGACCTGGCCCCGCTGTTATGCCCAGAGGCGCATATCCGCGAAGCCGGGCTGGACGACTGGCTCAACCACTTCAGGCTACAGGCCGGCGAACGCCACCATGCCAGCGCCGATGCACTGGCGACGGCGGAGCTGATGTTGATCCTGTTCAGCCGGGCGCGGCAGCAACAGATCGATACGCCCCAGGCGCTGTATGAGCGTTTGGCCCAATGGAAACGACGCAAGCAGTCCCCTTCCCTTTAACGCTTTGCGCCCGACGCGGAGCATCGCGGGATGCATTCCTACGCAGAGCGCGGGAACGATCACCCGACAGACGCCAATTGCGCCCACCCTACGCCTCTGACACAATCGCGAATAATTCTCGTTAGTTTAAACCTTATTCGGTGATGCCTTGTCGTCGGTCCATACCCCACGCAGTGAGCTTGTTGGTGCGTTATATCGCGACCACCGTGGCTGGCTGTTGGCGTGGCTGCGACGCAACGTGGGGTGCCCAAGCCGCGCCGAAGACCTGAGCCAGGACACCTTCATGCGCCTGCTGGGCCGTGACGAGTTGCGCGAGCCTCGCGAACCGCGGGCGTTCCTGGTGGCCATCGCCAAGGGTTTGCTGTTCGACTATTTCCGTCGTGCGGCCCTGGAACAGGCCTACCTCACCGAATTGATGCTGATCCCGGAAAACGAACAGCCTTCGCCGGAAGCCCAGCAACTGATCCTCGAAGACCTCAAGGCCATCGACCGCCTGCTCGGCAAGTTGTCGAGCAAGGCCCGCGCCGCGTTCCTCTATAACCGCCTCGACGGCCTGGGCCATGCCGAGATCGCCCAGCGCCTGGGGGTTTCGGTGCCGCGCGTGCGCCAATACCTGGCCCAGGGCATTCGCCAGTGCTACATCGCACTGTATGGCGAGCCGTCGTGACCGCGATCGGCTCCAAACCGGTGTCGTCGCGCGTGCTGGATGCCGCGATTGCCTGGCAACTGTCCCTCGACTCGGGCGACGGCAGCGCGGTGGAACAGGAAGAGTTCAGCAAGTGGCTGGCCAGCGATGAGGAACACGCTCGCGCCTGGCGCCAGTTGGGCATGCTCGACCAGCGTTTCAGTGTGGCCTCGGGCCCGGCTCGGGCGGCGCTGCTGCAGTCGCGCCACGGCATTCGCCAGCGCGTGCTCAAGCTGGGCCGGGGCCTGGCCAGTATCGTGCTGGTGTGCGGCCTGGCGCTGTTTGCCGGTGAGCGTTACGTGCCTATTCACTATTGGCTGGCCGACCAGCGCACCGCCACCGGTGAACAGCGCACGCTGAAGCTGGCGGACGGCACGCGAATAAACCTCAACACCCACAGCGCCATTGATGTGCGCTTCGACGAAACACGCCGCTTGATCGTGTTGCAGGCAGGCGAAATTCTCGTCGAAACCGGCCACGACGATTCGCGCCCTTTCTACGTGCAAACCCGCGACGGCAGCCTGCGGGCGCTGGGTACCCGGTTTATCGTCAAGCGCGAAGACGACGCTACGCGCCTGAGTGTGTTGCAGTCTGCCGTGGCCGCCCAGCCCGAGGCGCTGCACCAGGAACAAGTGTTCAAGGCGGGCCAGCAAGTGCTGATGCGCAGCGACGGGCTCGGGCCACTGTTGGCCGTCACCCCCGCCACCGATGCCTGGACCCGCGGCATGCTGGTAGTGGACAACGCTCGGCTGGGGGATGTGATCGAGGAATTGGCGCGCTATCGCACCGGCTACCTGGGGGTGGATAAGAACGTGGCCGACCTGCGCATCACCGGCAGTTTCCCGCTGCACGACACCACGTTGGCATTGAATGCGCTGTTGCCGACTTTGCCGGTGCAGATCGAGCAGCACACGCCGTGGTGGGTGACCGTCAAGGGTAAGCCTTAGGCTTGATCGTTCCCACGCTCCGCGTGGTAATGCAGCCCGGACGCTCTGCGTCCCAGGCCGTGACGCAGAGCGTCACACGAGGCGTTCCCACGCGGAGCTTGGGAACGATCACACCCTCAAGCACACCTGCGAAAAATATTTTCATTCACCCCTATCACTTTTCGATTCTCGCTCGGCACCTAGGCAATTGAGAAATATTTCCATTCAGGAGCCACCCTTATGTCCCGCACGCTAGACACCTTGTTGCGCCCCAGCCTGTTAGCCATGGCGATCGCCCTCAGCGCCCCGCTCGCCAGCACCCCGCTGATCGCCGCCGAACAAGCCTCCAGCGTGCGCGCCTATAACCTGTCGGCTGCGCCCCTGGCCACCACCCTGAACCAGATCGCCAGCCAGGCCGGCCTGGCGCTGACCCTCAACCCCGCACTCGCCGCCGGCAAGACCTCGGCGCCGGTCAAAGGCCAGTTCGATGCGCAGGGCGCGTTGCGGGAAGCGTTGCGGGGGACGGGGTTGCAATTGGAGCAGAGCAGTGCGGGCACTTACACCCTGATGCCGGTCCCGGAAGGCGTCGTTGCCTTGCCGACCACCAACATCACCGGCCAAGGCAGCTATGAAAGCGCTTGGGGGCCGGTGGAGGGATATGTAGCAAAGCGCACCGCCGCCGGCACCAAAACCGATACCGCGCTGGTCGAGGCACCACGCTCGATCTCGGTAGCCACCCGCGAGCAAATGCAGGACCGTAACGTGCAGAACCTCGACGATGCGGTCAAATACATGCCCGGTATCGTGTCTGCCAGCTACGGCAGCGACACCCGTTACGACTGGATGCGCGTACGCGGCTTCGAGCCGACGCAATTCCTTGATGGCCTGCCACTGCCCCGTGGCGTGTACGCCAACCCGAAAGCCGAAACCTGGAACCTCGACCGCCTCGCCCTGCTGCGCGGTCCGGCCTCGTCAGTCTATGGCCAGACCCCTCCGGGCGGCCTGCTGGATATGGTCAGCCGCCGCCCCAGCGCTGAATCGAGCCACGCCATCCAGATGCAATACGGCAGTGACAACTACCGCCAGATCAATTTCGAAAGCACTGGCAAGATCGATGATGAGGGCCAGTTTCTCTACAGCGTTGGCGGCGTGGTACGCGATGCCGGTACCCAGGTCGATCACATCGACAACAAGCGGTACAACATCGCACCGAGCTTGACCTGGAATATCGACACCGATACCAAGCTGACCTTGCTGTCACAGTTCACCCGTGACGATACCGGGGCGACCAGCCAGTTCCTGCCGATCCAAGGCACCAAAATCAAATCACCGCTAGGCGAGGTTTCCCACCACAAGAACCTCGGCGACCCGGACTACGACTTCTACGACCGCACCTACTACGCATTGGGCTACGCGTTCGAGCACCGCTTCAACGATACCTGGCAATTCAAGCAGAACCTGCGCTACACCAAATCCGAATTGGCGTTCCAGCAACTGACGGTAGGCTCGTTTGCCTTCTCCCCCGCCGATGCCAATGGCGACATCAGCCGCTCTTCGACCAATGTGGACGAGGACATCAGCCAGTTCGCGGTGGACAACAACTTCCAGGCTGACTTCGCCACTGGCGACATCTCCCACACCGTGCTGCTGGGCCTGGATCATCAACGCACCGACACCTCGTACCTGGCGATTTTCGGCGACGGTGGCACCACGAACATCTTTAACCCGGTCTATGGCCAGCCGATCGTGCGCCCGGCGCGCTCCACCGCGTTCTACGATTACAACCAGAAAACCGTGCAGACCGGCCTTTACGTGCAGGACCAGATGGCCCTGGACAACTGGCGCCTGACTCTTGGTGGTCGTGAAGACTGGGTGCACCAGGGCACCACCTACTTCAACAAGAACGACGCGACCAATACCGACCGCAGCAAGAATTTCAGTGGCAATGCGGCGCTGAGCTATGTGTTCGACTCGGGCTTCGTCCCCTACCTCTCGTACGCCGAGTCGTTCCAGCCTGCGAGCAACGCCAGCGTCGACCCCCTCCAGTCGTTCAAGCCGACGGAAGGCAAGCAGTGGGAGTTGGGGATCAAATACCAGCCACCCGGCTCCAACACCCTGCTGAGTGCGGCGGTCTACGACCTGACCCAGAAGAACGTGCAAGTCACCAGCTTCCAGTCCGGTGGTGCCTCCGTGACCGACCAGACCGGAGAAGTAAAGGTCAAGGGCTTGGAGCTGGAAGCCGTGTCTGATGTGACCGAAAACCTCAAGGTCATCGCGGCCTACACCCTGGCCAAGTCCGAGGTGCAAAAAGGTCAGTACAAAGGCAACCGCCTGCAACTGATGCCTAACCAACAAGCGTCCTTGTGGACCGACTACACCTGGCACACCGGTGCCCTCGACGGTTTCGGTATCGGCTTCGGCGCACGCTACACCGGCAATACCTATGGCGACCAAGCCAATACCTGGGCCGGCAAGGCCAACGCCTACACCGTGTTCGACGGCTCCGTGCATTACGACCTCGGTCGCCTGGACAACAGCCTCAAGGGCGCATCGGTGAAAGTGAACGCGACCAACCTGTTCAACAAAGACTACATTTCCACCTGTGATGGCTCCTATTGCTACTTCGGCGACCAACGCAGCGTCGTCGCCAGCGCCACCTACCAGTGGTAATCAGCTGAGCTAACCACCAGGCCGCCCAACAAGGCGGCTTTGGTGCATCTGAAGGCTAGACAATGAAAAGCAAAACCATCCGCCGCTGGTCCTTCATCCACACCTGGACCAGCCTGATCTGCACCGTATTCCTGCTGCTGCTCGCCCTCACCGGCCTGCCGTTGGTGTTTCACCACGAGATCGACCACCTGCTGGGCAATGAGCCCGAACTGGCGCAGATGCCTGCCGATACGCCCCGGCTCAACCTTGAGCAGCTTGTAGCCAAAGCCCAGGCCCATCGCCCCGGCGAGGCCATGCAGTACCTTGCCTGGGACGAAGACGACAATAACGGCGTGATCGCGATCATGGCGGCCACAGCCGGTACTGAGCCGAACTCGTCGCACACCTTCATGCTCGATGCACGCACTGGCGAAACCGTCGAAATGCCGTCTGCCAATGGGGGCTTCACTCTGTTCCTGCTGCGCCTGCATGTGGATATGTTTGCCGGCCTGCCCGGCAAGTTGTTGCTGGCGTTCATGGGCCTTCTGTTTGTGCTGGCGATTATCTCGGGCACGGTGTTGTACCTGCCCTTCATGCGTCGCTTGAAGTTCGCCACCGTGCGCCAGGACAAGTCCACTCGCCTGCGCTGGCTCGACCTGCATAACCTGATCGGCGTGGTCACTTTGACCTGGGCGCTGGTAGTGGGGGTAACCGGCGTGATCAGCGCCTGCGCCGACTTGATCATCGCGGCGTGGCGCGAGGACAGCCTCAGCGCCATGATCGAACCCTACAAGAACGCCCCGCCACTGACCCAACGCGCGCCCGCCACGGAGCTGTTGAGCATTGCCGCCAAGGCCGCTCCGGGTATGGAGCCAGACTTTATCGCCTTCCCCGGCACGCGTTTTTCCAGCGAACATCACTACGCCGTGTTCATGAAGGGCAGCACCCACCTGACCTCCCATTTGCTGACCCCGGTCCTGATCGACGCCAGCACCCTGGCCGTCACCGCCATCGCCGAACGGCCGTGGTACATGGATGCCATGGGCATGTCCCAACCCCTGCATTTCGGTGATTACGGCGGCATGCCGATGAAGATTTTGTGGGCGGTGCTGGATGTGCTGACCATCATCGTGCTGGTGAGCGGCATTTACTTATGGATCGTACGGCGCAAGGCGGCCAAGGTATGAAGCCACGGCAGTCGAATTTCTGGAAGGTCTTTGCCATACCGCTGGGGATCGGCCTGCTCAGTGCCGCCGGGTTGTTTGCGGCGTTGCTGGGCGATGGGTGGTGGGATTCGTTGAGTTGGATCGGGCTGGGCATACCCGCGGCCATTGCCGTCTACAAACTACTGTAGGAGCGAGCTTGCTCGCGAAAAACCTGAGAGCACCGCGTTAAACCAGGCGAGCTGCGTTATCGTTGGCGTTATTCGCGAGCAAGCTCGCTCCTACAGAGGAATGCCCATGTCCGCCCCCAGCATGACCTTGTTCCACAACCCCGCTTCGCCCTTCGTGCGTAAAGTGCGCGTGCTGCTGATCGAGACCGGCCAGCAGGATCGTGTGGCCCTGCACGCGTGCCTGCCCACGCCGGTCAACCCGGATGCCGAAGTGCTGCAAGGCAACCCCGTGGGCAAGATCCCGGCCCTGCGCCTGGCCGACGGTTCGGTATTGCACGACAGCCGGGTGATTCTCGACTACCTCGACCACCAGCATGTCGGCAACCCGTTGATCCCCCGCGACGGCTCGGCCCGCTGGCGGCGCCTGACCCTGGCCTCGATGGCTGACGGCATCATGGATGCCGCCGTGCTGCTACGTTACGAGACTGCCATGCGTCCGCCAGAAAAACACTGGGCTCCCTGGCTGGATGAGCAGCGCAACAAGATCCGCCGCGCCCTCGCCGAGCTGGAGCGGGACGCCATTGCCGAACTGGCCAGCCACTTTGACGTCGCCGCCATCAGCGTGGCCTGTGCCCTGGGCTATATCGACTTTCGCCACCCGGATATTCAGTGGCGCTCGGACACTCCCAAGCTCGCCGCCTGGTACGCCGAAGTCAGCCAGCGGGCTTCGATGCAGCAGACCCAACCCCCGGTTTGACCAGTCCCCTGCAGGAGCGAGTTTGTTGTGGCGAGGGAGCTTGCTCCCGCTCGACAGCGCAGCTGGAGCCGGCTTTATCAGGGGCGCTTCGCACCCCAGCGCAAGCAAGCTTGCTCGCCACCACAAGCTCGCTCCTACAGTGAGAGGCGGTGTGATTGAGGAAGTTGACCATCCTCGCTTTCATCCGCTGATCTTCGCGCAGCCCGATCATTGCACTTCCCCCACCTTACGCTTGCCCACCCCATACCAATCCAGTTTGCGCGTCAGCACCATCACCGTACCCAGCAGGCCAAACAGCAGCAGCGAGCCCATCAACAGTGCGTAATCCTCGGCACTGAGCAAGCCGTACAGCAAGCCATACAACGCCGCCAGCCCGGCCGAAAACCCCACACCGTGGGCGACGCTACGCAGCACATGGCATACGTAGAAGCCGATCAACACCACACAGGCGCTGGCGGATATCAGGTAGGCCAGGGCAAAGCCCAGATGCTCGGACAACGACAACAGCAGCAGGTAGAAGAACGCCAGCGCCACGCCCACCAGGGCGTACTGGATAGGGTGCACCGCCAGACTCTTGAGCACCTCGAAGAGAAAGAAGCCGGCAAAGGTCAGGGCGATAAACAACAGCGCATATTTGATCGCCCGATCGCTCTTGAGGTACTGGTCTACCGGGTCGATGAAGTTCACCCCAAAGCTGCGGTTGCTGAAGTCTTCACAGCCTTGCCCGTCCAGGCAGTTCTGCAGGGCTTGTTCGAGGTTGGTGGAGAAGAATGTCGTCTGCCAATTGGCGCTGAAGCCCTGGTCGGTCACCTCACGTTGAGCCGGCAGGAAGTTGCCGACAAAGCTCGGGTGCGGCCAGTTGGACGCCAGTGATACCTGGCTGGTCTTGCCCACCGGCACCACTTGCAGTTGCTCGGTGCCTTGCAGGCGCAGGTCGAAGGCGAACTCCAGCACGGCGGGTTTCTTGCCGTCCTGCGCCGGCAGCGTCACATGCACGCCCTCGCCCAGCCAGTCGACTTGGGAGCCTGGCGAGAACTCCAGCCGCTGGTCACCCAGCTCCAGTTTCAGCGCGTTTTCAATACCACGAATATCACTGATGCCCACCGCCAGAAACGCCGGCTCAAAGCGGTAGTCGGCAAAGTCTTCGGTGATCCCCAACTGCGCCGGCAAGTCGAAACGCCCGCTGATACGGTTGTCGGCATGGAACAGCCGCGCCTGGTAAATGCCCCGCGCACGCAGTTCGGTTTGCACCTTGCCGTCGAGCTCAAACCGGTCCGGCAGGAAATACAGACGGCCGCGTTCTTCACGGGTTTCTTCGTAGCGCTTGTTGAGCTTTTCATTGAGCTTCCACTCACGCACGGTCTTGCGATACGGCACCACCATCACCGGCCCGGTGAGGCGCTGGGCAAAGCTCGAACTGCGGGCAATGTCCATCAGTACGCCGTCGCGCAGTTGCTGGCGGTCGCTGATGATGCCGTTGATCATCAACAATGGAATCAGCAACAGCAGGATCAGCAGCGCAATCGCGCCCAATTTGAAAAGCAGGTTGCGGTTCATGGGTCTCTCCCTGTTTTGATGGGGAGAGTCTGCCCAGTCGGTATGGGAGATTTATGTGGGCAATGTGGAGACTGTGTGGAGATGCAGCACCGCTTGCACGCCGCCCGGTACGTTGCCGATCTGCAACGAGCCGCCGTGCAGCTTCATCACCTCCTCGACAAAGTTGAGCCCCAGGCCCGTACTTTTGCGCCCGCTGGCCGGACGTGGCAGCGAGTAGAACCGCTCGCTCAGGCGCGGCAAGGCGTAATCGGGAATCGCCTTGGCCTGGTTAAACAGGCTGACCTGCACATCGTGATGCTGCACCTGGGCGCTAAACCGCAGCGTGCCGCCGGGTGGGGTGAAGTCCAGAGCATTGTCGAGCAGGTTGCCCAGGGCCTGGCGCAACAGGAAGGGCTCACCAAACACCTTCACATCGCCAGCAATGGCCTGCTCCACCTGCAAGCCGGCGCCTTCGATTCGTGCACATTGAGCCTTCAGCACATCTTCAACCAGCGTTGCCAAAGGAATGCTCGACTGCTCTTCCAGACCCTGGCGCTGCTCCACCTGGGCCAGGTTCAACAGGCGTTCGATCAACTGTTGCAGGCGCGCACTTTCGCTGTCGATATTGCCGACAAACCGCTGCTGCTGCTCGCGGCTCATGTCACCCTGCAACAGCTCTGCTGCACCGCGAATCGCCGCCAACGGGCTCTTCAGTTCATGGGTCAGCGTATGCACGTAGCGCTCTACGTAAGCCTTGCCTTCCAGCTGCGTGCGCATGTGTTCCACGGCGGTGGATAACTGCTTGAGCTCGCCGCCGCGATAATGCGGCAACTCGGCGCGGCGGCCCTCGCTCACGGCTTCGGCATAGGCGGTAAGGCGCCTGAGGGCCGCCGTCAGCCACCATGACAATAGCGCGCCCAGCAGCAGCCCCAGGGTGACCAGCCCGGCGCCGTACCACAGCAGGCGCCGCTCGGTGCGATCCACGTAGGGTTGCAACGAGCTGTTGGGCTTGGCCACCGTGACCACGCCGATGATCTGGCCGTTATCGCGAATCGGCGCCCCCACGTGCATCACCGATGAGGTGGGGTCGTCTGCATCGCTGCGGGTGGAGCGCGCACCGTATTCGCCACGCAGGGTCAGGTACACGTCGTTCCATTTCGAATAGTCCTGGCCCACCGCTTCACCGCTGGAGTCGAGCAATACCCTGCCCTTGGCGTCGGTCACGTAGATGCGATGGTTGACCTGGTTTTTCGGCAGCCCCCAGATCACCGCACCCGGCTGACGGTTGCCATAGGCCTTGAGCAGCTCGGGCCAATGGCTCTGGCCGAGGGTGCCGTTTTTAACGTCTGCACGCAGGATTTCAGCCAGCAGGTTGGCGGTGTCCACCAATGTTTCTTCGGTGGACTGGCGCACGCCGGGGCGGATTTCCTTCATCACGGTGTTGAGCACGAAGTAGCCGGTCAGGCCGATAAACAGCGCATACACCAGGAAAATCCGCAGCCCAAGACGCATCAGCTGTGTCTCGGGCTGTAGCTATAGCCAAGGCCACGATGGGTCTGGATCGGCTCGGCATCCGCCGCCACGCTCCTGAGTTTGCTGCGCACACTCTTGATATGGCTATCGATATTGCGCTCGTAACCGGCATCAAAGGGTACGCCCACCGCGTCCAGCAGTTGCTCGCGGCTGAACACGCGCTCGGGTTGGTCCAGCAGACTTTGCAGCAGGCGGAACTCATGACGCGTGAGACTCAAGGGTTGGCCGCGATAGAGAATCTGCATGCGTTCCAGATCCACTTGGAACAGGGTTGGCGCCACACCCGGGCCGACCCGCTTGAGAATCACCCTGACCCTCGCCGCCACTTCCCGCGGGCTGAAAGGCTTGACCACATAATCGTCGGCACCGATCTCCAGCCCTACCACCCGGTCGATCTCAGCATCCCGTGCGCTGAGGAACATCACCGGCACTTCACTGAAGCGGCGCAATTGCTTGCAGGTTTCAAAGCCGGTGATGTCCGGCAGGCCGATGTCGAGAATGATCAGGTCGGCCGGGGTCAGGCGCTGATGTTCCAGCGCCGCCTGGCCGAGCGTCAGCCAGGTGGTGGTGAAGCCCTCGCCTTGCAGGGCAAAGATCAGCGTGTCGGCTATTGCCGCTTCGTCTTCGACAATCAGGATGTGCGGCATGGGTTCAATCAGCAGTCCGGTTTGTCGGCAGTGTAGCGACGTGCCGGGTTTACCGCAGCGCCAAATTCACGCAGGGCCTTGGCGCCGATCAGCAGCGGGTAGTTGAAGCTGCTGCGGTCGGTGAGGTTGACCTCGACGGTGCGCTTGACGTCGCCCAGGCACATCTCCAGATCGATCACCGGGCGCTTGGCCACACTGGCTTCGTCCTTGTCATCATCTTCGTCGGCGCGGCTCTTGATCTTGCTGATGCGCGACACCTTGTGCTCATAGACCTTGTTACCCGCGTCTTCACCGCCGAGGCGGAAGCGCACCCAGTCATCGCCGTCGCGCTGAAAGGTTTCGATGTCGCGCGCCGACAGCGAGGCGGTCAGCGCGCCGGTGTCCATCTTGGCCTTGAACGTCTGGCCGATCTCCGGCAACTGGATGTATTCGTAGCGACCGTAAAGGGTCGGTTCGGCGGCCATGACAGGCACAGCAACCAGGGCGAACGCGGCAAGGAGCAATTTCACGGCAGGATTTCCTCGAAAGAAGTGGGCGGAGTCTAGACCGCAAACACAGCACTTAGTTGGATGACCGAGCATATCGCGCACAGTGTGAAACATTCGTCGGGCAATTTGCGATTTGGCCTCTAGACTCACCTTGCTTATCATGGCCCGCCCACAGAATTCCAAGAGTTGCTTATGCGCCGCCTGCTCACCGGCTGTCTGGTTACACTGCTGCTGTTATTCAACACGCTGATCCTGATCGGCCCCTTGATGGTCTTCGCCCTGCTCAAGCTGGTGGCGCCAGGGCGCTCGCGTGACTATGCCTCATGGGCGGTTATGTGGATCGCCGAGACCTGGGCCGAGATCGACAAGCTGATCTTCTCGCTGTGCATTCCAACCCAATGGGATATTCGCGGCGGTGAGGACCTGCGCAGGGACACCTCCTACCTCGTCATCAGCAACCATCAATCCTGGGTGGATATCCCGGCGCTGATCCAGGCGCTGAACCGGCGCACGCCGTTCTTCAAGTTCTTCCTGAAAAAAGAACTGATCTGGGTGCCCTTCCTCGGCCTGGCCTGGTGGGCGCTGGATTACCCCTTCATGAAGCGCTACACCAAGGCATTCCTGGCCAAGCACCCGGAGCTGGCGGGGCAGGATCTGAAAATCACCAAAGAGGCCTGCGAGCTGTTCAAGCGCCAGCCGGTCACGGTGGTCAATTACCTGGAGGGCACGCGGTTCAACGAGGCCAAGCGCAAGCAGCAGGCGTCACCGTTTACCCGATTGCTCAAGCCCAAGGCGGGCGGCGTGGCATTTGTGCTGGCGGCGATGGGCGAACAACTGGACGCGATCCTCGACGTGACCGTGGTATATCCGCAGCAAAAGATTCCGGGGTTCTGGGACTTGATCAGCGGCGCAGTGCCGAAGGTGATCGTGGATATCCGTACCCGCGAACTGGACCCGGCGTTGTGGCAAGGGGATTACGAGAACGATCCGGCGTTTCGCCAGACCGTCCAGAACTGGGTCAACCAGCTCTGGATGGAAAAGGATGCGCGCATCGAACAACTGCGCCAAGAGCCTTAGCTGCCGGTACCCCAGGCCTGAGCCAATTTGCCCAGCACGGAACTGCTGGCGCCCTCGCCTCCCAGGTATTTCAGGATCACCGGGGCAAACTGGCCGACCATGCCGCTGTCCATGCCCAATGCGCTGAAGGCGGTGTTCAAGTCATTGGTGCTTTTCACGTTGCCCAACAGGCCGTCCAGGCCGCTGGTCTTGCTGCCACCGGTTTGGCCGAGCATCCCGCTCAGGGCACCGAGGCTGCCCAATGCGTTATTACCTGACAACTTGTCGAGGCCCGGTACAGTGCTGCTCAACTGCGAGAAGTCATTGCCGCTCAGTTTGTTCTTGGCCAGGCCCAGCATGGCGCCCGTGCCGCCCACTGCTTGCTCGGGGGTGATGTTCAGTTGCGAGGTCAAGGCCGTCAGCAGGTCGGCCGTCTCCGAGGTGGGCGCGGCGGCGGCAGCCTTGTTGTTGCCACCCTGCATGCCGGAAATGGCATTGGCTGCATCGCCAAGGCTGAAACCTGCGGCGAACACCGGGCCGGCGGCCACGGTCAACAGGCAGGACAGGGCAAAACCGCGTGAAATCTTCATCGAAACAACCTCTGGGTATAGGGGTAAACGCAGGCGTTGGACTGGGTATCCCGTCGGTTGTTCCGGAGCCCCTGAGGAACCCATCGGGGATAAGCGGGTCCATGAACTGACTACAAAATTTGTCGAGAAGAGACTTATGACTGCGATCCAACCCCCAGTGATTGAGCACAAGCCTGCGTTCTGGAGCCGCCCTCGCCTGTTCATCGGCGCCTGTGCGGTAGTGGTTGCCGGTATCGGCGGCGCGCTCTACACCCAGGACAGCGTCAAATCCGCGGCGACATTGGTGACCACGACCCAGCAGCCAGCCGCACAAATCATGGCCCACAAGGATTACCTGGAAGTGCAGCCGATTGCCTCCACGGCGCCAGCACCGGACCAAAGCCTTGAACTCTGGGCGATTCCCAAAGACGGCACACCGGTATCCCTTGGCCTGCTGCCGGAGGATGGCAAAGGCATCATCGGCCTGAATCCGCGCCAGCAAGAAAGCATCAGCAAGCCGGTGGAGCTGATGGTGAGTTCGGAAACCAAGGGTGGCTCGGTGAGCAAGCAACCGACAGGGCCGACGGTCTACCAAGGCGCCCTGGCCACGCGCTAATCACCGGCTGACACTCGGTTTAAATGTAGGAGTGGGCTTGCCCTGATGCCGATCTGTTAAGCGAACGCAATGTTCAAAGCAACAAAGATCAAATGTGGGAACTGGCTTGCCTGCGAAAGCGATAATGCAGTGACTGACACATCGCCTTCGCGGGCGAGCCTGCTCCCAGAGATGGTCTCATTTGCAGACTCACCGGCCGACCCGTTGCATGTCCCGTAACCTGCTGTAGCAGCTTCCAAGGAACCTAACCCGTGTAACGCCCCACCCAGATCGGCCTCCCAACGCAGAGCAGGGAGGACTACCTCGTGGACAAGGAGTTATAACGATGATCGGATGGGTACCTAATCTCTTTTCCCTAGTCACCGCCTACAACCTGCCAGCCAGCAACGCAGCCGTCGACACGGGCCAATGCCCTGCCGTCAGCGACATCCATTCAAAACCCTACACAGACCCCGACCTGCCGCCGCCCTATGGCGAGGGCTATCAGTATTCAGCCCAAACCCAAGGCAAAACATGGACGGGGCAAACCGCCGGGACCAACGATGATTTTCTGGACCCGGAATACGCACTGCAGGCAGAAGCCATCAACGTGCGCGACGGTAAGGTGCACTGTGATTACGGTGGAAAACGTTTGATAAAAAACGGTGAGGTGGCCGATCCCTATTTGCGGTTGACGGCGCTTAAGTGATGCAAAGGGCGACTCGCAGGTCGCCCTTTGTTTGCTTGCGCATCAACTGGCAGTTTCCAAAGAACCTGTAGAAGCGGGTTTGCTGGAAATAGCAAACCTCAGACAAGTCCTACTTAACTAACAATAGAAAACTATCAGACTGCAGCCAACCCGTTCTAACAACAACCAAGCCACGGGCCAGGCCCCTCACGAAGTGCCGAAAACAGCAATGAATTTTTCGGAGAACGACATGTTTAAATCCTTCTTAAAACCCGGACTACTTGCAATTGCGCTGTTCGGCCTTCCGGCCGTTGCAAGTGCGAGCGGGTTAGCGAGCGCTATCGGCACCATCACTGTTCCGATTGGAAACTCTTTCTCAAATCAAGCTGTCACTGAATCAGCATTTTCTCATTCATGCAGCACTGGGAAGTTTGTCGGCTACGTTCAAGGCGTTATTGCCGGTAGCGGAAGTACCATACATTACGTGCGCGTAGACAGGTACCGAATTGTGAAAACCGACGGGCACACCGACAGAAGCAAAGCCAATGTCAATATAAAGACCGTCAGCCGAAATGGAACCCGCGTGACAAAGTCAGCAGATGCCATGAAGCAGGACAGGCAATGGCATGATTTGAAAATGGCCAACTATAACCCCGGTTTGCGAAGTGCGGAAATTGAGATGATATTTGATAAGTCCGGGTCCGACCCTAGATGCTTTATCTCGATCTAAGCCGCTGATTGTTCGCCGCTGGTGCTCTTGCATTTACAAAAGCACCGGCGTCAGGCACCTAGCCAAATGAAAAGACAACTCGCACACGGTTTGTTGTTTGCATGCGAACAGTCAAATACATTGTCGCCATCCCGCCTCTTTTATCGAACATCCTGAACTTCAAATGCTCGTGATCCCTGCCCCCCCGCTCGCCCTCTCGCTGCAGGGCGTATGCAAGTATTATCAACTTGCCAAACAGCCCATCTCAATTCTTGAGAACATAAACTTGCAGATAAACGCAGGTGACCACTGTGCCGTGCTTGGCACTTCGGGCTCAGGTAAGAGCACATTACTTAACATACTCGGCCTCTTGGACCGGGCTGATGAAGGGCGGTATGAGTTTTACGGACACGACACATCCAAGGCGACACCGGATCAACTGGCCGTGTTACGCAACCGACACCTAGGCTTCATCTACCAGAACTTCAACCTGATGCCACGCCTCAGCGCACTGGACAACGTCGCCTTGCCTCTCTCCTACCGTGGCCTTGGCCGGCGAGTAGCCCTGCAGCGTGCCATGCACAGACTCGACCAGGTCGGCCTCAGCCACCGGGCACATCACCTACCCGCCGATCTGTCTGGCGGCCAACGACAGCGAGTCGCAATTGCGCGAGCTCTCGTGGGGGAGCCTTCCCTGATTCTCGCGGACGAGCCCACTGGCAATCTGGACAGCCGCACGGCAAACGACATTCTGCAATTGTTGCTGGCAATCAATCGTGAGCACCGCGTCACGCTGATTGTCGTCACCCATGATTTAGACATCGCCGCGCGCCTGGACAGACAAATCTTCGTTCAGGACCGAACCCTGCGTGAGCACGAACCGTGTCAGAACTGATGAGCGGCGGGAGCCAAACTTTTCGCGACCTGATACATGACGTCAGAACCAACCTGCGGACCTTGGGCAAACGCGCAGTGCTCACCCTTCTCGGCGTCGTCATGGGGAGCTGCTCGGTGGTCGCCCTCATCAATATCGGTCACAACGCCGCCGAAGAAGCCGCTGCAATCTTCCAGGGAATGGGTGTCGATACACTAGTTGCACAGGTTTCAAATGCCGCAGATACGAGGCAAGCCTCGCCGCTGCCCGCAGGCATTACTCAACTGCGCAATAAAGTCCCTGATTTAGTGAACATTGCACCCGTTGCCCTGATGGGCAACTCAGTGACGTTCAAGGGGCGCGACATTTCTATCCAACTGATCGGCTCAACGCCCCCACTGAAACAGGCGTTGGGCTTGGAAGTGCATGAAGGGCGTTTTCTGAGCGAATTCGATGACCAAGCCACTCATGCAGTGATAGGCCGCCAGCTCGCCAATGAACTCTCCAGCGCTGGCACGCCGGTGCGCATAGGCGACACACTACGAGTGCAACATGCACTGTTCCAAGTCATAGGCGTTCTGCATCCACGGTTTGCGTCGGCGATTGCTCCGTTCGACCCCAACACCTCCATGTTTATTCCACTGCAAGGTGTCAGCCGACTACAAGCTTGGGCGCCAGTCACCCACGTTTTCGCACGTGCTCCGGGCGCGCGTCCTATTGGTAGCGTGGCGTCCGACTTCAAACACGGATTAAGACAGCTATTTCCCGGCCAGGACATCGACGTTCTGGTCCCCCAGCAGATCATCGACGGCCTGTCCCAACAGAATCGAACCTTCACCTATCTGCTAGCCGCCCTCGCTGGCATTTCGCTTATCACCAGTGGTGTCGGGGTGATGAACGTCATGCTGATGAGCATCGCGCAACGGCGCCGAGAAATCGGTTTGCGCATGGCCATGGGCGCTCGTCCCCGCGATATCCGCAACCTGTTCATGATCGAAGCACTGACCTTGACCACCTTGGGAGCACTTACCGGAGCCATCCTGGGCGTCGGCTTGGCCCTCATTTATGCCCGTGTATCGGGATGGAGCTTCGCGCTGTCGCCAATGTCGGTGCCGTTGGGCATTGGCAGCGCGATAGTAGTCGGTATGTTTTTTGGGCTTTACCCCGCCCTTTCCGCCTCGCGGCTACAACCTGTGGAAGCGCTGCGTGAAGACGAGTAGATACTTGGTGCTGACCGCAGCGTTTTTCTTGTGTGTCCAGAATGCCAAAGCCTCCTCGCTGTTAAGCGAGCAGACTATCGGCATGAGTCTGGCGGATGCCCTTTACCTTGGCCTGCGCAACAACCGTGAAATACGCAGCGCTTACTTGCAAAGGGAGGGCCAAAAATTCGACCTGCGCGTGGCTGAGGACGCGTTCAAGCCAAAACTCTTGCTCAAGAGTGAATACACAAACATCAGAAGCAGCGAAGACCAAGCTCGTCAACTCGCACTTACCCCCACGGCTACGTTGCTCGGACAGTACGGCACGCGCTTGAACGTGGGATGGACCCAGCAGCTCAACCATTCCGAGCAGGTGGGCCACCTGCGCAGCGACGGGATAAACCTGGAAATAATCCAACCGTTATTGCGCGGATCCGGCCCGGATGTCACCACCGCCCCCCTGCGGCTCGCAAGACTGTCAGAGCAAGCCAACCGCCTGAACCTCAAGGCGAATATTTCTCAAACGGTCTCCACCATCATCACAACCTATCGGGAGCTGATCAGGGCTCAGGAGCAACTGGGCATCGTCCAGGCGTCGCTTCAAAGGGCGCAGGCCTTGTTGACGGTGAACAAAGCACTGATCAACGCCGGGCGCATGGCTCAATTTGAAATCGTGCAGACCGAAGCTGACATCGCCGTCCAGGAACTGAGTGTCGAAGAAGCGCAAAACCAGCTAGATATTCAACGCCTCGCCCTGCTGCGCCTGCTGGCACTGGATTTGTCCACGAACATTCAGGCCACCGAGGCCGTACAGGCAACTCCCCTGGAGGTCGATCTGCCACAAGCCATTCACCTGGCGCAAGCTCAGCAACCTCAGTACCTCTCCACATTGCTCAATGGCCAGCAGGCCGCGTTGGACATGATCCTCGCCAAGGATGCCGCTCGCTGGGACCTCTCTCTGGTGGCAGGTGCCAGTCAGGTGCGTGAGCACCCAGGCACCGGCTCTGCTCGGCGCTGGGAAAGCTATACCGGCCTTCAGTTGGAAATCCCCATTGGCGACATCAGCACCCGCCAAGCGCAGACACGTGCGCGTATCAATGTAGAACAACAGCAGTTGCTAATCGCCGACGCCCGTCAAGAATTGGAACGCAACGTCAGCAACGTAGTGCGCGAACTGGGCACCCGCTGGCGTCAATATGAAATCGCCCTGCGTGCCAACGAACTGTCCACGCGCAAGCTGGACATCGAGCGCGAAAAACTCAGCGTCGGGCGCTCCAGCAATTTTCAAATCATCAGTTTCGAAAACGATCTGCGCGATGCGGAAAATGCACGTATCAACGCACTCATCGCTTATCTGAACGCCCAGACGCAATTGGACGAAACCCTCGGCATGACCTTGGAAAAATGGGAGATTGCACTTGAAGGCCCACACTGAAAAGGCCTGTCACTCGCACTATTGGCGCATAGGTTCGATGATGCTGATAGCGTTGATTGGCGCTGCATTGATCGTGAAAAAAGTTGCGATTGCGCCGCCCCCCGCACCGCAATGGGTGAGCGTGCAAACCAAGCCAATGACACTACATATCGGCCTGGTCGGAAAATTCGAGCCTATCCAAACCATAGTGCTCAACGCACCATTCGAAGGCGTTATCCAGTCCCTCGAAGCCGAACAGGGCCAGTGGGTACAGAAAGGCCAAGCGCTTCTGAGCATGGACCCTACGCTGATCGAGCTGCAGTTACGCGAAGCCCTGTCCGGGCAACTCAAAGCCCAACGAACCGTGCACGAGTTGAACAATTGGGAAAATGGCACTCAAGTCACACGAGCGCGTCGTGCGTTACGCACCGCCGACATCTCACTGAGCAACCTGGAAGGCAGGCTACGAGAAAACCGCCATCTGTTCGAACGCGGCATTATTGCGCGCAACGAACTTGACGAACTGGAGCAGCAAACGAAGTTGCAACGACTTGAACGCAGCAGCGCTCAAAACGAGCTGAACGCGTTATTAGACGAAGGGAAAGGGCAGGCTCGGCAGATTGCCGAAATGGAGCTGACCAATGCCACGGTGAGGTACGAACAGCTGCAACGGTTGATTGCCAAACAAGTCGTGGTAGCACCGTTCACCGGCGTTATTGTTCCTGTAAATGCCGCACAAGGGGCCGAAGTAACGCCTCTCGTACAGACCGGCTCAAGGGTCAGTCAGAATCAGGCTCTGCTGGGTTTGGCCAATACCGAAACACTGAAGATCGTCACTACGGCATCCGAGCTGGATATCAACCAGCTGCAACCGGGACAGCGCGTTGAAATCCTGGGTGATGGATTTCTCGGCGAGCCGCTGCTTGGCCATGTGCAAGCGGTCGGCAACCTGGCCTTGCCCAGCGATGACCCCGGTGACAGTGCACTGTTTCCCGTCACACTGAGCGTGGCGGCATTGACGCCAGGACAGGCCAAGCGTATCCGTCCCGGTATGAGCGCACGCCTGAACATCACGGCCTACCACAATGAACAGGCCATCATCGTGGCGCCCGAAGCGATAAGCCAGGAAGGCAGTGAAATGGTCGTGATTTACCGTAAAGGCGAGGGCCAGCCGATTGAACGCCGGATCGTAGAGGTGGGCCATGCCAACGCCGAGGGCGTAGAAGTTTTTGGTCTTGCACCCGGGCAGGTGAGCCTTGGCAGCTCATCGCGAGAATGATGCGCGTCTTTGTTAAACAAAGGGCGACCCGCGGGTCGCCCTTTGTTTGCTTTGCCTTTACGCCGCACTGAACAGCTTGTGCGGATCAATCACAAACTTCTTCGGTACACCCGCATCGAACTCGCCATAGCCACGTGGCGCATCATCAAGGCTGATCACCTGCACGCCGACGATCTCAGCGATGTTGATACGGTCCCACATGATCGCCTGCATCAGTTGGCGGTTGTACTTCATCACTGGCGTCTGCCCGGTGTGGAAGCTGTGGGATTTGGCCCAGCCCAGACCAAAGCGAATGCTCAGGCTGCCCATTTTTGCGGCGGCATCGACAGCACCTGGATCTTCGGTCACATACAGGCCTGGGATACCGATCTTGCCTGCCACACGTACCACGCCCATCAGCGAGTTGAGCACGGTGGCCGGGGCTTCGGCCTTGACGCCGTCGTGGCCGTGGCCGCGTGCTTCGAAGCCCACGCAGTCAACGGCACAGTCCACTTCGGGCTCGCCCAATAGCGCGGCGATTTGTTCGTGCAGCGGGGTGTCGGTGGACAGGTCGACCACTTCAAAACCCTGAGCCTTGGCGTGGGCCAGGCGGATCGAGTTGACGTCGCCGATGATCACCACCGCTGCACCCAGCAAGCGAGCGGAGGCGGCAGCCGCCAGACCCACCGGGCCGGCACCCGCGATGTAGACAGTGCTGCCTGGGCCGACGCCGGCAGTAACAGCGCCGTGGTAGCCAGTGGGCAGGATGTCGGAGAGGCAGGTCAGGTCACGGATTTTCTCCATGGCCTTGTCACGGTCCGGCAGTTTCAGCAGGTTGAAGTCGGCATACGGCACCAGCACGTACTCGGCCTGGCCGCCGGTCCAGTCGCCCATGTCCACGTAGCCGTAGGCGCCACCGGCACGGGCCGGGTTGACGGTCAGGCAGACGCCGGTGTGTTGTTCCTTGCAAGAACGGCAGCGGCCGCACGCGACGTTGAACGGCACGGACACCAGATCGCCGATTTTCAGGTTCTCGACGTCGCTGCCCTTCTCGATGACTTCACCGGTGATTTCATGACCGAGCACCAGGCCGGTCTGGGCCGTGGTGCGCCCACGCACCATGTGTTGGTCGGAGCCGCAGATGTTGGTGGAGACCACGCGCAGGATGACGCCGTGCTCAATCTTCCTGCCACGGGGGTCCTGCATTTTGGGATAGTCGATTTTCTGTACTTCGACCTTGCCGTTGCCGAGATACACGACACCACGATTACCAGACATGCTTTCACCTCGCTGTTGTTTTTATGGAACTGCGTTGCCCCTTGGGGCAGCGCGTTAAGTGCTCGGGTACAGATGCTGTTTCTTGTGTTGCTTGTAAGGGCCTCATCGCAGGCAAGCCAGCTCCCACAGTGGATCGGGTTCCAACCTTGGAATGCTGTCGAATGTGGGAGCGGGCTTGCTCGCGAAGGCGTCAGTCAGAGCACCACCGTGCGATTGGCGTTCAAGAACACCCGCCGCTCGATGTGATACCCCACCGCCCGCGCCAATGTGAGCCCTTCGATATCCCGCCCCTTGGCAATCAAATCTTCGGGATAGTGGCTGTGATCCACCACTTCCACGCCCTGGGCGATGATCGGCCCTTCATCCAGATCGTTGTTGATGTAATGCGCCGTGGCGCCCACCAGTTTCACACCCTTGTTGTACGCCTGGTGATAAGGCTTGGCGCCCTTGAAGCCCGGCAGCAACGAGTGGTGAATGTTGATGGCCTTGCCGTCCAGCTTGCGACACAGCTCTGGTGACAGCACTTGCATGTAGCGCGCAAGGATCACCAGTTCGGCGCCGGTGTCTTCCACCACTTGCCACACCTGGCGCTCCTGGGACGGTTTGTCGTTGGGGTCGAGGGGGAAATGGTAGTAGGGAATCTGGTGCCAATCAGCCAAGGGCTTCAGATCGGGATGGTTGGACACCACCGCGACTACGTCCATCGACAGCTGGCCGATGCGCTGGCGATACAGCAGGTCGTTGAGGCAGTGATCGGCCTTGGAGACCATGATCACCACTTTGGGCCGGTAGTTCGGCGCCGTCAGTTCGAAGATCATGCCAAAGGCTTCACCACGGCTGGCCAAGCCATCGCGGAACGCCTGCTCGTCAAAGCCGTCAGGCTGACGGAACTCAACACGAATGAAAAAACGACCCGAGAGGCGGTCATCAAACGAATGGTGCTCGGTGACGTAGCAGCCTTGCTCAAACAGGTAGCGGGTGACCGCGTCCACCGTGCCGAGCACGCTGGGGCAGTCGGCGGTCAAAATCCATGTATCGGGTGCGCGGCTCATGGGTCACTCCTCAGGCTGATCGTTCCCACGCTTTGCGTGGGAATGCCGCCATGGACGCTCTGCGTCCGCTTTTGGGACGCGGGGCGTCCCGGTATGCATTCCCACGCGGAGCGTGGGAATGATCATCATGCGACAACGCTCAGGCCGAACTCAGCCGAGGCATCCTGCAACCACAACCACCAGTAATCCGAGAAGCTGCGACGGATCAGCAGTTCCCAGGTGTCTTCAGCCGTATGACGGATCACCAGTTGCGACTTGGCGAACACCGTACCCACGGCTTTGCCGACCGGGAAGTTGTTGGGGTGTACGTCGTAGCTGGTGGACTTCATCAGCACATCGCGCACATTCGGGCCGCTCAGTTCAAGAATCTGCTGGCCGCCGCTGACGTTGACGATCTGGATATGCAGGTCGCCCAGGGCGGCGCGCAGGTTTTGCTCGGCGGCAAACTCTTCACCGCTCGGCACAATCAACAGCCACTCATCCGGGCCGAGCCACTGAAGGCTGGTTTCACCTTTGAAGACCACGCTCAGCGGGCCGGGCAGTTCGATACCGACGGCCTTGTGTACGCCGGCGGCGAAGGCGGCGTCGTGGCCATCGCCACGGATAGTCAGGTGGCCGAGGAGTTTCTTTTCACGCACGGTCACGCCGGCGTTCTTGCGGCCCTTGCCGACCAGGCTTGCGAGGTCGGCATGGTGCAGCGACGACTCGGCCTTGGCGCCGGTGGTGGGGCGTTGTTGGTAAACATTGGCTGCTGTCATAAAGCACCTGTTCTGAATTCTGTTGATCGTTCCCACGCTCTGCGTGGGAATGCCGCCATGGACGCTCTGCGTCCGCCCTTGGGGCGCAGAGCGCCCCGGAATGCATTCCCACGCAGAGCGTGGGAACGATCAGGTGTCAGACGTTCTGCCGATCACCTTTGGGGTCAAAGAACACCGAAGACACAATCTCGGCTTCGATCACGCTGCCATCCGCTTGCGGCGAGAACACCCGCTCACCGATGCGCTTCAAGCCGCCCTTCACCACACCCATGGCAAACGAATAGCCCAGGGAGTTATGCGCATAACTTGAGGTAACGTGACCCACCATCTTCATCGGAATCGTCTGCTTCGGATCGAACACCAACTGCGCGCCTTCCGGCAGCCACACGTTCGGGTCGATCGGCTTGAGCCCCACCAACTGCTTGCGCTCTTCACGCACGCAGTCTTCACGGTTCATCCCGCGCCAGCCGATCCACGAGAACGGCTTGGTACGGCCAACGCACCAGCCCATGTTCAGGTCGTCCGGGGTCATCGAGCCGTCGGTGTCTTGCCCGACGATGATGAAGCCCTTCTCAGCGCGCAGGACGTGCATGGTCTCGGTGCCGTACGGGGTCAGGTTGTACTTTTTGCCGGCCTCGACGATCTTTTCCAGCACACCCATGGCGTAGTCGGCCTGCACGTTGACTTCGTACGACAGCTCACCGGTAAACGAGATACGGAACACCCGCGCCGGCACGCCGCCCACCAGGCCTTCCTTCCAGGTCATGAACGGGAAGCCGTCCTTGTCCAGGTCGATGTCGGTGACTTCACTGAGCAGCTTGCGGCTGTTGGGGCCCGACAGGGTCATGGTTGCCCAATGGTCGGTGACCGAGGTGAAGTACACCTTGAGGTCCGGCCATTCGGTCTGCTGGTAGATTTCCAGCCACTGCAGCACGCGGGCGGCGCCGCCGGTGGTGGTGGTCATCAGGAAGTGGTTATCGGCCAGACAGGCCGTCACGCCGTCGTCGAAGACCATGCCATCTTCCTTGCACATCAGGCCGTAGCGCGCCTTGCCCACATCGAGCTTGGTCCAGGCGTTGCTGTAGATGCGGTTAAGGAACTCACGGGCATCCGGACCTTGAATGTCGATCTTGCCGAGGGTGGAGGCATCCAGCAGGCCGACGCTGTCACGCACCGCCAGGCATTCACGCTTCACGGCGGCGTGCAGGTCTTCACCGTTACGCGGAAAATACCAGGGGCGTTTCCACTGGCCAACGTCCTCAAACTCGGCGCCGTTCTTAACGTGCCAGGCTTGCAGCGCGGTGTAGCGTACCGGCTCGAAGATATGCCCACAGTGACGGCCCGCTACGGCGCCGAACGTCACCGGCGTGTAGTTGGGACGGAACATGGTGGTGCCCATCTGCGGGATGGTCACGTTCAACGAACGGGCGGCGATGGCCAGGCCGTTGACGTTACCCAGCTTGCCCTGGTCAGTGCCGAAGCCCAGCGCGGTGTAGCGTTTGACGTGCTCCACCGACTCGAAACCTTCGCGGGTGGCCAGTTCGATGGCGGCGGCGGTCACGTCGTTTTGCAGGTCGACAAATTGCTTTGGCGCCCGTGCGGTAGCTTTTTCGTGGGGTACCTGGAACAGCGCCAGGGTGGGTTCTTCAAGACGACTCAAGGCTTTTGGCAGCGTGCCTTCAACCGGGGCAAAACCGGCTTCGCTGGCCGCACGCACGCCGCCTTCAAAGCCATCGGCGAGGGAGTCGCCAAGGCCGTAGACACCGTTGATGCCACCCACGCACACGCGCTTTTGCGGTGCTTCGCCGGGTACAAACCCGAGAATATCTTCACGCCAGGTCGGCTTGCCGCCCAGGTGCGAGGCCAGGTGCACCACCGGGCTGTAACCGCCGGAGCTGGCGACCAGGTCGCAGTCCAGCCACTCGCCGGGGCTGGTGACTTTGTGCGCCTTGACGTCGATGGCTGCCACGCGGGCACCGGTCACGTGCTTACTGCCACGGGCCTCGATCACGGCGCTGCCGGTGAGGATGCGAATGCCTTTGGCGCGAGCTTCTTCAACCAGAGCCCCGCGTGGGTTGTGGCGCGCATCGGCCACCGCAACAACGGTGAGGCCCGCATCGAACCAATCCAGCGCAACGCGGTAGGCATGATCGTTGTTGGTCGACAGCAGCAGCTTTTTACCCGGTGCCACGCCGTAGCGACGCACGTAGGTAGACACCGCACCCGCGAGCATATTGCCCGGCACATCGTTGTTGCCATACACCAGCGGACGCTCGCACGCACCGGTGGCCAGCACCACACGCTTGGCACGCACACGGTGGATACGCTGACGCACCACGCCAATCGGCGCACGATCACCGAGATGGTCGGTGAGACGCTCGTGAATGGTCAGGAAGTTATGGTCGTGGTAACCGTTGACGGTGGCGCGGGGCAGCAGCACCACGTCCGGCAGGGCTTTCAATTCGGCAATGACGCTGGCAACCCATTCAGTGGCCGGCTTGCCGTCGAGGCTTTCGCGCGAATCGAGCAGCGAACCACCGAACTCTTCCTGCTCGTCGGCGATGATCACACGGGCACCGCTGCGCGCAGCGGCCAGCGCAGCCGCGAGGCCCGCAGGGCCTGCGCCCACGACCAGCACGTCGCAATGACGGTTGAAGTTGTCATAGGTGTCCGGGTCGTTCTCGGTGGGCGACCGGCCAAGGCCTGCCGCCTTGCGGATGTACTTCTCGTAGGTCATCCAGAACGATTGCGGGTACATGAAGGTTTTGTAGTAGAAACCCGGCGGCATCAGCTTGCCGCCGACCTTGCCGAGAATCCCCATCATGTCGTTGTTCACGCTCGGCCAGCCGTTGGTGCTGGTAGCAACCAAGCCTTGGTACAGCGCCTGTTGGGTGGCGCGCACGTTGGGGATCTGCGTGGCTTCGGTGGCGCCGATCTGCAGCACCGCGTTCGGCTCTTCGGCGCCCGCGGCAAAGATGCCCCTTGGGCGCGAGTACTTGAAGCTGCGGCCAATGATGTCGACACCGTTGGCCAGCAGGGCTGCGGCCAGGGTGTCGCCTTCAAAACCCTTGTAGCTCTGACCGTTGAACGTAAACGTCAGGACTTTATTACGGTCGATGCGGCCACCGTTGGACAGGCGATTGATCTGGCTCATACCTTCTCTCCAGAGGCCTTGGCGGTGAACTGAGGCTTCTCACCGATCTTGTAGGTTTCAAGAATTTCGTAGGTCACAGTGTCGCGGGTGGCGTTGAAATACTGACGGCAACCGGCGGCATGGATCCACAGTTCGTGGTGCAGGCCGCGCGGGTTATCGCGAAAGAACATGTAGTCGCCCCACTGCTCGTCGGTGCAGGCATTCGGGTCCAGCGGGCGCGGGATGTGCGCTTGGCCGGACGCGTGGAATTCCTCTTCGGAGCGCAGTTCGCCACAGTGAGGACAGAAGATATGCAACATAGGGGATTTCTCCTGTTAGTGGGCGACGGCCGCAGCGCCGTGTTCGTCGATCAACGCACCGTTGTGGAAACGGTCGATGGAAAAAGGTGCGGCCAGTGGGTGCATTTCACCCTTGGCCAGGCTGGCGGCAAACACGTTGCCTGAGCCTGGGGTGGCCTTGAAGCCGCCCGTACCCCAACCGCAGTTGAAGAACATGTTCGGTACCGGGGTTTTGGAGATGATCGGGCAGGCATCCGGCGTGGTGTCGACGATGCCGCCCCACTGGCGGTTCATGCGCACCCGTGACAGCACCGGGAACATCTCGACGATGGCCTGGATGGTGTGCTCGATCACCGGGTACGAACCGCGCTGGCCGTAGCCGTTGTAGCCGTCGATACCGGCGCCGATCACCAGGTCGCCCTTGTCGGATTGGCTGATGTAGCCATGCACGGCGTTGGACATGATCACGCTGTCGATAATCGGCTTGATCGGCTCCGACACCAACGCTTGCAGCGGGTGGGATTCGATCGGCAGGCGAAAGCCCGCCAGCGAGGCCATGTGCCCGGAGTTACCGGCAGTGACCACACCGACGCGCTTGGCGCCGATAAAGCCCTTGTTGGTTTCCACACCGATGCACACGCCGTTTTCCTTGCGGAACCCGATCACTTCGGTCTGCTGGATCAGGTCCACGCCCAAGGCGTCGGCAGCGCGAGCAAAGCCCCAGGCCACGGCATCGTGACGGGCCACGCCGCCGCGACGTTGCACGGTGGCGCCGAGCACGGGGTAACGGGTGTTCTTGGAGCAATCCAGATACGGGATTTCGTCGGCCACTTGCTGGGCATTCAGCAGCTCGCCGTCCACACCGTTGAGGCGGTTGGCGCTCACGCGGCGTTCGGAGTCACGGATGTCCTGCAGGGTGTGGCACAGGTTGTACACGCCACGCTGGGAGAACATCACGTTGTAGTTCAGGTCCTGGGACAAACCTTCCCAGAGTTTCATAGCGTGTTCGTACAGGTGCGCCGACTCGTCCCACAGGTAGTTGGAACGCACGATGGTGGTGTTGCGCGCGGTGTTACCGCCGCCCAGCCAGCCTTTCTCGACCACCGCCACGTTGGTGATGCCGTGTTCCTTGGCCAGGTAGTAAGCGGTCGCCAGACCATGCCCGCCGCCGCCGACGATGACCACGTCGTAGACCTTTTTAGGGGTCGGCGTGCGCCACATCTTCTGCCAGTTTTCGTGATGGCTGAGGGAGTGCTTGAAGAGGCCGAAGCCTGAGTAGCGTTGCATAGTCATTACTCCAAAACCGCGCTCAGCGATAAACCGGGAAATCAGCGCACAGGGCAGACACGTGCTTGGCCACGTTGGCCTCGACGTCGGCGTCGCCGAGGTTGTCGAGGATGTCGCAGATCCAGCCGGCCAGTTCGACGCACTGCGGCACTTTGAAGCCACGGGTGGTCACCGCCGGGGTGCCGATGCGCAGGCCCGAGGTCACGAACGGCGACTGCGGGTCATTCGGCACCGCGTTCTTGTTGACGGTGATGTGGGCGCGACCCAAGGCGGCGTCCGCCTCTTTGCCGGTGAGGCCCTGGCGGATCAGGCTGACCAGGAACAGGTGGTTGTCGGTGCCGCCGGAGACCACATCGTAGCCACGCTTGATGAACACTTCGGCCATGGCCTGGGCGTTATCGATCACTTGCTGCTGGTAAGCCTTGAAGCCGGGCTCCAGCGCTTCCTTGAAGCACACGGCCTTGCCAGCGATCACGTGCATCAGCGGGCCGCCCTGGGCGCCGGGGAATACCGCAGCGTTGAGTTTCTTTTCGATTTCTTCGTTGGCCTTGGCCAGGATCAAACCGCCCCGTGGACCGCGCAGGGTCTTGTGAGTGGTGGTGGTGACCACGTCGGCGTAAGGCAGCGGGTTCGGGTACAGGCCAGCGGCGACCAGGCCGGCGACGTGGGCCATGTCGACGAACAGCAGCGCGCCGACCTTGTCGGCGATCTGACGAAAGCGTGGAAAATCTAGGGTCTTGGAGTAGGCCGAGAAACCTGCCACGACCATCTTCGGCTTGTGCTCGACCGCCAGGCGCTCGACTTCGTCGTAGTCGATCAGGCCGGTGTCGGTGTTGATGCCGTACTGCACCGCGTTATACAGCTTGCCCGAGGACGACACTTTGGCGCCGTGGGTCAGGTGACCGCCGTGGGCCAGGCTCATGCCCAGAATAGTGTCGCCGGCATTGATCAGCGCCAGGTACACGGCGCTGTTGGCGGAGGAACCGGAGTGCGGTTGCACGTTGGCGTAATCGGCACCGAACAGCTGCTTGGCGCGCTCGATGGCCAGGGCTTCGACCTTGTCCACATGCTCGCAGCCGCCGTAGTAGCGCTTGCCCGGGTAGCCTTCGGCGTATTTGTTGGTAAGGCCACTGCCTTGAGCTTCCATCACGCGCTTGCTGGTGTAGTTCTCCGACGCGATCAGCTCGATATGATCTTCCTGGCGCTGCTCCTCGGCATTCATCGCCGCCAGCAGTGCGTCGTCATATCCCTGGATCTGGTCTTGTTTGCTGAACATCGCGTCTCTCCCAGCCTTTCGTATTGTTGAGGCCCTCGCAGGGCCCTTTGATGCGATGGTAGGGCTGGCGCGTGCGGGCCAAATGCCTGCGCACGCCACGCAAAGGTGCGTTTACGACATGGCCTGAGCAAATGCTAACTGGGTGCCTACAAACTGTAGGAGCGAGCTTGCTCGCGAAAAACCTGAGGGCGCCGCGTTCAATCAGGCAGCCCGCGTTATTGTTGACGTTTTTCGCGAGCAAGCTCGCTCCTACAAGGGCTAGGCGATGAGCTTGCGAACGAGTAGCAACAGAAGAAAATGCATGGGATACAGGGCATAGGCCCAGCGTCGCATGGCGGGGGGGTTGGCGTTTTTGCCATGTCGCAATAAGACCAATCCTGCCAGCGGCGCAATCAGACATGCAGCCAACCCCGACAGCGCCACAAGCGTGCCGCTATTGAGCAGAATCTGCCACTGATTGGCGGCGACGCAGACTAAACCCGGCAGCACGCTGAAATACCAGGGCCGGCGAAACACCAGCAATAACGCCAGTGGCAGCAATACACCAAAGAAACCGAACATCAACTGGTGTGAAAACACGGCCGCCATTGTGACGGCGATCAGCGCCAATCCTCGATCAACCAACGCCTTTTGCTGCCAACCTCGGGCAACCAGCATGCCCAGCGCCAGGGTCGGCAACACGTTCAAGGTATCGGCATCTTCGATGAACATCCGATAAGGCACTTCGCTGATCACGCTGAACAGCAGCAACCAACCCAGGTAGCGCCAATGGCCCGTCACTGGGGCGTAACGGACACGGTGCAAATTGGCCGCAATCGCCAGGCAAAACCATGGAAACGCCAGGCGCCCCGGCACGTATAGCCCATCCAGGCTCAGCCCCACATAGCGCAAATGATCGAGCACCATACTCAACAGCGCCAGCCACTTGAGCAGATCCAAAGCGCCATCTCGGACAGGTCCGACAGGCAAGGTTTCAGTACCGTGCATAATTCCCCAACGACTTTGCATTTACAGTGCGTGCGTGCCCCCGGCAATCTTGGGTAAAGTGCGCACCAACATCGACCACAGGAACGGGCCATGACCGACAAGAGCCAACAATTTGCCAGCGACAACTATTCCGGCATCTGCCCGGAAGCCTGGGCCGCCATGGAACAAGCCAACCAGGGCCATCAGCGTGCCTACGGCGATGATGAATGGACCCACCGCGCCGCCGACGGTTTCCGCAATCTGTTCGAGACCGACTGCGAGGTGTTCTTCGCCTTCAACGGTACGGCTGCCAACTCCCTGGCGCTGTCCTCGTTGTGCCAGAGCTACCATAGCGTGATTTGCTCGGAAACTGCCCACGTCGAGACCGACGAATGCGGCGCGCCGGAGTTTTTCTCCAACGGCTCCAAATTGTTGGTTGCCCGCACCGAAAACGGCAAGCTGACCCCGGAGTCGATCCGTGAGATCGCCCTCAAGCGCCAGGACATCCACTACCCCAAACCCCGCGTCGTGACCCTGACCCAGGCCACCGAAGTCGGCAGCGTGTACACCCCGGAAGAAATCCGTGCCATCAGCGCCACCTGCAAGGAGCTGGGCCTGAACCTGCACATGGACGGTGCCCGCTTCGCCAATGCCTGTGCATTCCTGGGTTGCTCACCGGCCGACCTGACCTGGAAAGCCGGCGTCGACGTGCTGTGCTTTGGTGGTACCAAAAACGGCATGGCGGTGGGTGAAGCCATCCTGTTCTTCAATCACAAACTGGCTGAAGACTTCGACTACCGCTGCAAACAGGCCGGTCAGTTGGCGTCGAAAATGCGCTTCCTTTCTGCGCCATGGGTGGGCCTGCTGGAAAATGACGCCTGGCTCAAGCATGCGCGCCACGCTAACCATTGCGCGCAATTGTTGAGCAGCCTGGTGGCGGATATTCCCGGTGTGGAATTGATGTTCCCGGTACAGGCCAACGGCGTGTTCCTGCAACTCTCCGAACCCGCGATTGCAGCGCTGACCGCCAAGGGCTGGCGTTTCTACACCTTCATCGGCAAAGGTGGTGCGCGCTTCATGTGTGCGTGGGATACCGAGGAAGAGCGTGTAAGGGAATTGGCTGCCGATATTCGGGAAGTGATGAACGCTTAAAGCAGGGCCCCGGCCAGTCCTTACTGGCCGATTGTCGAGACTGTTTTTTGATATTTCTGACAGCTACGTAGCTCGCATTCATTGTCTAGCCTCTTGTTACCCGCAAGGAAAACGCAGCGATAACTGCCACCTTTCGGGTTTCACCGCCAGCCGAATAATCGGCGGCAAAGGCACATCAATGGAGAGCTTTATCATGGAATATCAAAGCAATAGCAACACACTGCAAAGCGGCGGCAGCACTAGCACCACGGTCATTGACTGGGATGAGTTCAGGAAACACGCCAAGGTCGGGGACACCATTCAGGAGTCATCAAGGACGCTGACCATCTACGACAAAGCCTACGAATTGACAAACTCAGGCCAGCACTTCGTTGTCCATATCTATGCCCAATAACTGTTAACACCTAAGGCTCGCGTCGCAGATTCCCGACCTGCGACGCGACGCTGAATCATGATCGTTCCCACGCTCCGCGTGGGAATGCCTCCTCGGACGCTCCGCGTCCACCCCAAATCAAGGATGAACACGTGGGCAGAAGCCGCTATGTCATCACCGAACCCGAAAAACCCCACTTCCTCACCTGCACTGTCATGGAATGGCTCCCCCTCTTCACCCGCAACTACCTGGTGGACCATCTTCTGGATTGCTGGCGATATCAACAAAGCAACCACGCTTTAAACTTGTTTGGTTACGTCATCCTGGAAAATCACTTGCACTTTATTGCTCAAGCGCCCGATCTGGGAAAGTGCGTCAGCCAATTCAAATCCTTCACCGCCCGCACCATCATTGACGACCTGCAAAGCAAAGGCGCGGAGCGGGTATTGCAGCGCCTGCGTTTCTGCAAGCGTGCACACAAGACAGATCGTGTTTATCAACTGTGGCAGGAAGGTTCACATGCGGAGTTGGTTTACAGCGAGGCAGTCATGCGCCAGAAGCTTGATTACATCCATCACAACCCCATAAAGCGGGGCTATGTGGACCTGGCTGAACACTGGCGCTACTCCAGCGCGCGCAACTATGCAGGTATGCCAGGCCTGATCGACATCCAACCTTGGCTCTGAAGATCCGCGTGCCCCTTCCCTTACGACGGGACGCGGAGCGTCCCTGGTGGCGTTACCACGCGGAGCGTGGGAACGAGCAGGTGCCTGCTGCCGGAAAGATCGTTCCCGCGCTCCGCGTGGGAATGCAGCCCGTGACGCTCCGCGTCACCCTTCAGTTGCGACGGGACGCGGAGCGTCCTGGGAGGCGTTACCACGCAGAGCGTGGGAACGAGCAGGTGCCTGCTGCCGGAAAGATCGTTCCCGCGCTCTGCGTGGGAATGCAGCCCGTGACGCTCCGCGTCACCCCTCAACTGCGGCGGGACGCGGAGCGTCCTGGGAGGCGTTACCACGCAGAGCGTGGGAACGAGCAGATCAGAACTCGATGCGTACATCACCCTTCGGCACACTGCAGCACGACAGGATATAGCCTTCGGCTTCGTCCTCTTCGGTAATCCCGCCGTTGTGCTCCATCTCTACTTCGCCGCCCAGCTTCATGACCTTGCACGTACCGCAGATGCCCATGCCGCAGGCCTTGGGGATCAGCAGGCCGAGCTTGGCCGCCGCAGCATGCACCGTTTCCCCCGGCGCCACGCGAATGCTCTTGCCGGACGCGATAAATTCCACTTGATGCAGGTCTGCCAGGTCGATCTCCGGCGCATCCGCCGCTTGCTCGGCCTGCTCCACCGCATCGGCACGGGCTTCGGGCGGTGTCGCGCCAAAGGATTCTTCGTGATAACGCGTCATGTCGAAACCGGCAACTTCCAGCAAACGCTTCACAGCATTCATGTACGGCGTAGGGCCGCAGCAGAACACTTCGCGCTCCAGGAAGTCCGGCACCATCAGCTCCAGCATCTTGTGGTTCAGATAGCCGCGATACCCGGCCCATGGCTCACCCAGGCCGTGTTTTTCGCAAATCAGGTGCAGGCTGAAGTTGTCGATCCGCGACGCCATGTGCTCCAGCTCGCGGTGATAGATGATGTCCTTGGGCGAGCGGGCGCTGTGGATAAAGGTCATGTCGACGTTCGCGTTGGTGTCGTAGAACCAGCGCGCCATGGACATCACCGGCGTAATTCCAACGCCGCCGCTGAGGTACAGCACTTTCGGGCTCGGGAAGTCGATGGCATTGAACAGCCCGACCGGCCCGTGCACCGCCAGCTCCTGGCCTTCGTGCAAAGTGTCGTGCAACCAATTGGAAACCCGGCCGCCCGGCACACGCTTGATGGTCACCGAAAAGCTGTAAGGCACCGACGGTGAGCTGGAAATCGTGTACGAACGCATGATCGGCTGGCCTTCGATTTCCAGCTCCAGGGTGACGAATTGCCCTGGCTTGAAAAAGAACAGGATCGGCTGATCGGCCATGAAGCAGAAGGTGCGCACATCCCAGGTTTCCTGGATGACTTTGACGCAGCGGACGATGTGCCGACCATTGGCCCAGGTCTGGGTGGTTACCGGATTCAGGAAATTATTGGACATGTTGTTCTCCACCGCCGACGTCGGCCTTATGGTGGCGATTCTGCGTAACGCGAGAACCACCCATTTACCTATCTGCGACATTCACATACTTACGGCGACCAGCCCCCAAAGACAGGGGCTTGCGCGTCGGGATCAGATTGGGCCATGTCGCCCATGGATAAGGTTCGACGTTACGCCGGGCCCACACTCGCTCCCAACAAAGACGCGTTCTTTACGCCTTGCACAGCACCAACCGTAGCCACTATTCGCCGGCCACACAGAATGGCCATGAGGACACACACGATGGACGTCACCGCAACCTTAAGCTTGGGCGATCCGCTGGAACCCGCACGCAAGGCCACCGCGCAAATGCTGCAAGAGCGCGAGCGCACTTTTTCACTGCCGCAGCCGTTCTACTCTGATGAGCGGTTGTTTGATATCGACATGCAGGAGATCTTCCAGAAAGAGTGGTTGATCGCCGGCATGACCTGCGAAATCCCCGCCAAGGGCAACTACCTGACCCTGCAAGTGGGCAAGAACCCTATCATCGTCATCCGTGGCGCCGACGGCGTGGTGCATGCGTTCCACAACGTCTGCCGCCACCGTGGCTCGCGCTTGTGCACCAGCGACAAGGGCAAGGTCGCCAAATTGGTGTGCCACTACCACCAGTGGACCTACGAGCTGGACGGCCGCCTGCTGTTCGCCGGCACCGAGATGGGCGCCGATTTCGACATGAAGCAGTACGGCCTCAAGCCGGTGAACGTGAAGACTGCTGGCGGCTACATCTTTATCAGCCTGGCCGAAAACCCACCGGCCATTGATGACTTCCTGTCGACGCTCAGCCATTACATGGAGCCCTACGACATGGAAAACACCAAGGTGGCGATCCAGACCACCTTGTTCGAAAAAGCCAACTGGAAGCTGGTGCTGGAAAACAACCGCGAGTGCTACCACTGCAACGCCTCGCACCCGGAACTGCTGAAAACCCTGCTGGAGTGGGACGACGTTACCGACCCGCGCGCCGACCAGGCGTTCAAGGATCACGTAGCCGCGTCCGCCGCCGCTTGGGATGCCGAAAAAATCCCTTACGCCCACGCCAGCTTCGGCCTGCGTAACCGCATCGTGCGCATGCCACTGCTCAAGGGCACTGTGTCGATGACCCTGGACGGCAAGCAGGGCTGCGCCAAACTGATGGGCCGCATCAAGAACCCGGACCTGGGTTCGATGCGCATCCTGCACCTGCCGCACTCCTGGAACCACTGCATGGGCGACCACATCATTGTGTTCACCGTGTGGCCGATCAGCGCCCAGGAAACCATGGTCACCACCAAGTGGATCGTGCATAAGGACGCGGTGGAAGGCGTGGACTACGACGTGGAGCGCATGCGCCAGGTGTGGGATGCCACCAACGACCAGGATCGCCGCCTGGCCGAAGAGAACCAGCGCGGCATCAACTCCACCGCCTACCAGCCAGGCCCTTACTCCAAGACCTATGAGTTTGGCGTGGTGAATTTTGTGGATTGGTACAGCGAGCGGATGCTCAACAACCTGGGCGCGGCGCCAGCGCCTTATCTCAAAGGCGTAGCTGCTCACGAATAACGCTTGTGTGGGAGCGGGCTTGCCCGCGATGGCATTGTGTCTGTCAAAGCCTGTATTGGCTGACAGACCGCTATCGCAGGCAAGCCAGCTCCCACATTTGGACAGGTTAACTGTTCAAAATTCGATCAGTTCCGATGCAGCCCTTTACCACCCTGCCCTCCAGCCTTTCCCCAACAACTTATCCACAAAGCCACCCACAGCAATTGTGGGCAAGTGCGCCGTGCTCACAAATTAAATCAAGAAAATCCGTGACTTATTTAAACTTGCGGGTTTTATCTTGAGCTGTTCATTTATTGACCAAACCTCCAAGAGCCTTGTTTGGCGTGGCTTGCAGCGGTAAGCGAACACCTTATCCACAGATGCGCCAACAGAATTCGGGGGCAACTTTGTTCGGGTTGTGGAAAAGCCCTTGAAACCCTCATGAATCGGGGATATCCAGCCGTTTAAACGGCGAATATGTGAGATTTGATCAATTATTGACCAACCCCTCGAAAGCCACGTTTTATAAGGCTTGTAGCGGATAGCGAACATCTTATCCACAAAAGCGCCAACAGACTTTGGGGGCAAGTCGAGGCCTAAACCCGGTGAAAACCCGAGCAAAAACCGCAAGTTAGGTTGGTTGTTTTTCGTACAGAGGGCTGCAGAGCTTGATATGCCGGGCTTGTGGGCACCCGCGAACAGGTTATCCACAGGCGGATCAACAGGCATTGTGGGTAAGCCCAAGATAAAGCAGGAAAATGTGGAAGCGGGCTTGCCCGCGATTGCAATACGTCAACGGATGCATGGGTTGCTGACCCACCGATATCGCAGGCAAGCCAGCTCCCACAAGGTTTGGTGGTGGTCAGGGTTCAGCGTACGACGCCCTCTTCTACCAGAAGCTTGAGAATCGCTTGCGCGCCCTCTTCAGCGCTCACGCCCTTGAGCACCTGCCCACCGCCGCCACTGGCCTTTGCCGTTGCGGCCTTCATACGGTCGGCACCACTCTTGGCCTTGATCACCTTGAGGCGCTTTGGCCGTGGCTTGGCCGGTTGCAACAGTGCGCCTGTGAATAACTCGTCGTGTTCAATCTCAACGTCATGGGCGGCCAGTTCACCCCGTTGCGCCGGGCCGTAGGCGCTCTGACGTGGCTTGGGCGCGGCGTTATCCACAGTGGCGAGAAACGGCAGGCGCACCTTCAAGCGCCGTCGCTGGCCGCGAGGCAGCGCCTGCAGCACCAGGGCTACGCCGGCGTCGATGGACTCCACCTGGGCCAGCCCCACAATCAGCGGCCAGCCCAGTTGCTCGGCCAAGAGGAACGGCAGCATTCCCGAACCTTCGCCGGTTTCTGCCTGGCTCCCGGTCAGTACCACCTGAGCACCGGCGTCGCGCAGATACTCACTGAGCACCGGCAAGGCATCCGAGCCGGCCGGTTGTTCCAGTACCTGCAGTTGCGGCAGGCCCATGCCCAGGTAGCTGCGCAGGGTCGGCTCGCTGACATCACCAGCGTGCAGCACCTGCAACTTATCCCCAGCCAGTTGCAGCCCCAGCTCAACCGCGCGCGCATCCTGCTCGGCGCGGCGTGGACGCCCGGAGGTGGGGTGAGCACCGATGGACACCAGGCTGAATACAGTGTTCGTCATGGTCATATCCTCAGGCTGCATCGCGCTTGGCGCCGTTGCGGTAGGTCTCGACCGCCGCGATCAAGGCGTGCAGTATCGCGGCGCTTTCGCCGATCACCGACAGGTCGGCACGCTTGATCATGTCGCACCCTGGGTCGAGGTTGATCGCCACCACCTTGTCGCAGGCACCGATGCCTTGCAGGTGCTGGATCGCCCCGGAAATGCCCACCGCCACGTACACCCGCGCAGTCACCCAGGTGCCGCTGGCGCCGACCTGGCGATCACGCGCCATGAAGCCATCGTCCACTGCCACCCGCGAGGCGCCTTCAGTAGCGCCCAGGGCCGCGGCGGTCTGGTGGAACAGCGCCCAATCCTTCACGCCGTTGCCACCGGAGAAAATGAACTCTGCCTCGGCCATCGGAATCGCTGCCGGATCGACCGCCACCGCGCCGAGGTCTTCGATACGAGGCAAACTGCGCGCCAGGCTTGTGGATAACTCCACGGGCAAGACTTCGTGGCGGGTCTCGCTGACCGGGTCGGCACATTCGGCGGCAGCGAGGATCAGACGGGGCAACGGCCGCGCCAGGTCTTCCTGGCCGGCACCGGCACGGCCGATGCATTCCTCGCCCTTGATCTGCCACACCCGCGTCGCCGGGCGCTCCTTAAGGCTGGCGGCAAAGCGCCGCCCCAGCTCACCACCACCGCTGCGGCTGTCTGGCAGCAACCAGTGGCGCGGGCTGAATTGGTTATCCACAGCGCGCAGGCCCTGCACGCGTTGCTCCGGTGCATAACCCTCGAACTCATGCCCCTCCAGCACCAGCAGTCGGTCGACGCCGGCCGTGGCAAAGGCGCTTTCCTTGTGTTCACCGAACACCACCGCCAACACCGCGCCGTCATTGCCGGCCAGTTGGCGCGCCAAGCCAAGCAGGTCGCGGTCGTGGCTGCTCAGGCGGCCACCGACCATGTCCGGCACCACGTTGATGTAGAACGCCGGGGTCGGCACTTGATGCAGCGGCAATTGCACTTCCACTGCCGCGGTGCGCTTGGCCGCGCCGCCCTGCTGGGCACCGCTGCGGTCGATGCGCTTGATGCCGTTGGGCCCGATAAAACCGACACCATGCACGTTTTTGCGAATGATGCCGTTGGGCCCCATCCAGCTGTGTTGCGCCGGCTGCATCGCCGCGTGCAACGGGTGCAGGCGGTTACGGGCGATCCATTCGGCCCGGGGGTCGCGGCGGATAATATCGCTCATCAGTGCACCTCCGCAGGTTCACGCTTGACGGGGGCTTTGGCCGGCGCGGCGTCTTCAAGCAACGCGTCGGCTACCAGTTCGGCGATGTCCTTGATCAACGGGCGCGGTTCGACCACGCCTTCAAGCATCGCGGTGCATTGCGGGCAACCCACGGCCACCAGTTCGGCACCGGTCTCGCGGATGTCGTCCATACGCATATCGGGGATACGTTGCTTGCCGGGGATGTCAGTGATCGGCGCACCGCCACCGCCACCGCAGCAGCGTGAACGGAAGCCCGAGCGTTGCATTTCCTTGACCTCGATACCCAAAGCCCGCAGCACTTGGCGCGGCGCCTCGTATTCACCGTTGTAGCGGCCCAGGTAACACGGGTCATGGTAGGTCACGCTGTTGCCTTTGTGCTGGCCCAGATTCAGCGCGCCCTCGCCGATCAGCTCGGCCATGAAGGTGCTGTGGTGCTGCACGCGGTAGTTGCCGTTGAAGGCGCCGTATTCGTTTTTCAGCACATGGAAGCTGTGCGGATCGCAGGTGACGATGCGCTTGAAGCTGTACTTGGCCAGGGTCTGGATATTGCGCGTGGCCAGCAACTGGAATGTCGCTTCGTCACCGAGGCGACGCGCCACGTCGCCGCTGTCGCGTTCTTCCAGGCCGAGCACGGCGAAATCGACCTTGGCGGCCTTGAGCACTTTGACGAAAGCGCGCAGGGTACGCTGGTTACGCATGTCGAAGGCGCCATCGCCGACCCAGAACAGCACATCGCAACTGCCTTTGTCGCTGAGCAACGGCAGGTTCAGGTCTGCCGCCCAGTTCAGGCGCCCACCGGGGGCAAAGCCGCCAGGGTTATCGGTAGCGATCAGGTTTTCCAGGACTTCGGCGCCCTTGTTCGGCGTGGCGCCTTTTTCCAGGGTGAGGTGGCGACGCATGTCGACGATAGCGTCCACATGCTCGATCATCATCGGGCACTCTTCCACGCAAGCGCGGCAGGTGGTGCACGACCACAGGGTCTCGGCGTCCACCAGGCCGTTGACGATCGGCTGGTGCGGGTTGCCGCCGTGTTCGCCCACCGGTTTGCCGGGGTACGGGCTGCCGGCGAACTTGGCATCGGTGCCACCGGCCAAACCGACCACCATGTCCTGAATGAGTTTTTTCGGGTTCAGTGGCTGGCCGGCGGCAAACGCCGGGCACGCCGCTTCGCACTTGCCGCACTGCACGCAGGCGTCGAAGCCGAGCAGTTGGTTCCAGGTGAAGTCCTTGGGTTTTTCCACGCCCAGTGGCGCGGTTTTATCGCTCAGGTCCAAGGGTTTCAAACCGGTGGAGCGGCCACCGCCAAAGCGTTCGGCGCGACGGTGCCAGGCCAGGTGCAGGGCTCCGGCAAACGCGTGTTTCATCGGCCCACCCCAGGTCATGCCGAAGAACATTTCGGACACGCCCCACAACACGCCCACGCTCAGCAATGCCGCGAGCAGCCAGCCGCCGAAGTCGACGGGCAGAATCCCGGCCACCGGCAAGGTCACCAGGAAGAAGCTCACCGAGAAGGCCATCAGGCTTTTCGGCAGGCGCATCCACGGGCCTTTGGACAGGCGGGCAGGCGGATTGCGGCGGCGCAGGTACATGAAGATCGCGCCGACAAACATCAATGTCGACGCCAGCAGCAGGGCATAACCAAGAATGCGGCTCTGCAGGCCGAAACCGTGCACCACAATCGCCAGCAGCGCCGACAGCACAAAGCCCAGCGCCGTCGCTACGTGGGTGTTGGCGATGTATTTGTCACGGGCGACCACGTGGTGCAGGTCGACCATGTAGCGCTTGGGCATGGCCAAGAGGCCACCCAGCAGGTCGACTTTGGACGCACGGCCACGGCGCCACATGTTCACCCGGCGCAAGGCGCCGAGGACGGCGAGGCCCAGGGCGGCAAACAAGAGAATAGGCAGCAAGGTATTCAACATGGTGAAGCTCCCACGAAGATCGTTCCCACGCTCTGCGTGGGAATGCATCCTGTGACGCTCTGCGTCACGACCTTAAAAGCAGACGCGGAGCGTCCAGGGCGGCATTCCCACGCAGAGCGTGGGAACGATCAGGTGCGTCAGAAATCCTTGCACAAGCGCAGGGCGTCATAGATGGCGGCGTGGGTATTGCGCTGGGCCACACAGTCACCAATGCGGAACAGCAAGTACCCCTCGCCCGCCTCGCTCAGGCATGGCTGCGGCTTGATCGCAAACAGCGCTTCAACGTCGATCTGGCCCTTGTTGCGCGAACCTTCCTTGAGCCCGTAGTAAATGGCCTCGTCCGGACGCACGCCGTTCTCCACCACGACCTGGTCGACCACCCGCTCCTCTTTGGCGCCGGTGTATTCGTTCTCCAGCACGGCCACCAGCTTGTCGCCCTCGCGGTAGACCTTTTCCAGCATCATGTCGCCGGTCATGATCACTTCCTTGGGGTACATGCTGCGGTAGTACGTGGGGAACGACGTACCGCCGATTGCCACGCCTGGCTTGATGTCGTCGGTGACGATCTCCACCTGGCTGCCTTTGTCGGCCAGGAAGTCGGCCACCGACATCCCGGTGAATTCACAGATGGTGTCGTACACCAGCACGTTCTTGCCAGGCAGCACCTTGCCGTCGAGCACGTCCCAACTGCTCACTACCAAGCCTTCGGCGGCGCCCCAGTGTTCGTTCTGCTCGATGAACGGGTGCCCGCCCACCGCCAGCACCACCACGTCCGGACGCACGTCCAGGATGGTCTCGACATCGGCTGCAACACCCAGGCGCAGGTCGACTTTCAAACGCGCCAGCTCCAGTTGATACCAACGGGTGATACCGGCGATCTGGTCACGTTGCGGCGCTTTCGATGCCGTGGTGATTTGCCCGCCGATAAACTCCTTTTTCTCGAACAGCGTCACGTCGTGGCCACGTTCAGCCGCCACGCGCGCGGCTTCCATCCCGGCCGGGCCGGCCCCCACTACAACCACCTTGCGCTTGGGCCCGGTGGACTTCTCGATGATGTGCGGCACGCCCATGTATTCACGGGAGGTCGCGGCGTTCTGGATGCACAGCACATCCAGGCCCTGGTACTGGCGGTCGATGCAGTAGTTGGCGCCCACGCACTGCTTGATCTGGTCGATCTGGCCCATCTTGATCTTGGCGATCAGGTGCGGGTCGGCGATGTGCGCACGGGTCATGCCGACCATGTCCACATAGCCGCCTTCCAGAATACGCGTGGCCTGGTTCGGGTCCTTGATGTTCTGCGCGTGCAGCACCGGAACCTTGACCACTTCCTTGATGCCGGCCGCCAGGTGCAGGAACGGCTCCGGCGGGTAGCTCATGTTCGGGATGACGTTGGCCAGGGTGTTGTGGGTGTCGCAACCCGAGCCCACCACGCCGATGAAATCGAGCATGCCGGTGTCATCGTAGTACTTGGCGATTTGCTTCATGTCCTCGTGGGACAAGCCGTCCGGGTGGAACTCGTCACCGCACAGGCGCATGCCCACACAGAAGTCATCCCCCACTTCGGCACGCACGGCCTTCAACACTTCCAGGCCGAACTTCATGCGGCCCTCGAAGCTGCCGCCCCACTCGTCGGTACGCTTGTTGACCCGCGGGCTCCAGAACTGGTCGATCATGTGCTGGTGCACGGCCGACAATTCCACCCCGTCCAGGCCACCGGCCTTGGCCCGACGCGCAGCCTGGGCGTAGTTGCCGATCACACGCCAGATTTCTTCTGGCTCGATGGTCTTGCAGGTGGCACGGTGCACCGGCTCACGCACGCCGGACGGCGACATCAGGGTCGGCCAGTTGAAGCCGTCCCAACGCGAGCGCCGGCCCATGTGGGTAATCTGGATCATGATCTTGGCGCCATGCTTGTGCATGGCATCGGCCAGATTCTGGAAGTGCGGGATGATGCGGTCGGTGGACAGGTTCACCGACGCCCACCATTCCTGCGGGCTGTCGATGGCCACCACGGAGGAGCCACCGCAGATCGCCAGGCCAATACCGCCCTTGGCTTTCTCTTCGTAGTACTTCACATAGCGGTCGGTGGTCATGCCGCCGTCGGTGGCATACACCTCGGCATGCGCAGTGCTGAGCACCCGGTTGCGGATGGTCAGTTTGCCGATCTGGATCGGCTGGAACATTGCTTCGAAAGCCATGGCACGGTCCTCGGCTTACAACGGTTTGACGGTGAACAAACCATCATCGTGGCCCTCTTCGGAGCCTCCGTAGACTTGTTCGGCGACAGTGCGGATCTTGCTGCCACGCGCTTGAAGGATCTGGTCCATGGCGCCGGCAAACCAGCCGGTGAACATGTAGTCCACTTTGCGTCCGACCTTGCCGTAGACATACACAAAAGCTGAATGCTCAAGCTTGACGCTGGCGGTGCCTTTATCGAGGTCGATGTCCTGGATCTTGAACAGACCCCAGCCGCGTTGCGACAGGCGCTTCATGTAGTGCTCGAACACCGCGACGCCTTCCAGGCCGTGGCATTCAGCTTCTTTTTCACACCAGTGCCAGGCGGATTTGTAGCCGGCCTTGTAGAGGATCTCGGCGTAGGCGTCGGCCCCCAGTACTTCTTCGATACCCATGTGGTTGTTGACGAAGAAATGACGCGGCACGTACAGCATCGGCAGGGCGTCGGAGGTCCAGACACCGGTTTCGCTGTCGACTTCAATTGGCAATTGCGGGGCGATCTTGGCCATGGAAACTCAACTCCAGAAAATTCGTTTTGATGCCCGCCGCGCGGATGGCGGCGGGTGAAGGATTAAGCGAGCAGTGGCTTATTCGCCCCAGACGTCCTTGAGCACGTTGACCCAGTTCTCGCCCATGATCTTGCGCACCACGCGCTCGCTGTGGCCGCGCTTGAGCAGGGTCTCGGTGAGGTTGGGGAACTCACCCACGGTGCGGATGCCCAGCGGGTTGATGATCTTGCCGAAGCTGGTCAGGCGGCGGGCGTAGCCCTTGTCATGGGTGAGCATTTCGAAGAAATCCTGACCATGGCCCTGGGTGAAGTCGGTGCCGATGCCGATGGCGTCTTCGCCGACGATGTTCATGGTGTATTCGATGGCTTCGGCGTAGTCGTCGATAGTCGAGTCGATGCCCTTGGCCAGGAACGGCGCGAACATGGTCACGCCGACAAAACCGCCATGGTCGGCGATGAACTTCAGCTCTTCATCGGACTTGTTGCGCGGGTGCTCTTTAAGCCCGGACGGTAGGCAGTGGGAGTAGCACACCGGCTTTTTCGATTCGAGGATGACCTCTTCGCTGGTCTTGGAGCCCACGTGGGACAGGTCGCACATAATGCCGACGCGGTTCATCTCGGCGACGATCTCACGCCCGAAACCCGACAGGCCGCCATCACGCTCGTAGCAGCCGGTGCCCACCAGGTTCTGGGTGTTGTAGCACATCTGCACCACCCCCACGCCGAGCTGCTTGAAGATCTCGACATAGCCGAGCTGGTCCTCAAAGGCATGGGCATTCTGGAAGCCGAAGATGATGCCGGTCTTGCCCTGCTCCTTGGCGCGGCGGATGTCGGCGGTAGTTTTCACCGGGATCACCAGGTCGCTGTTCTCACGGATCAGGGTCTGGCTGGCGACAATGTTATTGATCGTGGCCTGGAAGCCTTCCCACACCGACACCGTGCAGTTGGCGGCGGTGAGGCCACCTTTGCGCATGTCTTCGAACAGGTCGCGGTTCCACTTGGCAATAATCAGACCGTCGATAACGATGCTGTCGGCGTGCAACTCGGCTGGGCTCATCAGGCGTCCCCTTATTGGCGATTCATGCGCCGAATCGTCTGCCGGCGCTTTGGGGCCAGCATATGCCCAGAGACCGACGGAGCCGGGTGCAAAAACGACAGGGGAATTGCCGAAAGCGTCAATCCGCGACAAAGCCTGCGAAGACAGGCCCCACGGTCGGCTGTTCTTTGTCTTACGCTTGAGCCAGAATTGCGCATCACGTGATATGAGACGGCGCAATGAAATCGATTTTCCTGGCTTTGGCACTCATCGCAACCACCGCCCACGCGGCCGAAGACACCGACAGCACGCCGTGCGACGGTATCGAGAACGACCAGCAAACCTTGGAATGCGCCACCTACAACAAGACCACCGCCGAGCAATTGCTCAAAGATAACTATCAGGGGTTGCTGGAGCGCATGGGTTCGACCTACGGCAGCGACAAGACCAAACTGGCGGACATTACCGCCCGTCTGAAGGATGCGCAGCAGAAGTGGGAAAAACTGCGCGACGCCGATTGTGCAGTGGACACCTTCCCGGCAGTGACCGGCACCAAGGCCTATGCGATTGCGCACAACGACTGCCTGGCGCGCATGAGTGATGAGCGGTCGGAGTTTTTGGAGTCGATTGGCCAAGAACAGTAACTATATTCCTACAATAGAAGCGTCCCACTGTCGCTTTTCGCTACCTGACGCTGATTTAAGGAATTTTCGGCATGCAATGGCTTCCATCCCCACCCACCGACAATATTTATAAGTTGCTTGCTGTATTTGGTTTATGGCTAATTGCAGGTGCGCTGACACTGGTGTCTATTTTTTCTTATCTGGACTACAGGTTCCAAAAAGAAACACGCGAGGAAAGCCACCATTCGCAAACGGAGCAAATGGTAAACGATTTCACTAAACGCATTGAAGCACTTGAGAAAGGCACACCGGAACTGCATAAAATCGCAGATCTGCCGGAGTCATTCAACAACGACGTCACCTTCCTGAAGAACAGCCTCGTTATACAAGAAAGAAAACTTTCTACATACAAAGAACGAGAGAAAGATAACCTCGACACGTTCATGGACTATCTGCTCGTCCACGAAAACGAGTTTTACATTTTCATAGGTCTGTACGCGACGCTCACGTCACTGTGCACGGTGATAGGTTTTAGCCGCTGGTTTCAGAAAATACAAAAGCCCGGCGAAGTACTGAATGAGCTAGATATTAAAATCAAAGAAGCAAGCTTATTGAAACTTAAGATAGAAATTTCCCAACTTCAACCAATGAGCAAGACAATAGAGCAGCTCTTTGAATTGCATTTCAATAAGCCCTTTCCTGAAGCCTCTCCCTCGCAAAGGACCCGCTCATGACCATCTGCGGCATCGAAATCAAAGGCAGCGAAGCCATCATCGCCGTCGCCTCCCTGGACAACCAGGCGCTGACCCACGTCGCCCTGGCCACCAAGAAAATCGCCCTCGACGATGACGACGAAGCGGCCAACGTAAAAGCTTTCGCCGCCCAGGTGAAGGCGTTCGTTCAAGCCAACGGCATCACGCGCATTGCCATCAAGAAACGCAGTAAAAAAGGCGAGTTCGCCGGTGGCCCGACGACGTTCAAGATCGAAGGGGTGTTTCAGTTGCTGGATGGGGTGGAGGTGACGCTGCTGTCGCCGCAGACCATCAATGCGCAAAACAAGAAGCACAGCTTTGATCTGCCGACGACGTTGAACAAGTATCAGCATGAAGCTTATAAAACAGCCTGCTCAACCCTGATGAAAAAGTAATTACCCATCAGCTTTTGACGCAGTGTTCCAAGCCGTGACCACCGCCTTCGTATTCAGGCGTGTAGTAGTACTTAACGAAAGACACTTTGCCCTCCGGGGTTGACGTCATTTGTGCGACCCCCACGCCGAAGTCTTTCAAGACAGGGTCGGTGTGAGCAAAATAAACGCCCAGCGCGTCCGAAGTCCCGGCGGCCATTCCGTCATAACGGGACTTGTCTTCCAAGGTCAAGGTGAAGGTGTAGGCGGCGTACTTGCCAGTACTTTGCTTGGCGTCGAGTGCCATATCAACAACACCCTTATAGCTGCCTATATGTTTATCCTGGCCGGTACATTCATAGCGTCCGCTGTAGTCGGCTCCGGTGAAAGGTGCAGACGCCTGGGCTGCCCACGCCGGGGTGGTCGCTAACGCGATGACAGTAACTAGTTTTCTAAGCATGCCAACCTCTTCTGGTTAAGTAGTGACTTCCTGGCCTGCGTGCTTCATTTCAAAAGCATTTGGTCAAGAGCCACTTCTAAGACCCATAGGACGTTAGCAGTCCTTGGCTATAAGTCTCCGTTAGCGATGAAAAAAAAGAAACTTCCTACACCTTCCATGATTCCCTTATAAACTGCGCTACATCGGGTTTCACTCGTTAGTCGGTATGCGGGTTTTGTACAGCAGCCAATCCCCGAACGACTTGTCTTCCAGGGCATACCCTCCCCGGCTCGACTTCCATACCAATTCCTTGTCGCGCAGGGCATCGATACAGGCCTGAATGGTCTGGGTCCCGGGCACCACATCGCTGCGCATAACCTCCAATGCCTTGCTGACTGCGGTAATCGTGCTGTCGGTAAACGGCGCAAATGGCTCATTGCTTTGCGAACGCACCACCATCACCTGCAACACCGCACGCTGCGGGATGGTCAGGGCGTTCCAGGCGCTTTCGAACTCGGTCCATACACCCGCGCGCAGCAGTTCTGCGCGACTGTGCAGCAGTTGGCCAAGATTGCTCGCCTCGCCCAGCTCCAATGCGACTTCACCGATGATCGTGCGCAACATCTCGGGACGCCGACCTACCAGCTCAAACGCCTCATCAATGTCAGCCGCGTTGAATTGGTTGTTCTTGGCCAGGTGCGCGTTGAGGTGCACGGTGTAGGCCTGGGTGAACGCTTTGCCCAGCAGCGGAAACGGCGTGATGCTGGAACCGAAGAATGGCTGGCTTTTACCCAATACCAAATGGGCGAGTTTGTCGCGATTGGAGCCGGTAAACACCAGGCGCAAACCGCTGCCCTCCTCGTCCCGGCCTTGGTTGAGCTGATCCCGGGCAGCCTTCAACGCGAACATCGCATTGATACCTGACTCGGTGGTTAATGCGTGCTGTGCTTCGTCAATCACCAGTACAACGGGTTTTTCTGCAGCCCTATGGAGCAATTCCAACGCTTGGGTCAGCGTCGCACCGACAGGCAATCGTGGCTTGGTAAAGTCCCAGGAAAGCGTACGCAGAAAGCTTAGTTTCTCGATGCCAATGCTCTTTGCCAGTTTGCGAATGCCCTTTTCAAACGGCACCAACGCCCCCGCAATGGCACCTGCGATCAGCTCGGCGGGGTCTTTTTCCTTGTCGGCCCACAGGTCGACATACACCGCCAGCCAGCCCCGCAGCTGACATTCCGGAATCAGGTCTTCGCGCAAAAAAGTGCTTTTGCCCGTGCGTCGGGGCGCCGCGAGAAACAGGCCGGAGGTGAAATCCTGAATACCGGCCCCCACCAGGCCATCGGCAATACTGCTTGCCAGGGTGGGGCGGCGAAACACAAAGCCGCTGTGCTTGGACATGGTTTTATACTCAATTATGGAAAGGACTATAAATTATAGCGAAGAGTATAATTGACTATAATTGTCCGTCAAACCACCTCCCGCCGCCGATCCTCCCGCGGGCATTTGGCAAACCTTGCGCGATAGCTCCTGGTGAAATACGACGGTGACTCAAACCCGCACGCGATACTCACTTCCAGCACGCTCATGTCGCTCTGGCGCAGCAGTTTGCGGGCTTTTTCCAGGCGCAGGCCCAGGTAGAAATTGCTCGGCGTATCGTTCAGGTGCAGGCGAAACAGCCGCTCCAGTTGGCGTCGGGTGACCTTGATCGTTTCGGCCAGGGCCAAGGTGCTCAGGGGCGGTTCGGTGTGCTGTTCCATTTCGCCGATCACGTGCACCAGTTTCTTGTTATTGATGCCGTAGCGCGTGGCGATCTGCATGCGCTGGTGGTCCTTGCGGGGGCGGATGCGGCCAAGTACGAATTGCTCGGAAACCTGGATCGCCAGCTCCGGGCCGTGGGCCTGAGCGATGAGATCGAGCATCAAGTCGATGGACGCGGTGCCGCCGGCACAGGTGATGCGGCGCCGGTCGATTTCGAACAGTTCCTGGGTCACGCTCAGGTGCGGATAGGCCTCCTTGAAGGCGTCGATGGCTTCCCAGTGCAAGGTCAGGCGGTGGCCGTCAAGCAGGCCCGCCTCGGCCAGCACGCAGGCGCCGGTGTCGATGGCACCGAGGGTCACACCCTCATGGTCGAGGCGGCGCAGCCAATGCTCCAGGGCGGGCGTGGCGAACTGCAGGGGTTCGAAGCCGGCCACCACCAGTAAGGTCGCGCCTTTTTTCAACGGTTCCAGCGCGGCATCGGCGTTGACCGACATGCCGTTGCTCGCCAGTACCGCGCCGCCATCGGCACTCAAGATGTGCCAGCGGTACAGCTCGCCGCGAAAGCGATTGGCCACGCGTAACGGTTCCAGCGCGGAGATAAAACCGAGGGCCGAGAACCCCGGCATCAGCAAGAAATAGACATCCTGGGACATGGTGGCGCTCTCGTCATACGGGCAGCGTGATCACTGTGATACGCCAGTTCAACCGGCCATTCAAGAGCCCAGGTCGCTGCAGTGCAAGAGTGGGTCGCCGCCGTGCGCTTTGCGGGGCGCCAAGCTGCGTAACGTGATCCCACGGCGCACAAAGACGCCGGCACCCACAATAACGACTGCCGAGGGCTCCACCCATGAACCGACTGATCAGCCGCTGCGTACTTGCACTCAGCGCCAGCGCCATTTTGAGCACTAACGCCCTGGCAGCGGATGCCGCTTCATGCCAGAACGTACGCATGGGCGTGGTCAACTGGACCGACGTCATCGCCACCAGCGCCATGGCGCAGGTGCTGCTCGATGGCCTCGGCTACAAGACCAAACAAACCAGCGCCTCTCAGCAAATCATCTTTGCCGGCATCCGCGACCAGCGCCTGGACCTGTTTCTGGGTTACTGGAACCCGCTGATGACCCAGACCATCACGCCGTTCGTCGACGCCAAGCAAGTCAAGGTCCTCGAAAAACCCAGCCTGGAAGACGCCCGCGCCACCCTGGCGGTGCCGACTTATCTGGCCGACAAGGGCCTGAAAACCTTTGCCGACATCGCCAGGTTCGAAAAAGACCTGGGCGGCAAGATTTATGGCATCGAGCCGGGCTCGGGGGCCAATACGCAGATCAAGGCGATGATCGCCAAAAACCAGTTCGGCCTGGGCAAGTTCCAGTTGGTGGAGTCCAGCGAAGCCGGCATGTTGGCGGCCGTAGACCGTGCCGTGCGCCGCAAGGAAGCCGTGGTGTTCTTTGGTTGGGCACCGCACCCGATGAACGTCAATGTGGCGATGACTTACCTCACCGGCAGCGAAGGCGCCCTGGGCCCGAACGAAGGCATGGCCACCGTGTGGACCGTGACCGCGCCGGCCTACGCCGAGCAGTGCCCCAACGTGCATAAGCTGCTGACCAACCTGACGTTCACCGCCGCCGACGAGAGCCGCATGATGCAACCGCTGCTGGACCACAAGGATGCCATCGAATCCGCCAAGCAGTGGCTCAAGGATCACCCGCAAGACCAGGCGCGCTGGCTGGAGGGTGTGACCACCTTCGACGGCAAACCGGCTGCCGCCAACCTGCAATTGACCACGAAATAACCCATCCAGATCACCGCTTCGCAACCCCTGAAGGTTGCGAACGGCGCCCTGCGCCTTGAAATCACCCGCCTGTAAGGAACCGCCCCATGAACCACGACGTCATCATCACCTGCGCACTCACCGGTGCTGGCGACACGACCGCCAGAAGCCCCCACGTGCCGGTCACTCCCAAGCAAATCGCCGCCGCTGCCGTGGAGGCCGCCAAGGCCGGCGCCACGGTCGTGCATTGCCACGTACGCGACCCCGAGACCGGCAAGTTCAGTCGCGACGTCGCGCTGTACCGCGAAGTGATGGAGCGCATCCGCGAGGCCGACATCGACATCATCGTCAACCTCACCGCCGGCATGGGTGGCGACCTGGAGATCGGTGGCGGCGAGAATCCCATGGAGTTCGGGCCCAATACCGACCTGGTGGGCCCGCTGACCCGCCTGGCCCACGTTGAAGAACTGCTGCCGGAAATCTGCACCCTGGACTGCGGCACGCTGAACTTCGGCGATGGCGATACCATTTACGTGTCCACCCCGGCGCAACTGCGTGCCGGCGCCAAACGTATCCAGGAATTGGGCGTAAAGGCCGAGCTGGAAATTTTCGACACCGGCCACCTGTGGTTCGCCAAGCAGATGATCAAGGAAGGGCTGCTGGATAACCCGCTGTTCCAACTGTGCCTGGGCATTCCCTGGGGGGCACCGGCCGACACCACCACCATGAAAGCCATGGTCGATAACCTGCCCGCCGACGCGGTGTGGGCCGGCTTCGGCATTGGCCGCATGCAAATGCCAATGGCCGCGCAGGCGGTGCTGCTGGGCGGCAACGTACGGGTGGGCCTGGAAGACAACCTGTGGCTGGACAAAGGCGTGCTCGCCACCAATGGGCAGTTGGTGGAGCGCGCCAGTGAAATTCTCAGCCGGTTAGGCGCAAGGGTCCTGACCCCAGCCGAAGGCCGCATCAAGATGGGCCTGACCCAACGCGGCTAACACAGACACCACCACTCCTGTGGGAGCCGGGCTTGCCCGCGATGAGGCCAGTAAATCTGCCACATCTTTGTAGCCTGCAATGCCGCCATCGCGGGCAAGCCCGGCTCCCACAAAGGATCATCGAACACTTTAGGAATATGCCATGCGCTTTATCACCGAAATCAAAACCTTCGCCGCGTTGGGCAGCGGTGTCATCGGCAGCGGCTGGGTGTCCCGTGCCCTTGCCCATGGTCTGGATGTGGTGGCCTGGGACCCCGCGCCCGGCGCCGAGGCGGCCTTGCGCAAACGCGTCGCCAACGCCTGGCCCGCCCTTGAACAACAGGGCCTGGCGGCAGGTGCCTCCCAGGACCGCCTGCGCTTTGTCACTACCATCGAAGACTGCGTAAAAGACGCCGACTTCATCCAGGAAAGCGCCCCGGAACGCCTGGAGCTGAAGCTGCAATTGCACAGCCAGATCAGCGCCGCGGCCAAGCCGAACGCATTGATCGGCTCCAGCACCTCAGGGCTATTGCCCAGCGAATTCTATGAAAGCTCTACCCACCCGGAACGCTGCGTGGTCGGCCACCCCTTCAACCCGGTCTACCTGTTGCCACTGGTAGAAGTGGTGGGCGGCAAAAACACCGCGCCAGAGGCAATCCAGGCGGCGATCTCGGTGTATGAATCCCTGGGCATGCGTCCTTTGCATGTGCGCAAGGAAGTGCCGGGGTTTATTGCCGACCGCCTACTGGAAGCGCTGTGGCGTGAGGCGCTGCACCTGGTCAATGACGGGGTGGCGACCACCGGCGAAATCGACGACGCCATTCGTTTTGGTGCCGGGTTGCGCTGGTCGTTCATGGGCACTTTCCTCACTTACACACTGGCGGGCGGCGACGCCGGCATGCGCCACTTCATGGCACAGTTCGGCCCGGCGTTGCAGCTGCCGTGGACTTATCTACCGGCGCCTGAATTGACTGAAAAGCTGATTGATGATGTGGTCGATGGCACCGCTGAGCAGTTGGGTAACCACAGCATCTCGGCGCTGGAGCGCTATCGTGATGACTGCCTGCTGGCGGTGCTGGAAGCCGTAAAAACAACCAAGGCCAAGCACGGCATGAACTTCGCCGAATAACCCTGTGGGAGCTGGCTTGCCTGCGATGGCGGTGTTGGCCTCACCATTGCTATCGCAGGCCGGCCAGCACATTTGACCGCACACTGAATTGGATTCATGCCATGCCCGCACTGACCACCTACACCACGAAAATCCTGCCCGACTGGGTCGACTACAACGGCCATCTGCGTGACGCGTTCTATCTGCTGATCTTCAGCTACGCCACCGATGCGCTGATGGACGCGCTGGGGCTGGACAGCGAAAACCGCGAAGCCAGTGGCCACTCGCTGTTCACCCTGGAGCTGCACCTGAACTACCTGCATGAGGTGAAGCTCGGGGCCGAGGTTGAGGTGCATACCCAACTGATCGCCCATGACGCCAAGCGCCTGCACCTTTATCACAGCCTGCACCGGGTGGGAGACGACGAGGAACTGGCCGGCAATGAACAGATGCTGTTGCACGTCGACCTGGCCGGGCCGCAGGCCACGCTGTTCACCGAGGCCACGCTGCAACGGCTTGCCGCGATCGGCGCTGCCCAGGCCGAGCTGCCAAGGCCTGCCCTGCTTGGCCGTGTCATCGGTTTACCGGCAAAAAAAGCCCCGAGCCAGCCGTGACTGGATCGGGGCAGAGGGGCCTTGTGTGAGCTGTGCATCTGGAGGGTGACCAAACCGTCAAGCTGCGTGCCTGGGTTCAGTGTGCCTATTAACCGTATTGCCAAGTGACCCGAAAACGACCTGTTCATAGCCATCCAAGCCATCGCTCGATTCTGCTCTTGCCCACCCAGCAAGGGCCTACCAGAATCCAGGTCAATCCCTGTTCCCTACACCAGGATAAACGTCATGATGCACGCGGATTTGATTGATCAGGATGACCTGCTGAGCCAACTGCGCTCACTGGGTTTTGAAGTGTCCAGCGGCGCCAGCGCCGAGCAGGCGTGTGAATGTGCAGTGCGCGGTTTGAGCGAAGCGCGGGCCAAGGCGCTCAAGGGAATGGTGGAGCAAATGTACACCGGCAAGGCGACCATTTTGCCGGCCGTGCGCCAGGCGATCGACAAGCAGTTGTTGCCGGCGCTGATGCAATTCAAACAGAACTCCGGCGCCTGAAAATACCGCTATCGCAGGCAAGCCAGCTCCCACAGGAGAACGCATTCCAAGGTGGCAGCTGGCTTGCCTGCGATGCAGACGACTCGGTTTAGAGCCTTACACTGGCAAACGTCGACTCGTTCCTGGCCTGGCTCAACGCCGACATCGGCCCCGACAACGGTGACAACACCAACGCCTGCGGAATCGGCATCATCGCCACTTGCTGGGTGGTGTTGGAGCCGACACGTTCATCCCGTGGCGGAATGCCGAAATATTCGCGGTAGCACTTGGAAAAGTGCGGCGTAGACACAAACCCGCACACCGAGGCGACTTCGATGATCGACATCGGCGTTTGCTTGAGCAACTGCCGCGCACGAATCAGGCGCAGCTTGAGGTAGTAGCGCGACGGCGAGCAGTGCAGGTATTTCTGGAACAGCCGCTCCAACTGCCGGCGCGACACGGCGACATACACCGCCAGTTCGTCCAAATCGATTGGCTCTTCGAGGTTGGCTTCCATCAGCGCGACGATTTCCTGCAGCTTCGGCTGGTTGGTGCCAAGCATGTGCTTGAGCGGCACACGCTGGTGATCCTGTTCGTTGCGGATGCGTTCGTACACGAACATCTCGGAGATGGCGGCCGACAATTCACGGCCGTGGTCGCGGCTGATCAGGTGCAACATCATGTCCAGGGGCGCGGTACCACCGGAGCTGGTGAAGCGGTTGCGGTCGAGGGTGAACAGGCGCGTGCTCATGGCCACCCGCGGGAAGGCTTCCTGCATCGACGCCAGGCATTCCCAGTGCACGCTGCAATCAAAGCCGTCGAGCAAGCCGGCGCAGGCCAGGGCCCAACTGCCGGTGCACACTGCGCCGAGGCGACGAGACTGGCGTGCCTGGCTTTGCAGCCACGACACATGTTCACGGGTGACGGTGCGCTGGATACCCACGCCGCCACACACGATGACCGTGTCCAGCACGGGTGCTTTGTGCATGGAGGCATCGGGTGTGATTTGCAGGCCATCGCTGGCCCACACCTGGTTGCCGTCGACACTCAGGGTTGTCCAGCGATACAGCTCGCGGCCGGACAGCTGGTTGGCCATGCGCAGTGGCTCCACGGCTGACGCCAGGGAAATCAGCGTGAAATTGTCCAGCAGCAAAAAGCCGATGGATTGAGGCGCACGGTTCTGGGGTTGGGCCCCGGAGTTGGTCGACGTCATCGCGGTATCTCCTCACATCACACAAAGCGGGTGGCGGCCTCAGGCGAGGCTCTTGTTATTGCGCTCGTCCTGAAAAGGAGAGGCTTTGTAATTGATAGAGCAAATGCCATGCCTAAAATTGAATGGCTATTCAAGAACTCCTGAAAACGACCTGTTTATGCGTCTATATGAGCCCACGCGTGAAGTGCGGGATATGACGCATAACGGGCGGAGTTCAAGGGGGGTGAGCAGATCGGTAGCACTTGTGGGAAGGCGCTTTGCGGGCGTAGGAGGAGTCTGTCACCCAAAGCACATCAGGCGTGTGATCGTGTAGGAATTCGTTCGGAAGCTACTTATCTATTTGCGACGCGCTAAAAGGTGGCGATTTTGGCTGGGGTGTTCACTTTGTGAGCAATGATGCTCCTCTTCAGCTCGTTCCCACGCTCTGCGTGGGCATGCATCCTGTCACGCTCTGCGTCACCCATGGGCGGAGCGTCCGGGGCGGCATTCCCACGCGGAGCGTGGGAACGATCATGTCACTGACTCAACATTCAACCGCACTCACCGCCAACCCACCGCGTGATGTCTCTTTGTACTTGTCATGCATATCGGCCCCGGTATCACGCATGGTGCGGATCACCCGGTCCAACGAGATGAAGTGCTGGCCATCGCCACGCAACGCCATTTGCGCCGCGTTGATCGCCTTCACCGCCGCAATTGCATTGCGCTCGATACACGGCACTTGCACCAGGCCGCCCACCGGGTCGCAGGTCAGGCCGAGGTTGTGTTCCAAGCCGATTTCGGCAGCGTTGCACAGTTGCTCCGGCGTGGCACCAAGGATCTCCGCCAGCCCGGCTGCGGCCATGGCACACGCGGAACCGACCTCGCCCTGGCAACCGACTTCGGCACCGGAGATCGAGGCGTTCTTTTTACACAGGATGCCCACCGCCGCCGCGCCCAACAGGTAGTCAACCACGTTGGCTTCGGTGACTTCTTCACTGAACTTCATGAAGTAGTGCAACACCGCCGGGATGATTCCCGCCGCGCCGTTGGTGGGCGCCGTGACCATGCGCCCACCGGCGGCGTTTTCTTCGTTGACCGCCAGGGCGAACAGGTTGACCCATTCCATGGCGCTCAAGGTCGAGCCGATCACATTGGGCTTGTTCAGCTCCTGCAAGCTGCGGTGCAACTTGGCAGCGCGACGGCGCACGTTCAAGCCGCCGGGCAGGATGCCTTCGTGCTTGAGGCCCTGCTCCACGCAATCTTGCATGGCGCGCCAGAGCTTCATCAGGCCGCTGCGGATTTCTTCTTCGCTGCGCCAGGTTTTTTCATTCGCCAGCATCAGTTCGGCAACGCGCAGGTTGTGGGTCTTGCACAACTGCAACAGCTCCACGGCACTGGAAAAGTCATAAGGCAGCTCGGTGCGGTCCATGTCCGCCACACCGCTTTGGGCCTGGGCTTCATCCACCACAAAACCGCCGCCCACCGAGTAATAGGTGTCGCGGTGCAACTCGCCGTTTTCGCCAAACACCACCAGGGTCATGGCATTGGGATGGAACGGCAGGTTCTCATCGAGCAGGCGCATATCCCGCGCCCATACAAAGGGCACCGGCAAACGCCCGTCCAGCAGCAGCGTGTCGGTTTCGCGCAGGGTGTGGATACGGGCGCCGATTTGCGTGGGGTCGATTGCGTCTGGCCACTCGCCCATCAGGCCCATGATGGTGGCGGTGTCGCTGCCGTGGCCGATGCCGGTGGCCGACAACGAGCCGTACAGTTGCACTTCGACACGCTGCACCTGTTCCAGCCACCCACGCTCACGCAACCCTTGAACGAACAACGCCGCGGCGCGCATGGGCCCCACGGTGTGGGAACTCGAAGGCCCGATGCCGATCTTGAACAGGTCGAAAACGCTGATAGCCATTAACGTGGAACTCCTCGATAAGCACGGGCCGGGCTTGAACGAGGTGCTACGCTCAGATCGCCCAGATGGCGGCATCATCAAGCTTTTATTCGTCATCACGGCGTCTCACACCGACGCACTCATGCTCACCAGCGGCGCTCGCGTGCGAACGCCAGTTTTGGCCGTTTTTTGCGGTGCAGAAGGGTAAAAACAGCAGTTTTACCTTCGGAAAAACCTGTAAGCGACGTCATCGGTACTGGATGCGACCCTCCCTGTACTGGATACGACGCCCCCTGTAGGCGTCAGATTTTCACTGGTACATGATCAGTCTCGACTCGTTTGCAAGGCACCGCGCCAGAGCTGTTGTCGCACGCTCCAACCGCAACACTTATAAAGCGCGGCGAATGCCGCCAGAAAAGACACAGGAGTCTACCCACATGAAAGGTTCACCCTCGTTGTTGTTGGCCGCCATGCTGAGTCTGCCAGTCGTGGCACACGCCGCAGAACCGGAACAGTGCAAGACCGTCAACTTCTCCGATGTCGGCTGGACCGACATCACCGTCACCACCGCGACCACCAGCGAGATCCTCAAGGGCCTGGGCTACAAGCCGCGCACCACGATGATTTCGGTACCTGTGACTTACAAGTCCCTGGCCGACGGCAAGAACATGGACATTTTCCTCGGCAACTGGATGCCGACCATGGAAAACGACATCAAGCAGTACCGTGATGCCGGCACCGTGGAAACCGTGCGCGCCAACCTGGAGAACGCCAAGTACACCCTGGCGGTCCCAGAGGCGCTGTATGAGAAGGGCCTGAAAGACTTCGCCGACATCGCCAAATTCAAGGATGAGCTGGGCGGCAAGATCTACGGCATCGAGCCGGGCAACGATGGCAATCGCACCATCCAGACGCTGATCGACAAAGATGCCTTCGGCCTGAAAACCGCCGGTTTCAAGGTGGTCGAATCCAGCGAAGCCGGCATGCTCTCCCAGGTCGAACGCGCCTCCAAGCGCAACCAGGCCATCGTGTTCCTCGGCTGGGAACCGCACCCGATGAACACTCGCTTCAAGATGAAGTACCTGACCGGTGGTGACGACTCGTTCGGCCCCAACTACGGCCAGGCCACCATCTACACCAACACCCGCAAAGGCTACACCCAGGAATGCAGCAACGTTGGTCAGTTGCTGAAAAACCTGGTGTTCACCCTCGACATGGAAAGCACCCTGATGGGTAACGTCCTGGACGACAAGATGAAGGCCGATGCTGCCGCCAAGGCCTGGCTGCAGAAGAACCCGCAAGTGCTCGACACCTGGCTCGCCGGTGTCACCACCGTTGATGGCAAACCAGGGCTCGATGCCGTTAAAGCTTACCTCGCCAAATAGCACCCGCTGACCCCAGGCCGGTGCGCTGGCCTGGGATGTTTTCCCCTTCGCATGTGGACATTCACTACCATGCTGACTGAACAGAAAATCCCACTAGGCCAGTACATCGCTGCCTTCGTCGACTGGTTGACCCAACACGGTGCCAACTACTTCGACGCAATCGCATCGACACTGGAAACGATGATCCACGGCGTGACGTTTGCGCTGACCTGGTTCAATCCACTGGCATTGATCGGTCTGATTGCGCTGCTGGCTCACTTTATTCAACGTAAATGGGGACTGACTGTTTTTGTCATCGCCTCCTTCCTGCTGATCCTCAACCTGGGGTACTGGCAAGAAACCATGGAAACCCTCGCGCAGGTGCTGTTCGCCACCCTGGTCTGCGTGGTCATCGGTGTGCCGCTGGGCATTGTTGCCGCGCATAAGCCGATGTTCTACACCATGATGCGGCCGGTACTCGATCTGATGCAGACCGTGCCGACCTTCGTCTACCTCATCCCTACCCTGACCCTCTTCGGGCTGGGTGTGGTGCCTGGGCTGATTTCCACGGTGGTGTTCGCGATTGCCGCGCCGATCCGCCTGACCTACCTGGGTATCCGCGATGTGCCGCAAGAGCTGATGGACGCCGGCAAGGCCTTTGGCTGCTCGCGCCGCCAGTTGCTCTCGCGCATTGAACTGCCCCACGCCATGCCGAGCATCGCCGCCGGCATTACCCAATGCATCATGCTGTCGTTGTCGATGGTGGTGATCGCCGCCCTGGTAGGCGCCGACGGCCTCGGCAAGCCAGTGGTCAACGCACTCAACACTGCCGATATTGCGCTGGGCTTTGAAGCGGGCCTGGCCATTGTGTTGCTCGCCATCATGCTCGACCGTATCTGCAAACAACCCGACGCTAAAGTAGGGGGTGATGCATGAGCATTATCCGATTCGACAAAGTCGACGTGATCTTTTCCAAAGACCCACGCGAAGCGCTCAAGCTGCTGGACCAGGGCATGAGCCGTAACGAAATCCTGAAGAAGACCGGGCAGATCGTCGGCGTCGAGAACGCCAGCCTGGATATCGAGAAAGGCGAGATCTGTGTGCTGATGGGCCTCTCGGGCTCAGGCAAATCCAGCTTGCTGCGCTGCATCAACGGCCTCAATACCGTCAGCCGTGGCCAGCTGTTTGTGGAGCATGAAGGGCGTCAGATCGACATCGCCTCCTGCACCCCCGCCGAGCTGAAAATGATGCGCACCAAACGCATCGCCATGGTGTTCCAGAAGTTCGCCCTGATGCCATGGCTGACGGTGCGCGAGAACATCAGCTTCGGCCTGGAGATGCAGGGCCGCCCAGAGAAAGAACGACGCACACTGGTGGACGAGAAACTCGAACTGGTGGGCCTGAGCCAATGGCGCAACAAGAAGCCCGACGAGTTGTCCGGCGGTATGCAGCAGCGCGTCGGCCTGGCTCGCGCCCTGGCGATGGACGCCGATATCCTGCTGATGGACGAACCCTTCTCGGCCCTCGACCCGCTGATCCGCCAAGGCTTGCAAGATGAGCTACTGGAACTGCAACGCAAATTGAGCAAGACCATCGTGTTCGTCAGCCACGACCTGGATGAAGCACTCAAGCTCGGCAGCCGTATCGCGATCATGAAAGACGGCAAGATCATCCAGTACAGCGTGCCGGAAGAGATCGTGCTGAACCCGGCGGACGACTATGTGCGCACCTTTGTCGCCCATACCAACCCGTTGAACGTGCTGTGCGGGCGCAGCCTGATGCGCACCCTGGATAACTGCACGCGTGTGAATGGTTCGGTGTGCCTTGATCCGGGTGGCGACTCTTGGCTGGACCTGGCTGAAGGCAACACCATCCAGGGCGCACGCCAGAATGGCGTGACGATGAACCTGCAGAACTGGGCGCCAGGGCAAGCCGTGGAAGGATTGGGCCGCGTACCGACGCTGGTGGACTCGAACATCGGCATGCGCGATGCGTTGCAGATTCGCTACCAGACAGGCAATAAGCTGGTGCTGCATGACAACAACAAGGTGGTGGGGATACTGGGGGACAGTGAGCTCTACCATGCCCTGCTGGGCAAGAACCTGGGCTAGAACCCTGTGGATCGTTCCCACGCTCTGCGTGGGAATGCACCCTGTGACGCTCCGCGTCACGACTTCAAGAGCGGGACGCGGAGCGTCCATGGCGGTGTTCCCACGCAGAGCGTGGGAACGATCATGTCAGTGAAGACACCACCAGGCTTCAACTATCAGCTATAGACCCGGCCAAGGAGCTGCCGATGGCTTTCAAACTGATCGAGCACATCCCGGGTGATCTGCTCCTGGGTGAAGCCCATCAGGTCATACTCCTGCGGCCCGTTGTGCAGGTACACCTCGGCACGATAGTAACGGGTGCGCTCTTCTTCAGGCAGGTCAGCCGGTGCCGCCGAGTAGCCATCCAGGCTCACTTCGTAGACAAACGGGTTGCCCTCGTCCATCTCGATCCGCACGCCGATGCAGCGCTTGGACTTGCCCAGCAGGGTCTGCACTTCCAGGCCCTGATCACGCAACGCACTCGCGGCTTCTTCCAACGCCGGCGTTACGTGCTTGTCCATAAAGCGCTGCACGGTGGCCTGGCTCGGTTGCAGGTCCAGCGCCGTCAAGCGCTCGCTGAAACCACGACGCCCGCGTTCAGCCAATTGCGCTTGCTCCTGTTCGGTGGCCACGTCCTGGCGCATGGCCTTGTGCAAACCGAACATAAAGAACACCAGCACCACAGAGAACGGCAGCCCCGCTAGCACCACCATGGTTTGCATGGCTTCGAAGTTGCCGGCAAACAGCAGACCGATGGTCACCAGGGTGATCACCGCCGACCAGAAGATACGCAACCAGTGCGGCGCATCTTCATCCACATTGCCGCCTTTGCAGGAAAGGTTGGCCATCATCACCGCGCCGGAATCCGCAGGCGTCAGGAACAGCACGAAGCCCACGAAGATCGACACGCCGATCACCACTTTCGACGCTGGGTAATGCTCAAGCAGCTGGTAGATGGCCATGGACGGTTGCTCCAGCGCCGTCTTGCCCAACTCCACCGCCCCATGGTTCAACACCAGGTCCAGGGCCGAGTTGCCGAAGATCGACAGCCACGCCAGGGTAAAGCCCAGCGGGATCAGCAATACGCCAGCCACCAGTTCGCGCACGGTGCGACCACGGGAAATACGCGCGATGAACATGCCCACAAATGGCGCCCAGGAAATCCACCAGGCCCAGTAGAACAAGGTCCACAGGCCCATCCAGCGTTCGGTCTTGGCACCGTCGCCTTCGTACACATACAGGTCGAAGGTTTTCAGCACGATACCGTTGAGGTAATCACCGGTGTTCTGCACCAGGCCATTGAGCAGGTGCAAGGTGGGGCCGAACAACAGCACGAAGATCAGCAAACCGCTGAACAGCACGATGTTGAGGTTGGACAGACGACGAATACCGTTTTCCACACCCGACACGGCGGCAATGGTCGCCACGGTGCTCATCACGATGATCACGATCAGCAAATTGGTATTGCTGTGCTCCATGCCGAACAGGTTTTCCAGCCCCGACGACACTTGCATCGAGCCGATCCCCAGGTTGGTCACCAGGCCCAGCAGGGTCACGAACATGCCGAAACCGTCTACCGCATGGCCAGCCGCGCCCTTCACCCAACGCTCGCCCACCAGCGGGTACAGCGCCGAACGCAGGGCCAGCGGTTGGTTGTGGCGGTACGCAAAGTACGCCACGGCCAGGCCGACCAGCGCATAGATCGCCCAGCCGTGCAGGCCCCAGTGCAGGAAGGTCAGTTGCAGCGCCTGGCGTGCCGCGCCATTGCTGGCGGCAGCGCCTTCGGGCGGGTTGAAGTAATGGTCCAACGGCTCGGACGCACCGAAATACAACAGCGAGATGCCGATACCCGACGAGAACAACATGCCGGCCCAGGCGCCGTAGCTGAAGTCTGGGGTATCGTCCTTCGCACCTAGCTTAAGTTTCCCATAGGACGAAAACGCCAGGCCGACCACAAACACCAGGTAGGCGGCGATGACCACCATGTAGTACCAGCCAAAGCTTTTCGACAGCCAGGCCTGGGCTACGCCGAGCATGCGCCCGGCCTCCTGCGGGGCGACGATCAGAATGGCGGTCAACAATAAAATCAGCGCGGTGGAGGTGTAGAACACCCAACCGTTGACCCGGACCTTTTCCGGTGGGGTCTTTATAAGAGAGGCAGAACTCATGGCGCAGATGCTCCAGGCAGTGCGAGAGAGAAACACAAGGCAACGGTTATCCCGGGACATCGATTTTTCGGCAGTCGACGGACGGGTGTTATAAAGACACCCCAAAATTCTTGAGCCCGCCTAAGCGGTGATCAGGCTCTGAAGTGGCCTGTTTCAAGGGTTTTTGCAGGTGTCGAAGGTTGCGGCTCGCAGGTAGGAAACATCTGTAGGCAGCGACCATTTGTCGCAGATCTTATTCTTTGTTGATTGAACGTTCAATCAAAACAAAATAGACTGGCCCTCAAGCCGACGGACGTGGATCGCCCATCGGCAGGCCTAAGGAGAGGTGCTACATGCCCAAGGTCGGTATGCAACCCATACGCCGCCAGCAGTTGATCGAAGCCACGTTGACGGCCATCGATCGGGTCGGGATGGGAGATGCCAGCATTGCGCTGATCGCCCGTCTGGCCGGCGTCTCGAACGGCATCATCAGCCACTACTTTCAGGACAAGAACGGCCTGATCGCAGCGACGATGCGCTACCTGATGAATGCGCTGATCGAGAACGTGCAAGAACGCAGGCGTGCCTTGAAGGATGACAGCCCACGGGCGCACCTTCAGGTGATCATCGAAGGCAACTTCGACGCCAGCCAGGTCAACGGCCCGGCAATGAAAACCTGGCTGGCCTTCTGGGCCACCAGCATGCACCACCCGTCATTGCACAGGTTGCAGCGGATCAACGATCAACGTCTGTATTCCAACCTGTGCTGCCAGTTCCGCCGAGTGCTGCCGCTGCCGCACGCACGCAAAGCAGCCCGAGGCCTGGCGGCCCTGATCGACGGTTTGTGGTTGCGCGGCGCCCTGTCGGGAGACGCTTTCGACACGGAGCAGGCGCAACGGATCGCTTACGAATACATGGATTTCCAATTGGCCAAGCAGGTGAGTTAGAGCCCTTATAAATGCTCAACCCCTGAACGTCCGCCGCTCAGTGTTGCCACACCCCCATGGCCCACTGTTCGGCGGGTAACGCCAACCACTTATGCACTTGCGAGGACTTTATGGCCCGTTTCGACCTGCAAAAACTCTACATTGACGGCGGCTACAGCGACGCTGGCAGCGATGCCACCTTCGAAGCCATCAACCCGGCTAACGGTGAAGTTCTCGCCCAAGTGCAACGCGCCACCAAAGACGACGTTGAACGTGCCGTGGCCAGCGCTGAAAAAGGCCAGAAAATCTGGGCCGCCATGACCGCCATGGAACGTTCGCGCATCCTGCGCCGTGCCGTGGACATCCTGCGCGAGCGCAACGATGAACTGGCCGCCCTGGAAACCCTGGACACCGGTAAAGCCTTCTCCGAAACCAAGTACGTCGACATCGTCACCGGCGCTGACGTGCTGGAATACTACGCCGGCCTGGTACCTGCCATCGAAGGCGAGCAGATCCCACTGCGCGACACCTCGTTTGTCTACACCCGCCGCGAGCCGCTGGGCGTGGTTGCCGGTATCGGCGCGTGGAACTACCCGATCCAGATCGCCCTGTGGAAATCCGCACCGGCCCTGGCTGCCGGTAACGCGATGATCTTCAAGCCAAGCGAAGTCACCTCGCTGACCACCCTGAAACTGGCCGAGATCTACACCGAGGCTGGCGTTCCAGCGGGCGTGTTCAACGTACTGACCGGCAGCGGCCGTGAAGTCGGCACCTGGCTGACCGAGCACCCGCGCATTGAGAAAGTCTCCTTCACCGGCGGCACCGACACCGGCAAGAAAGTCATGGCCAGCGCGTCGAGCTCCTCGCTCAAGGACGTGACCATGGAGCTGGGCGGCAAGTCCCCGCTGATCATTTTCGACGACGCCGACCTCGACCGCGCCGCCGACACCGCCATGATGGCCAACTTCTACAGCTCCGGTCAGGTCTGCACCAACGGCACCCGCGTGTTCGTGCCCAAGCACCTGCAAGCCGCGTTCGAAGCCAAGATCGTCGAGCGTGTGGCGCGTATTCGCATCGGCAACCCGGAAGACGAAAACACCAACTTCGGCCCGCTGGTCAGCTTCGCCCACATGGAAAGCGTGCTGGGCTACATCGCCAAAGGCAAAGAGCAAGGCGCCCGCCTGCTGTGCGGCGGCGACCGCCTGACCGAGGGTGACTTCGCCAAAGGCGCCTTCGTGGCCCCGACCGTGTTCACCGACTGCACCGATGACATGGTGATCGTGCGTGAAGAAATCTTCGGCCCGGTGATGAGCATCCTCACCTACGAGACCGAAGAAGAAGTGATCCGCCGTGCCAACGACACCGACTTCGGCCTGGCCGCTGGCCTGGTGACCAAGGACCTGAACCGCGCCCACCGCGTGATTCATCAGTTGGAAGCCGGTATCTGCTGGATCAACGCCTGGGGCGAGTCCGACGCGAAGATGCCGGTTGGCGGCTACAAGCAGTCGGGTGTGGGCCGTGAGAACGGGATCAGCTCGCTGAACAACTTCACGCGTATCAAATCGGTACAGGTTGAGTTGGGCGATTACGCCTCGGTGTTCTAACACCTTATGGGCCTGGAATGCTCCTCTGTGGCGAGGGAGCTTGCTCCCGCTGGGCTGCGAAGCAGCCCCATTCCAGACCCAGTAGTTCTTTCAGACAGAACTCGAGCGCTGATTTTGCGACTGCTGCGCAGTCGAACGGGAGCAAGCTCCCTCGCCACAAAAGCAGCCTGAACCCATTTTACGAGGGTACATTCATGTCCCAAGAATACGATTACATCATTGTGGGTGCCGGCTCTGCCGGTAACACCCTGGCGACCCGTCTGACCGAAGACGAAGGCGTCACTGTTTTGCTGCTGGAGGCCGGTGGCCCGGACTACCGCCTCGACTTCCGCACCCAGATGCCAGCCGCCCTGGCTTTCCCGCTGCAAGGCCGCCGCTACAACTGGGCCTACGAAACCGATCCAGAGCCACACATGGACGGCCGCCGGATGGAATGCGGGCGCGGCAAGGGCCTGGGTGGTTCTTCCCTGATCAACGGCATGTGCTACATCCGCGGCAACGCCATGGACTACGACAACTGGTCGAAGCTGCCGGGCCTGGAAGACTGGACCTACCTGGACTGCCTGCCGTATTTCCGCAAAGCCGAAACCCGCGACATCGGCCCCAACGATTGGCACGGTGGCGACGGCCCGGTCAGCGTGACCACGCCGAAAGCGGGCAACAACCCGCTGTTCCACGCCATGGTTGAAGCGGGCGTACAGGCCGGTTACCCACGTACCGAAGATTTGAACGGCTACCAGCAAGAAGGCTTCGGCCCGATGGACCGTACTGTCACGCCGAACGGCCGTCGCGCCAGCACCGCACGCGGCTACCTGGACACGGCTAAAAAGCGCTCGACCCTGACCATCGTCACCCATGCCCTCACCGACAAAGTCTTGTTCGAAGGCAAGCGTGCGGTCGGCGTGCGTTACCTGATCGGCGCTGCCGAAGAACGCGTTGAAGCCCGTGCGCGCAAAGAAGTGCTGGTGTGCAGTGGCGCAATCGCTTCGCCGCAACTGCTGCAACGCTCCGGTGTCGGCCCGGCCAAACTGCTGGAAAGCCTCGACATCCCGGTGGTTCACGACCTGCCTGGCGTGGGTGAAAACCTGCAGGACCACCTTGAGCTGTACCTGCAATACGCGTGCACCCAGCCAGTGTCGCTGTACCCCTCGCTGCTCTGGTACAACCAGCCGGCCATTGGTGCCGAATGGCTGTTCAACGGCACCGGCATCGGCGCCAGCAACCAGTTCGAAGCGGGCGGTTTTATCCGTACCCGTGAAGAGTTCGAGTGGCCAAACATCCAGTACCACTTCCTGCCGGTGGCGATTAACTACAACGGCAGCAACGGTGTGAAAGAGCACGGTTTCCAGGCGCACATGGGCTCCATGCGTTCGCCAAGCCGTGGCCGTATCCAGCTGAAGTCGAAGAACCCACGGGACTACCCGAGCATCCTCTTCAACTACATGGCCACCGAGCAGGACTGGCAGGAGTTCCGCGATGGCATCCGCCTGACCCGTGAAATCATGCAGCAGCCGGCACTGGACCCGTACCGTGGCCGCGAAATCAGCCCCGGCATTGAAGTGCAAACCGATGAACAGTTGGACAAGTTCATCCGCGAGCACGCCGAGACCGCGTTCCACCCGTCCTGCTCGTGCAAGATGGGCACCGACGAGATGGCCGTAGTCGATGGCGAAGGCCGCGTGCATGGCATGCAGGGCTTGCGTGTGGTCGATGCCTCGATCATGCCGATCATCACCACCGGCAACCTGAACGCGCCAACGATCATGATCGCCGAGAAAATCGCCGACAAGATCCGTGGCCGCAAGCCACTGCCGCGCAGCACCGCTGACTACTACGTAGCAGGCGATGCGCCGGTGCGTGGCAAGCCTATGCGTGAAGTAGGGCCATTGGCGCAGTAACCGAAACACCCCAGTGATTGATCGTTCCCACGCTCCGCGTGGGAACGCATCCTGTGATGCTCTGCGTCACGCCCTTCAAGAGCGGACGCAGAGCGTCCAGGGTGGCATTCCCACGCAGAGCGTGGGAACGATCACACAACAAAACCTCCCTTGATCAGCTCCCCGCCCAGGCCTACTCTGTTCGCCTGCCCGCGCCGAGCCGCCCACAAGGAAGGCCCCATGTTCGAACACCACGCCACGCTCAAGAAACACTTCGGTGCCCTGCGCACCACCGCCGAATTTTTCTCCCTGCGCTACGTGCGCGAATCCGGTCAGTACCTGTCAGTACGCAAGAACGTCGCCGAGCCGCCTCACCTGGGCCATGACGAAGGCGCCATGCTTACCGTGCGTCTCAACGGCGTGGAAGCCTACGCCGCGACCAACGACATTTCCCTTGCCGGCCTGCAAGCCGCCCTTGAGCGCGCTGAACAGCAAGCCCGGTTGATCAAGCCTCACGCCCTGCTCGACCTGCACCAGCAGCCAGTGTCCAGCGACGTCGCCGACTACCTGTCGCCCGACCTCGACCAGCCCTTCCCATCCCTGAGCGACTGCTACCAATTGCTCGGCGATGAGTCCGCCGCCGTGCCCAAGGATGAGCGCCTGGTGAGCTGGGAAGTCAGCCTGGGGACCACGCGGGTTGAACAGATCTATCTCAACAGCGCCGGCGCGCAATTGCGTCAGGCCCAGCGCTTTGTCTTTCCGGGCCTGAGTGTGACCGCCTTCGACGGCAACGACAGCCAGACCCGTACCCTGGGCGGTACCAACTTCGGCCAGCAAGGCAGTGCCGGGGTGATCCAGCGTTTTGGCCTGGTGGGCGCCGCCCGCAAGGTGGCCGACGAAGCCCTGCAATTGCTGCTCGCACCGAATACGCCCCACGGCCCGCGTGACCTGCTGCTGATGCCCGACCAAATGATCCTGCAGATCCACGAGTCGATCGGTCATCCGCTGGAGCTGGATCGCATCCTTGGTGACGAGCGCAATTACGCCGGCACCAGTTTTGTGAAAGCCAGCGACTTCGGCCACCTGCAATATGGCTCACCGCTGCTCAACGTCACCTTCGACCCGGACATCCCCGAACAGCTTGCCAGCTACGCTCATGACGACGACGGCACGCCTGCCAGCAAGCAATTTCTGATTCGCGAAGGCCTGCTGCTCAAGCCCTTGGGCGGGGCCTTATCGCAATTTCGCGCCAACCTGCCAGGCGTCGCCAACAGCCGCGCCTGCAGCTGGAACCGTGCCCCCATCGACCGCATGGCCAACCTGAATATCGAGCCTGGGGATAAAAGCCTCGCGCAATTGGTGGGCGGCATTGAGAGCGGCATCCTGATGTCGACCAACCGTTCGTGGTCCATCGACGATGCGCGCAACAAGTTCCAGTTCGGCTGCGAGTGGGGCCAGTTGATCGAAAACGGCGAACTCAAGGGCGTGGTGAAGAACCCCAACTACCGGGCGATTTCCGCGCAGTTCTGGCGCAAGCTCAGCGCGGTAGGCGACGCCAGCACCTTCAAGGTCTTGGGCACGCCGAACTGCGGCAAGGGCGAACCCAACCAGGTGATCCGTGTCGGCCATGCGTCGCCGGCCTGTGTATTCAGCAATGTCGATGTATTTGGGGGAGATGCCTGATGAACCACTTCAAGGCTCTGGTGGATTGGCTCAAGCAGGCGGTCACCGATCAAGAACAATTTCACCTCGGCTACGCGGATGAGGCGTCCGAGTTCGTGCGCTTCAACCATGCGCAGGTACGCCAGGCCGGCCAGGTACAGCAGGCCAGCCTGAACCTCAAGCTGATCAACGATGGGCGCCACGCCGATCTGGGTATCACCCTGTCGGGCGAGGCGCAGCTGGATCGTCAACGCCTGGCGAATGGCCTGCAACAATTGCGCGAGACCTTGCCGCTGTTGCCGCCTGACCCGTACCTGCTGCTGAACCCCGACGCCTGGCACAGCCATAACGAACAGCTGCGCCCGCTGCCGGAACTGGCCCAAGTGCTGGACGACATCAGCCAGGCCGCCGATGGCGTGGACCTGGTTGGCTTCTACGCCGCCGGCCCGATCAGCCGTGGTTTCGCCAGCTCATCGGGGGCGTTCGGCTGGCACCGGGCTAACAGCTTCAATTTCGACTTCAGCCTGTTCCACGCCAATGGCGAAGCGGTAAAAGCCAGCTACGCCGGGCACACCTGGAACAGCGCCGAATTCGCCGCCCGTTTCCAACAGGCCCGTGAGCAACTGGCGTTTCTCGGTCGCCCGCTCCACACCCTGGCGCCCGGCCAGTACCGCGCCTACCTGGCGCCGGCAGCGCTGGAAGAAATCATCAGCATCATCACCTGGGGTGGTTTTTCGGCCCAGGCCATCGCGAGCAAAGGCAGTTCGTTGCAACGCCTGTACGCGGGTGATCAGTCATTGAGCCCGCTGGTGACGGTGGATGAGCAGATCAGCGGCTCCCTGAGCCAGGCGTTTTCCACTGAAGGCTACCCGCGCAAGGATGTCACCCTGATCAACGCAGGCAAGGCCGAGGGCCAGTTGGTCAACTCGCGCAGCGCCGCCGAATACGGCTTGAGCACCAACGGCGCCAGCAGCGACGAGTCGCCCAGCGCCCTGCAAATGGCGGCCGGCAGCCTGGCCCAGGCCGATATTCTCAAGCAGTTGGGCACCGGTCTGTATATCAGCAACCTCTGGTACCTGAACTACTCCGACCTGCCGGCAGCGCGCCTGACCGGTATGACGCGCTTTGCGACCTTCTGGGTGGAAAACGGCGAGATCAAGGCGCCGGTCAGCACCATGCGCTTTGATGACAGTGTCTATCAGTTGCTCGGTTCGCAATTGGAAGCGCTGACCGCTGATCGGGAGCTGCTGTTGTCGGCCAGTACCTATGACCAGCGCAACACCGCTTCCAACCTGTTGCCAGGCGCTTTGGTAAACCGTTTGACGCTGACTTTATAAACTGTAGGAGCGAGCTTGCTCGCGAAGAACGTACAGACACCGCGGGCTGGCTGTCAGCGCTGCGTTATCGTTGTCGTTTTTCGCGAGCAAGCTCGCTCCTACAGTTCAATAACCTGCGCTGCGACGAAACTTCTATCCCGCCTACTTTGGCCGTTCGGCATGTTGTCGCTCTGCTTATTCCTCGTTATAACGGTTAATGGCTTCTCGCCACCCCTGCCCACGAGAGCATAACCTTGCCCGGGAAAGGCAAGCTGGAGCGTTGACATGAACCATGGAAGTTTCGTCATAGAAAAACTGTACAAGCACTACAACGTTCACGTAGAGCAACTGGGTAACGACCCGCATAGAAAAACCGTACTGATGGTCAATGGCGCGTTGTCCACCACACGCTCCTTTGCCCGCACCAGCAAATGCCTGGCCGAGCACTTCAATGTGCTGCTGTTCGACTTGCCATTCTCTGGCTTGTCACGCGAGCACAACACCGAACTCGACCTGGTCACCAAGGACGACGAGGTGCAAATCCTGCGTGCCTTGGTAGCGCGCTTTGCGGTCAACCATCTGGTTTCGGCCTCATGGGGCGGCATCTCCACGCTGTTGACCCTGGCGCACAACCCGCCCTCCATCGAAAGCTCGGTGGTGATGGCCCTGGCGCCCAACCTCAACCAGGCGATGCTGGAATATGTCGAGCGCGTGCGTGTGCTGATCGAGGCCGATGACAAGTCGGCGGTCGGCCATCTGCTCAACGAAACGGTTGGCAAATACCTGTCGCCGCGCCTCAAGCGCAATAACCATCGACACCTGTCGACCATGGCCACCACCGAATACCGCCAGGCGCGCTTTCATATCCATCAGGTGCTGGGCTTGGGCGATGGCAACTACTTGCCGGCACTGCGGCAGATTGAAACACCGGTGCACTTTCTCAACGGCGCGCTGGACGAATACACGCCGGCCGACGAAGCCCAGCTGTTCAAACACTACGTAGGCCGCAGCAGCTTTGCGGTGGCCGAACACACCGGCCATCTGCTGGACCTGGAGTCCCGCGAAGCCGCGCTGGCAGTGCATCGGGCGTTGCTGGATTTCCTGGTGGGCGAGCATGTGACATTGTCAGATATAGACGAACCGCCAGTGGGAAAAGCGGCGACGGATGGCGCATAATCGCCAACACATAGCCTGCTAATTAAAAGGGATCCCATGCCGAATCGTGCCCCTCTCGATGCCAAGACCGCCCGCTGGCTCCCCTGGGTGGTAGCGATTGCCTTCTTCATGCAGTCGCTGGACGGGACGATTCTCAACACCGCGCTACCGGCCATGGCGCAGGACCTCGCGGAAAACCCGCTGCGCATGCAAGGCGTGGTGATCGCCTACATGCTCACCGTTGCCTTGCTGATTCCGGCGTCGGGCTGGATCGCTGACCGCTTTGGCACCAAGAAGATTTTCTTTGGTGCGATCATGCTGTTCAGCATCGGGTCGCTGCTGTGTGCGCTGTCCAGTAGCTTGAGCATGCTGGTGGGCGCACGGGTGATCCAGGGCCTGGGCGGTGCGCTGATGCTGCCGGTCGGACGGCTGGTGGTACTGCGGGCTTATCCGCGCTCCGAGTTGGTGCGGATCATGGGCTTCATCACCATTCCCGGCCTGCTTGGCCCCTTGCTTGGCCCGACAATGGGCGGCTGGATGGTGCAATACCTGACCTGGCACTGGATCTTCCTGATCAACCTGCCGGTGGGCATGATCGGCTGCTACGCCGTGTGGAAATTCATCCCCGACCTGCGCGGCAGCGAGCGCACGCGCTTCGACGGCCTGGGCTTTCTGCTGTTCGGCGCGGCGATGGTGCTGATCACCATCGCCATGGAAGGCCTGGGCGAACTGCACCTGCCGCATCTGCGCGTGATATTGCTGCTGTTCGGCGGGTTTGCCTGCCTGGCGGCGTACTGGCTGCGCGCCGGGCATATCGATAACCCGCTGTTCTCGCCGGTGCTGTTCAAGACGCGCACCTTTGCCGTGGGGATTCTGGGCAATCTGTTTGCGCGCCTGGGCAGCGGCGCATTGCCGTTCCTGGTACCGCTGCTGCTGCAGGTGGCGCTGGGCTATTCGCCGTCGGAAGCCGGCATGAGCATGTTGCCACTGGCGGCGGCGGCGATGTTCGCCAAGTCCATCGCACGCCCGCTTATCGAGCGCCTCGGCTACCGCATCGTCCTGACCGGCAACACCCTGGCCCTGGGCCTGATGCTGGCGAGCATGGGCCTGGTCAGCGAACAAACGCCCTACCCGCTGCTGTTGGCCATGCTGGCGGTACTGGGGGCCATCAACTCCCTGCAATTTACCGCCATGAACACTGTCACCCTGATCGACCTCGACGACGCCCAGGCCAGCAGTGGCAACAGTTTGCTGTCGGTGGTGGCGCAATTGTCCCTGAGCCTGGGCGTGGCCTGTGCCGGCGCATTGCTCGGCGGCTTTACCGCCGAAGCCGGCAATGACGGGGTCAATACCGTGCTGGGCGCCTTCCAACTGACCTTCCTCACCGTGGGCCTCATGGCGATGCTGGCAGCGGCGATCTTCCTGCAGCTGTCGCCCAAGGACGGCAAACGGGTGGTCAGCCGCGAGCACGATATCGAGCATTGAAGCAGCTGCAAGCTTCAAGTTGTAAGCCTCAAGCTTGCGGCTTGCAGCTGATAATTTGCCGCGCCCCCCTACTCCTCGTCGAGAACATACAAAGAAACCCAAGGGGGCCTGTTACACTGCGCGACATTTTGTTTTGCAGAGCCAGTCCCGTGACTACCATCGCCACCGCTTTTAATACTTTGCCCCTGTCCGCCGCCATGCTGGCTAACCTCGACTCGCTGGGTTACGTCGAGATGACGCAGATCCAGGCGCAAAGCTTGCCGGTGATCCTCAAAGGGCTGGACCTCATTGCCCAGGCCAAGACCGGCAGCGGCAAGACTGCCGCATTCGGCATCGGCCTGCTGAACCCGATCAACCCGCGCTACTTCGGGTGCCAGGCGCTGGTGATGTGCCCGACCCGCGAACTGGCCGACCAGGTCGCCAAGGAAATCCGTCGCCTGGCCCGTGCCGAAGACAACATCAAGGTGCTGACCCTGTGCGGCGGCGTGTCCCTCGGCCCACAGATTGCTTCCCTGGAGCACGGCGCCCACGTCATCGTCGGTACCCCGGGCCGCATCCAGCAGCACCTGCGTAAAGGTTCGCTGGTGCTGGACGGCTTGAACACCCTGATCCTCGACGAAGCCGACCGCATGCTCGACATGGGCTTCTACGACGCCATCGAAGACATCATCAGCAAGACCCCACCGCGCCGCCAGACCCTGCTGTTCTCGGCCACTTACCCGGTGAGCATCAAGCAACTGGCCTCCAAGTTCATGCGTGCGCCTCAGCAAGTGAAAGCCGAAGCGTTCCACTCCGACGACCAGATCGAACAACGCTTCTACGAGATCTCCCCGGAAGAGCGCATGGACGCCGTGACCAAGGTGCTGGCGCACTTCCGCCCGGCCTCCTGCGTGGCGTTCTGCTTTACCAAGCAGCAAGTGCAGGAAACCGTCGACCACCTGACCTCCAAAGGCATTTCCGCCGTTGGCCTGCATGGTGACCTGGAACAGCGCGACCGTGACCAGGTACTGGCGATGTTTGCCAACCGCAGCACCTCGGTGCTGGTGGCCACCGACGTCGCCGCCCGAGGCCTGGACATCGACGCCCTGGACATGGTGATCAACGTCGAACTGGCCCGCGACTCGGAAATTCACATCCACCGTGTAGGCCGTACCGGCCGTGCCGGTGAGACCGGCATCGCCATCAGCCTGGTGGCGCCGTCCGAAGCCCACCGCGCCCAGGCCATCGAGCAACTGCAGAAGTCGCCGCTGAATTGGGACCAACTGGACAACCTCAAGCCGCAAAGCGGTGGCCCGTTGCTGCCGCAGATGAGCACCCTGTGCATCGCCGCCGGGCGTAAAGACAAGGTTCGCCCAGGCGACATCCTCGGTGCATTGACCGGTGAAGCCGGCATTCCGGGTGCCCAGGTCGGCAAGATCGCGATCTTTGACTTCCAGGCTTTCGTGGCCGTGGAACGCGGCATCGCCAAGCAGGCGTTGCAGCGTTTGAATGACGGCAAGATCAAAGGTCGTTCGCTGCGCGTGCGGATCCTGTAACAACATAGTGACTGCAAGGACCGAATCACTGTGGGAGCTGGCTTGCCTGCGATAGCGACGGTGAATCCACTACCGCCATCGCAGGCAAGCCAGCTCCCACAGTGTTGATTGCATTTCAAATCAATAGTTTTGTGAGGACATGGCTGTGCGCTCGACCGAAGTTGTGATCATTGGCGCCGGCGCCGCAGGCTTGATGTGCGCGCTGACCGCCGCCGGGCGTGGGCGCAAGGTGATGTTGATCGACCACGCCAACAAGGCCGGCAAGAAAATCCTGATGTCCGGTGGCGGCCGCTGCAACTTCACCAACATGTACACCGAGCCGGCCAACTTCCTCTCGCACAACGCGCACTTCTGCAAATCCGCCCTGGCCCGCTATACCCAGTGGGATTTCATCGGGCTGGTGGCCAAGCACGGCGTGCCGTACCACGAGAAGAAACTCGGCCAGCTGTTCTGCGACAACAAGTCCAGCGACATCCTCGGCATGCTGCTCGACGAGTGCATCCAGACCGGCGTGAGCCTGCACCTGGACACTTCCATCGAGGCAATCGCCAAGCTCGAAAGCGGCTATCAACTGCAAACCACCTTGGGTGAGCTGCGCTGTGAATCCCTGGTGATCGCCACGGGCGGTTTGTCGATCCCGACGCTGGGCGCCACCGGTTTCGGCTACCAAGTGGCCAGGCAATTCGGCCATGAACTGCTGCCGACCCGCGCCGGGCTGGTGCCGTTCACCATCACCGACCAGCTCAAGGAGTTGTGCGGCGAGTTGTCCGGCACCTCGGTCGACTGCCTGGTGAGCTGCAACGGCCAGAGCTTTCGCGAGAATATCCTGTTCACCCATCGAGGCCTGAGCGGGCCGGCGATTTTGCAGATTTCCTCGTATTGGCACTCCGGCGACACGGTAGAAATCAACCTGCTGCCCGACCACGACGCCCATGCCTGGCTGCAACAGCAACAGGCCGAACACCCCAACAGCGAATTGAAAACCCTGTTGGGTGAGATCTTCACCAAGAAGATGGCCAACCTGCTGGCCCAAAGCTGGTTCGAATCCAAGCCTATGAAGCAGTACACCCACGCTGAAATTGCCGATATCGCGCAAAAGCTGGGGAGCTGGCAACTGGTACCGGCCGGCACCGAGGGTTATCGCACCGCCGAGGTAACATTGGGCGGGGTGGATACGCGGGAAGTGTCCTCCAAGACCATGGAATCGCTGAAAAGCCCCGGCCTGTACTTTATCGGCGAAGTGCTGGACGTGACCGGCCACCTGGGCGGGTTCAACTTCCAGTGGGCGTGGGCCTCGGGCTACGCGGCCGCGCAATACGCCTGACGTGCACCTTGAGATGCAATCCCCTGTGGGAGCTGGCTTGCCTGCGATAGCGGCAGTGAATCCCACATCGTCATCGCAGGCATGCCCGCTCCCACATTGGTTTTGCAGTGATACTGAAAATTTTGCTATCCGATGTGATCGCTACGCTTGCCGTGGCGTCATTACTGGCTCAATTTAGCGACAACGTCCCGGAAGACTCCAGACTTCATGTCATCGACCTCGTTCAAGCAGTCCATGCGGCGCCTGTGGGCGCTGGATAAATTCAGCTACAGCGTACGGGTGTTCATCGCCCTCACCGGCAGCATGGCGTTGTGTTGGTACCAGGATGAAATGACGCTGCTGATCCCGCTCTTCCTGGGGATTATCGCCAGCGCCCTGGCCGAGACCGATGACAGCTGGCAAGGCCGCCTCAACGCGCTGGCGGTGACACTGGTGTGTTTCAGCATTGCCGCGCTGTCGGTGGAGCTGCTGTTCCCTTACCCCTGGATATTTGCCATCGCCCTGGCCCTGGCCAGTTTCGGCCTGACCATGCTCGGCGCGCTGGGCGAACGCTATGGCGCGATTGCTTCGGCCACCTTGATTCTGTCGGTCTACACCATGATCGGCGTGGACCAGCGCGGTGGCGCCGTCACGGATTTCTGGCATGAGCCGCTGCTGCTGGTGGCCGGTGCCGCCTGGTACGGTGTGTTGTCCGTACTATGGCAGGCGCTGTTTTCCAACCAGCCGGTGCAGCAGAGCCTGGCGCGATTGTTCCGCGAGCTGGGGCGTTACCTCAAGCTCAAGTCATCGTTGTTCGAACCGATCCGGCAGCTGGACGTGGAAGCGCGGCGCCTGGAATTGGCCCAGCAAAATGGCCGGGTAGTGGCTGCGCTGAATGCCGCGAAGGAAATCATCCTGCACCGCGTCGGCAATGGGCGACCGGGCTCGAAGGTCAGCCGCTACCTGAAACTGTACTTCCTGGCCCAGGACATCCACGAGCGCGCCAGTTCCTCCCACTACCCCTACAACGCCCTCACTGAAGCCTTCTTCCATAGCGATGTGCTGTTTCGCTGCCAGCGCTTGCTGCGCCAGCAAGGCAAGGCGTGCCAGACCCTGGCCGAGTCGATCCAACTGCGCCAACCGTTCATCTATGACGACAGTTTTGCCCAGGCCCTGGGCGACCTCAACGCGTCCCTGGAGCATCTGCGCATCCAGAGCAACCCGGCCTGGCGCGGCCTGCTGCGTTCATTGCGCGCCTTGGCGGCCAACCTGTCCACACTCGACCGCCTGCTGGGCGACGCCAGCAATCCCGATGCCCTGGCGGACGCCACCGACAGTAACCTGTTGGACCGCGCCCCGCGCAACCTCAAGGAAATGTGGACGCGCCTGCGCACCCAACTCACACCCACCTCGCTGCTGTTTCGCCATGCCCTGCGCCTGTCCCTGGCGTTGACCGTCGGCTACGCCACCCTGCACGCTATCCACGCGTCCCAGGGTTACTGGATCATCCTCACCACACTGTTCGTCTGCCAACCGAGCTACGGCGCCACCCGGCGCAAGCTCGGCCAGCGGATTATCGGCACCGCCATCGGCCTCACCGTGGCCTGGGCGCTGTTCGATCTGTTCCCCAACCCGGTGGTGCAGTCGATGTTCGCTATCGCCGCGGGCCTGGTGTTCTTTATCAACCGCACCACCCGCTACACCCTGGCGACGGCGGCGATCACGCTGATGGTGCTGTTCTGCTTCAACCAGGTGGGTGATGGCTACGGGCTGTTCCTGCCACGCCTGTTCGATACCTTGCTCGGCAGCCTGATCGCTGGCCTGGCGGTATTCCTGTTCCTGCCGGACTGGCAAGGCCGGCGCTTGAACAAAGTGCTGGCCAACACCCTGACCTGCAACAGCATCTACCTGCGCCAGATCATGCAGCAATACGCCGCCGGCAAGAGCGACGACCTGGCTTACCGCCTGGCCCGCCGCAACGCGCACAACGCCGACGCCGCGTTGTCCACCACCCTGGCCAATATGCTGATGGAGCCGGGGCACTTTCGTAAGGAAGCCGACGTGGGTTTTCGGTTCCTGGTGCTGTCTCACACCTTGCTCAGCTATTTGTCGGGGTTGGGTGCGCACCGCGATACTCAGTTACCGGCCGACGTGCGCGAGCACTTGATCGAAGGCGCGGGCAACAGCCTGGCGGCGAGTATCGATGAGATTGCTACGGGCCTGGCCAACAAACAGTCGATTGCGATCCAGAGTGATGCCGAGGAGGGGTTGGCAGCCGAGCTGGAGCAAATGCCCGATGAGATCGATGAGGCGCAGCGGTTGGTGCAGACGCAGTTGGCGTTGATCTGCCGGCAGTTGGGGCCGTTGCGTACGTTGGCGGCGCATCTGATCAAGGATACCGGTGCGGCTTAGACCCCTATCGCAGGCAAGCCAGTTCCCACATTTGACCGAGTTCCAACATAAGAATGCGGGCAAAATGTGGGGGCCCGGCTTGCCCCGCGATGAGGCCCGCAAGCACGCTACATCCCATGCGCCTTCATCAAGCGCGCATAACTGCCATCAGCCTTCATCCTGGCAATCTCCCGATCAAAGCTGGCGACAATCTGCGCATGCTCGGGGTTCTTCAAACTGACCAGAATGTGCAGGCTGTTCTCGCTCAACGGCTTGCCCACAAACGCCACCGCATTGCGCACCCGCGGCGACTCCCGAGCCAGGTAATAACGCGCTACGTATTCGTCCTCCAGCGTCAACCGCACACGCCGCGCAGCGAGCATGCGCACCGCCATGGCGAAGTTGTGCACGGGTACTTTCTGTAGCTGGGAGTCTTGATCGAACGCCGCCGAGTAAGCGTAACCGCGTACCACGGCGATGGTCTCGTCGCGCAGTCGGGCCAGACTGTGATAAACAATGTCATCGTCGCTGCGCTTGAGAAAGCGCACACGGTTAAGCAGGTACTCAGCAGAAAACTGGCCAAACTGCGTGCGGGCCTCGTCGTACCAGGCGTTGATCAGCACATCGTAGCGCCCATCGCCCACGCCCTTGAGCGCACGGGCCCAGGGCACCTGCTCAAAGTCACTGGCGTACCCCGCACGGGCCAGGGCCGTGCTGACGATATCCGTGGCCAAACCGCCATTGATCAAGGTGGCATCGGTGAAGGGCGGCCAGCCATCCGCCACCAGACGCAGACGCTGTGCCAGCACCGGCTGGGCCAGCAGCAGCACTGCGATCAAAGCAACGGCACGAGTCAATCTCGGCATGCTCAAAGTCCTTGGCGGGCAGGCGGTGGCCTGATAACAGTAGCTCATCAATGAGCCTGCATTGCAGATTACACAAAGCAGCCAGCAGCGCACGCACTCAATGATGGCAAATTGACGCTATTCACAGATTTGCCAATTTTAGACAGCAGCGCCCGCCGCGCTTACTATCCAGGCACGTCTTTACAAGAGCACACATCATGACGGTTGATTGGATTTGCAAACATCACGACGACTTGGGCAAGGACCAGCTGTATGCCGTCCTGCGCTTGCGCAGCGAGGTATTCGTCGTCGAGCAGAAATGCGCGTATCAGGACATCGACGGGCAGGACCTGGCGGGTGACACCCATCACCTGATGGCCTGGCAAGATAATGAGCTATTGGCTTACCTGCGCCTGCTGGACCCGGAGTCCCAGGGCGGCGATGTGGTGATTGGTCGCGTCATCGTTTCGCCAGCGGCACGGGGCACCGGACTGGGGCATCACATGATGGAGGAGGCGCTTGAGCGCATTGAGGATATCTGGCCGCAAACGCCGATTTTTCTCTCGGCCCAGGCGCATTTGCAGGGGTATTACGGGCGATATGGGTTTGTGGTGGCGGGTGAGGAATACCTGGAAGATGATATTCCACATATTGGTATGCGGCGCATCTGAGGGCGCCATCGCAGGCAAGCCAGCTCCCACACTGGACTGTGGGAGCCGGGCTTGCCCGCGATAGCGTCAGTCCTGCCTAAGCCGACCTTCAGGGATAGCCCAACACCTGCTTGATCGACGCCAGATTAGCCTCGATCCACCCCCGATCAATCGCCCCCCAGTCCCGAATCCGATAGCGCCCGGCATGGTGACGCGCACCGTCCTCCTGCTCGAACTCACACACAATATCCAGGTCGGCCAACGCCGCAATGGTGTCCTGGGCGGTACGCCGAGGCATGCCGGTGGCCTCGGTCAGCGCCGGGACGCTGCTGGCCAGTTGGCTGTCGATCAAGTACGCCACGTACAGGCGGCGGTAGAAGCTGCTTTTGGTCTTGCTCACATCCATGGTCAGTCGCCTTGGGGTTAGGGCTTGCCCTGCAAATCGCGCCAGGTGAGGTACACACGCAGGTCGAATTCCACCTGATGGTAGCCCGGCATCATGTATTGGCAGAGTTTATAGAACGCCTTGTTGTGGTCCGATTCCTTGAAGTGCGCCAGCTCGTGCACCACGATCATGCGCAGAAACTCCGGGGCCGCCTCCTTGAACAGCGAAGCGATGCGGATCTCTTTCTTGGACTTGAGATTACCGCCCTGCACCCGAGAAATCGTGGTGTGCAAACCCAAGGCACGATGGGTCAGGTCCAGGCGGTTGTCGAACAGCACTTTGTCGATAGACGGCGCGTTGCGCAGGTGCTCCTGCTTCAAGGCCAGGGCGTAGGCGTACAGGGCCTTGTCGCTCTGCACCGCATGGCGTTCGGGGTAACGCTGGTCCAGGTAAGCCCCTAACTGGTCCTTGGCGATCAGCTGGCGCACTTGCTCCTGGAGCGCGGCGGGGTATGCCTGGAGGTATTTCAACGCGGTCATGGGCTCTGCAACGCAATTGGGACGGGCGCCAGTGTAGCGAATTCAAAGCGCGCGAGGGTACGACCAGCCGGCAACGTCCTCGGCCATCAACGGCAGCGCCGCCCACGGCCCCTGGATATGGGCGCAGCCATTGGCCTTGAGCCACTGGGTTTGCTCAAGGGTCTCCACGCCTTCGGCGATCACCAGCACACCAAAATGCTCACACAATTGGATGATGCTGCGCGCCATCGCCGCATCCCGCACAGAGCCAGGCAGGCGCGCCACCAGTTGAGGGTCAAGCTTGAGGGTGTCGAACGCCAAGTCGCGCAAATGGGCCAGGGAGCACTGGCCGCAGCCAAAATCGTCCAGGGCAATCCGCACCCCTATCCGGCGCAGTAACTGGAGTTGCTTGGTGGACTCGGCGAGATTGCTCATCAAGCAGTCTTCGCCGATTTCCACCTCCAGTTGTCGCGCCTGTAACCCATGTCGCTCCAGCATCTGCTGCAGTTGGTTGGCCAGGTTGGGCATGTTGAACTGGCTGCTGCTCAGGCTCACGCTCAACACCAGTTCGGGGTCGAAGGTGGCTTGCCAGGCCTGGCGCTGGGCGGCGACTTGCTGGTAGATCCAGGCACTCAACTGGTTGATCAACCGCGCCTCTTCCAGCAGTGGCAAGAACAGGCCCGGCGGCACATCGCCGACGCTGGGATGCTGCCAACGCAACAGCGCTTCGACGCCACGCAAACGCCCGTCTTCCAGGCTGACCTGAGGCTGGTACACCAAGGTGAAATCCTTGTTGGCAATGGCGGTACGCACACTGTCTTCCAGCATCAACCGCGAGCGGGCGCGGCCGTTCATTTCCTGGTCGTAGTAACGATACTGCTGACGGCCGGCGCGCTTGGCTTCGTACATGGCAATGTCCGCGGCCCGTAGCAGGCCGCTCAAGTCCGAGCCGCAATCCGGGAACGTCGCGATGCCAATACTGACCCCAAGCATCACCTCCAGACCATCGACCTGCTGGCACACCGATACGCGCTCAATGAGCTTTTCCGCGATCTTCGCGGCCTGCTCGGGAAACTCCAGCTCCAGCAACGCGGTGAATTCATCACCGCCCATGCGCCCGAGAATGTCGTAGGAACGCAGGCATGCTTGCATCTGCTCCGAAACCCAACGCAGCACGCGATCCCCGGCGTCATGGCCCAACGTATCGTTGACCCGCTTGAAGCCATCCAGGTCCAGGTACAGCAATACCAGCGCCTGCTTGCTACGTTCGCTGCGCAGCAACGTATTCTCCATCGCCTGATGGAAACCGCGCCGGTTCAGCAGCCCGGTCAGCGGGTCGGTCACGGCCTGGAATTCCAGTTGCTGATGCAGGTGACGCACTTCAGACATGTCCAGCACCGTCACCACCATTGCCTTCTGCTCCGCAGGCAAAGGCGCGCAGGACAACGCTACCGGCACTTGCTGGCCCCGACCGGTGCGCAAAATGGCATCGTGTTGGCGCCACGTCTCGCCCCTGCGATACGCCTCGTACATGGGAAAGCCCAACCAGGCTGGCACATGGGGCTTTTGCAGGAAACTGAGGAAACTTTCGCCTTGCAACTCAGCCATCGTTGCATTCAACAGCCGGGAAATGGCCGGGTTGGCGTACTCGATCACACTGTTTTCGCTCACCACCAGAATGCCCTCGGCGGCGTTATCCAGCACCGAGGCATTAAAAGCTCGGGCCAATTCCAGGTCATGGCTCAGGCGCTGCAAGGCACGGCGATTGCGCTGGTGCTCGAGCAACGCCTGCACCTTGGGCTTGAGGATGTGCGGGTCAAAGGGCTTGAACAGGTAGTCGATCGCCCCACTGGCGTAGCCTTCCAGCACCGCGTCGGGCGAATGGGCGGTGGCCGTCAGAAAGATAATCGGCGTCATGCGCGTACGCTGGCTGCCACGCATCAGGCGCGCCACCTCGAAACCGTCCATGCCCGGCATGCGCACGTCCAGCAGCACCAGGTCGACGTCATGGGCCAGCAGTAACTCCAAGGCTTCCAGGCCAGACGCGGCGGTTATCACCCGCCAGTCGTCACGCTGCAACAGCGCACGCATGCTGACGAGGTTTTCCGGGTAGTCATCGACCACCAACAGAACCGAAATTGCATCGTCGTGTTGTGGAGCGCCATCCATGCTACGTCTCTTCCTTAGGGAGCTGCACCGGTCACTTTTGCTACCAAGGCCGGATAAACACTGAGGGCTCACTCTAGCCGCGCGGCCAAAAAAGCAGAAGTGACGTGGGTGCCCTCATTGTGCCAAAGGCCAGGAAGCCGACTAACGGTAAGGCCCTGTAGCCCGCGGTTCACGGGCGACATGGCTTTTTGACATTTAGCTGACGCCAATAAATTGCCAGCAATTGTTTAACAATCTCACCAGCACGGCCTATAAAGAACCTGGAAGGCCCTTTGGGCCAATGCCTACACCCTCTGTAAAAAGGCCAACACCATGATCGACCTTTCCACCTGGAACCTGAGCATTCCGGTCGGCTCCCCACCCACGACCATTGAAACGCCAAGGCTGCTGAGCGGCTTCAACGATCAATACTTCCAGGCCGAAGGCAGCGATGTGCAGTTCTGGACACCTGTGACGGGCTCGCGCACCGAAAACGCCATCTACCCACGCAGCGAATTGCGTGAAACCTACGCCGACGGCCGCCTGCGTAACTGGACCTACCCCGAAGCCGACAACTTCCTGCGCGCCACCCTCACCGTCAACCAGGTGCCCTCCTCCGGCAAGATCGTGATCGGCCAGATCCACGCCTACGACAGCCAGAAACCGTTGATCAAGCTGGAGTACCAATTCAAGGAGAAAACCCAGACCGGCAACATCGTCGCCAAAGTGCGCATGCGCCCGGACGAGGCCGAAAGCCAGGTGATCATCGTCGCCTCCAATGTGCCACTGCAGAAGAGCTTCACCTACGTGATCAACCTCAACAAAGCCGGGCTGCTGAGCGTGTATGCCGCTGACAGTGAGTGGAATGAACGGATTGGCGCGGCATGGGGCGACAAGCCGTTGTACTTCAAGGCGGGGGTGTATGTGCAGGACAATACGGGCGACACCAATGATGGTGCGCGGGTGACGTTTGCGAAATTGGATATTGATCACGAGTGAATCGTCCCGTGAGACACAGGATTTTTCCCCGATAAACCCAAAGTCTTAAACACACCGTTGCACCCTGTGGGAGCCGGGCTTGCCCGCGATGGCGGCGTATCAGCCAATATCCTCGGCGCCTGACACAC
>NZ_JBXAJM010000018.1:0-58694 GCF_058797315.1 Pseudomonas sp. GW823-FHT02F05
GTATTCGGTACCAGGTTCTCGAAGTTACCGCCCGTTGCGCCCGTGATCGTGGTGCTGACCGTCGAACCATTGTTGTAAACGTCGTTGGCCGGCGTATCGACCACAACGGTACCCGTCGATTCGCCCGCCTTGATGGTGATCACCGAGCCATTGCTCAAGGTGACGTTCACCGGGGTCTGCGCCGGGTTGGTCAGGGTGGCGGTGTAGGTGATCTGGCCGCCTTCGGTCACGGTCGTACCCGCGGTCAGGGTGACCGTGGTGGTGTCGATCGAATCGGTAATGGTGGTAACCGCTGGCGTGGTATTCGGTACCAGGTTCTCGAAGTTACCGCCCGTTGCGCCCGTGATCGTGGTGCTGACCGTCGAGCCGTTGTTGTAGACGTCGTTAGCTGGCGCATCTACGACAACGCTGCCTGTCGACTCACCGGCCTTGATCGTGATCACCGAGCCATTGCTCAAGGTGACATTCACCGGCGTCTGCGCCGGGTTGGTCAAGGTGGCGGTGTAGGTGATCTGGCCGCCTTCGGTCACGGTCGAACCAGCCGTTAGAGTGACCGTGGTGGTGTCGATGGTGTCGGTGATCTGCGTCACGGCCGGGTTAGGGTCGATGGTCAATACCAGGTTGCCGCCACCGGTGGTGCCCGTAACGCCCACGCTGATCTGGCTAGGGTCGTTGTACGGGGTGTCGTTGGGCGCCAGGGGTACGTTGACTGTACCGGTCAGTTGGCCTGACGGGATAGTAATCACCGCGCCATTGGACAAGGTGACGGTAAGGTCGCTGCTGGATGGCCGCGTCACGGTCGCGGTGTAGGTCAGCACACCACCGGCTTCGGTGATGGTGGGGGTTGCGCTCAGGGACAGGGTCGAAGGCTGCAGCACCAGGTTGCCCGCGTCAGCGGAGCCTGGGGCACCGGTCAGCGCGTTGAGAGCCGAAGTGCCCTGACCAAGCGTACCGGTGGGGAAGCCGATGGTCGGATCGACACGGCCGGCGGTCGCGTCCAGCACCACGAAGCTGTGGCCACCCCCGGCTGCGCCGTTACCGGCAGCGTTTGCGCCGGCGGCAGTGGCTTCCAGGTCGGTGGTCGGGTCGGCGCCAGCGGCGATGGCTTGTTGCAGCTCGGCAACCGATGGCGCGGCTTGCTCGCTGGCAGCGGCGAGGTCGAGGCTGGAGTCCGGCAGGTCGGCGCTCCACTGGGTGTCACGGCCCAGGTCCAGAATGCGACCGTCGGCCAGCTCCAGGCTCACGGCGCCCGACATACCGGTGTCGATCTGGTCGCCCGCGAACAAGCGATCACCTTCAACGAGGACGCGCCGAGCACCTTCCGGAGAAATAACGAAAACTTGACCAACAATGCTTTTGACGATGGCAACAACACTGCTCATTAAAATTTTCTCCGGCGATCCGTTTCGACAAATTCCATTTCGCAGCGCGCTATTAGGGCTGCCAACTGGGAGGGCGTAGTCTATATATGCATTGACGTCAAATAATTGGCTAGATTTTTTAGCTATCTAGTTAGTGCCAAACTATTGACCTTAGGGCCGCCATCCTAAACAATCGGCCCCGTAATGTCACATTGATATTTATGCGGCGAACCGTCCTACATGTGTGTGAAGCAGTTCCGCTTTTTGAACTTTCCGACGTACGGTCATTACGGTAGCCATTATCCGACGCAGCGGTGCCAATCGCTGTGATTTGAGACAAGAAGTCCTAGGGAATTTTAAATGCGTCTGCACCTGTTCAAGGCAATACCGTTCGTTCTCGCCGCCAGTTTCGTACAAGCCCAGACACTGCCCCAAGCCATGCAACAGGCATTGGATGTACACCCGGAAATCCAGGCAGGTGTTAACAGCCGCATCGCTGCCGATTACCAATTGCGCGCCGCACAAGGCGGCTACCTGCCGCGTGTCGACCTGAACGCCGGTTACGGCCGCCAAGGAACCGACAACGCCACCACCCGCGCCAACAATCCTGGCGGCAATCACTGGGACACGCTCAACCGCGGTGAATCCAGCCTGCGCCTGCAGCAAATGATTTTTGACGGTTTCGCCACCTCCAGCGAAGTCGGGCGTCAACAAGCCAACGTTAATTCCCGCGCTTACTCTTTGCTCGGGACTTCGGAGCGCACCGCGCTGACCGTTGCCCAGGTTTACCTGGAAGTATTGACCCGTCGTGAGTTCGTACGCCTGGCCGAAGATAACCTGCGCAACCACGAACGCATCTACGACCAGATCAAGTTGCGCACCGAGCGCGGCGTCGGCAACGGTGCCGACCAGGACCAGGCCGAAGCGCGCCTGGCCCAGGCCCGTAACAACTTGATCACCGAGCAGACCAACCTGGCCGATGCGCAGGTCAACTACCTCAGCGCCGTCGGCCAGATGCCCGACGAACTCGAGCGTCCGGCCCCATTCATGGCCATGCTGCCGGCAGACCTGAATGAAGCGCGTCGCCAGATGCTCGACAACAGCCCGATCCTGCGTTCGGCCGAGTCGGATATCTCTGCCGCCGAGAAGCAGTACGACGCCGCCAAGTCCAACTTCTATCCGCGTTTTGACGCTGAATTGGGTACCAACGCCGACAACAACGTCTCCGGTGATCCCAACCACAGCAATGGTTGGGAAGCCATGGTGCGCATGCGCTTCAACCTGTTCGCCGGTGGCAGCAACAAGGCCGACCTGCAATCGAAGTCCTACCAGGCCAACCAGGCGCTGGACATCCGTAACAATGCCTTGCGCCAACTCAATGAAGAACTAGGCTTGGCCTGGAACGCCCTGAACAACGCCAATGCGCAATTGCCGGTCGCCCAGCAGTACGTGGATCACAGCACCCGCGTACGCACGTCCTACCAGCAACAGTTCAGCCTTGGTCAACGTACGCTGTTGGATTTGCTCGACAGCGAAAATGAATTGTTCACCGCTTCCCGCCGCCTGGAAGAAATCAAGAACATTCAGTTATTTACTCAGTACCGAATCAAGGCGACCATGGGCGAATTGCTCAAGAGCCAGGGAGTGGTTGCACCAATGGCCTCCGTCGTGCAGAACGACGTGAAACCTAAAGTCCAACTGCCTGGGATGAATTGAGCCACCCCAATAGCCCCATCTGTTAGTCGAGAGTGCCCCGCGTGGAACCTGAAGTCAGTCGAGTTCATCTCAGTCATGATCCACGCGCACTGCACGACGACCCGTTACTCGACGGGTTGTTGGCGCTCTGCGCCCTGCATCAAAAACCGGCCAGTGCGGCCATGCTCACCACCGGCCTGCCGCTGCCTTCGCAACGCTTGAGTGCCGAACTGCTGCCGCGTGCCGCTGCGCGGGCCGGGTTGCAAGGCCGGCTGCTGCAACGCAAGTTGGAACAGATCCCGACCATTGCACTGCCGGCGCTGCTGTTGCTCAAGGACGGTCGCAGTACCGTGCTGGTGGGCTGGGAGGGCGAAGATGAAGCGCGGATCCTGCTCAGCGAAAGCGACGGCGGTGAAGTGCTGATCAAGCGCGAAGCACTGGCCGACGACTACATCGGCAAAGTCTTCTTTGCACAGCCGCAGCACAAGTTCGACGTCAACCACGGCAGCCTGATTCCGCGGGCGCGCTCGTGGTTCCGTGACACCCTCATGCGTTCACGCTGGCTCTACACCGACGCCATCGCCGCCAGTTTCCTGATCAACATCATCGCCATGGCCGCGCCGCTGTTCGTGATGAACGTGTACGACCGCGTTGTGCCGAACCAGGCCACCGCCACCCTGTGGGTGCTGGCCGTGGGCATCTGCGGTGCCTACCTGTTCGACCTGATCCTCAAAAGCCTGCGCAGCCTGTGCCTGGACCTGGCCGGTAAAAAGACCGACCTGATCATCTCGGCCACGCTGTTCGAGCGCATCGTCGGCATGTCCATGAAATACCGCCCGGCGCGGGTCGGCAGCTTCGCGCAGAACATCCATGAGTTTCAAAGCCTGCGCGACTTCCTCGCGTCGCTGACCCTCACCAGCCTGATCGACTTGCCGTTTACGCTGCTGATCTTCCTGGTCATCGCCATTCTCGGCGGGCACCTGGTGTGGATCCCGGTGCTGGCGTTCCCACTGGCCCTGGGCATCGGCTACGCCTTGCAAAAGCCCTTGGTCGCGACCATGGAACGCACCATGGCGCTGGCCGCCGAGCGCCAGTCGAGCCTGATCGAAACCCTCGCCGGGCTTGATGCGGTCAAGGTCAACAATGCCGAGAGCGAGCGTCAGTACGGCTGGGAACAGACCATCGGTACCCTGAGCCGGCTTGAGCTTCGGGTGAAGTTGCTGTCGGGCCTGTCGATGAACATGACCCTGCTGATCCAGCAACTGGCCGGCGTGATCATGATCGTGTTCGGCGTGTACCAGATCATCGACGGCAACCTCAGCATGGGCGGCCTGATTGCCTGCTACATGCTCAGTGGCCGTGCCTTGAGCCCGCTGGCCTCGCTGTCGGGCCTGCTGACGCGCTATCAGCAAGCCAAGGTCACCATGACCTCGGTGGACCAGATGATGGAGCTGCCTCAGGAGCGCAACTTCGAAGAGCGCCCCATGAGCCGTCGCACCCTGCAAGGCGCCATCGAGTGCCGGGGCCTGAACTTCACTTACCCGAACCAGCAGAACCTGGCGCTGAAAAACATCAACCTGGTGATCAAGCCAGGGGAAAAAATCGGCATCATCGGCCGCAGCGGCTCGGGCAAAAGCTCCCTGGCCAAGTTGATCGTCGGCCTTTACCAACCCGACTCCGGCTCCTTGCTGGTGGACGGCGTGGACGTGCGCCAGATCGACGTGAGCGAGCTGCGCCACAACATCGGCTATGTCGCCCAAGACATTCAATTGCTGGCCGGCACCCTGCGCGACAACCTGGTCAGCGGTGCGCGCTACGTCGAGGATGAAATGGTCCTGCAAGCCGCCGAACTGGCTGGCGTGCACGAATTTGCCCGTCTGCATCCCCAAGGCTACGAACTGCAAGTCGGCGAGCGTGGGCAGAACCTGTCCGGCGGCCAGCGCCAGAACGTTGCCCTGGCCCGTGCGCTGCTGCTCAACCCGCCCATGCTGCTGCTGGACGAACCCACCAGCGCCATGGACAACACCGGCGAAGAACGCTTGAAGCAACGCCTGCAAGCCGTGGTGCAAAACAAAACCGTGGTGCTGGTCACGCACCGAGCCTCACTGCTCTCCCTGGTTGATCGCCTGCTGGTGGTCGACCGTGGGCAGATTCTCGCGGACGGCCCGAAAGCCGTGGTCATGGAAGCGTTGAAGAAGGGGCAGATCAGTGTTGCTTAATTCCATCAAGAGTGCGGTCGGCCGCTACTTCAAAGGCTCCGATTCGCTGCAGGGCCAGCCGCTGCCCGAGGTCAACAAGGCGCTGATCGAAGATGCGCCACGGGTCATCCGCCTGACCATCTGGGCAATCATCGCGTTCTTTGTATTTCTGGTGGTGTGGGCCGGTTTCTCCCAGATCGACGAAGTGACCCGTGGCGACGGCAAGGCGATTCCGTCGTCCAAGCTGCAGAAAATCCAGAACCTTGAAGGCGGCATCGTCGCCGAGCTGTACGTCAAGGAAGGCCAGATCGTAGAGGCTGGCGCGCCGTTGATTCGTCTCGACGACACGCGGTTTGTCTCCAACGCCGGGGAAACCGAAGCCCTGCGCCTGGCCATGCAACTGCGTGTCGAGCGTTTGAGCGCCCAGGTGGATGACCGCCCGCTGAACATCCCTGACGAGGTGCTCAAGGCCGCGCCGAGCCAGGCCGCCAACGAGCGCTCCTTGTATGAAAGCCGCCGCCAGCAGTTGAAAGACGAAGTCGGCGGCTTGCAGGAACAACTCGTGCAACGCCAACAGGAACTGCGCGAGTTCACCTCCAAGCAGGGCCAATACCGCAGCCAGTTGTCCCTGCAACGCCAGGAAATCAACATGTCCGAGCCGCTGGTGGCCCAGGGCGCGGTGTCGCCGGTAGAAGTGCTGCGCCTCAAGCGCGCCGAAATGGAAACCCGCGGGCAGTTGGACGCCACCACCCTGGCGATCCCGCGTGCTGAATCGGCGATCAAGGAAGTGCAACGCAAGATCGATGAAACCCGCGGCAAATTCCGCAGCGAAGCCCTGACCCAACTCAACGAAGCCCGTACTGAACTGAACAAGGCCGAGTCCACCGGCCGCGCGCTGGAAGACCGGGTCAGCCGCACCCTGGTCACCTCGCCAGTGCGCGGGATCGTCAAGCAGTTGCTGGTCAACACCGTTGGGGGTGTGATCCAGCCGGGCAGCGATATGGTTGAAATCGTGCCGCTGGACGACACCCTGCTGGTAGAAGCCAAGATCCGCCCGCAAGACATCGCCTTCCTGCACCCAGGGCAGGAAGCGGTGGTCAAGTTCACCGCTTACGACTACACGGTCTACGGTGGCCTGAAGGCCAAGCTCGAACGCATCGGCGCCGACACCATCACGGATGAAGACAAGAAGACCACCTACTACATGATCACTCTGCGCACCGACCGCAGCCACTTGGGCACCGATGAGAAGCCGCTGCTGATCATCCCCGGCATGGTTGCTTCGGTGGATATCATCACCGGCAAGAAAAGCATCCTCAGCTACCTGCTCAAGCCGATCATCAAGGCGCGGGCCGAGGCGTTGCACGAGCGTTGATCTTCAGCGCCTGTCCGACCTTATCGCAGGCAAGCCAGCTCCCACATTTGAATGTGTTCATCAATCAGAATGTGGGAGGGGGCTTGCCCCCGGTGAGCCGTCAGCATCACGCTACAGCTCAAACCAAACGCCATATCCATATGCGCTAACGGTATTTAAGCTTCCATCCTTATGCCTATAAATTCACTCCCCTGTCCGCCGGGAATGAATCAAATGTCTGCCACCACCGCCCTCCAAACCTTCGACATCCACCCCTTCCCCGGCAGTGTCGGCGCCGAGATCATCGGCCTGGACTTATCCCGCCCAGTCAACGAGCAGGACTTCGCCCGCATCCATCGCGCACACTTGGACTACCACGTCATCGTGTTCCGCGACCAACGCATCACCCCCGAACAACAGATCGCCTTCAGCCGCCTTTTCGGCGTGTTGCAGATCCATGTGCTCAAGCAGTTCCTGTTGGCCAACCATCCCGAGATCCTGATCGTTTCCAACATCATCGAGAACGGCCAATCCATCGGCCTGGGGGATGCAGGCAAGTTCTGGCATTCGGACCTCTCATACAAAGAACTGCCCAGCCTGGGTTCGATGCTGCATGCCCAGGAACTGCCATCTGAAGGCGGCGACACTCTGTTCGCCGATATGCACAAAGCCTGGGAGCACTTGCCAGGTCACCTGCGCAACGCGGTCGAAGGCCGCAGCGCCGCGCATTCCTACACGGCGCGCTACAGCGAGACCAAATTCGAAGGCAACTGGCGCCCAACCCTTACCCCCGAACAGCTCGCCCAGGTTGCCGAAGTGGTGCACCCCGTTGTGCGCACCCACCCGGAAAACGGCCGTAAGGCGCTGTTCGTCAGCGAGGGCTTCACCACCCGTATCGTCGGCTTGCCCGATGACGAAAGCCGTGACCTACTGGCCCAGCTCTATGCCTACAGCGTGCTGCCGGAAAATATCTACCGTCATCAGTGGCAGCCCCACGACCTGGTGTTCTGGGACAACCGCTCGCTGATCCACTTGGCCGCTGGTTGCCCAAGCCACCTGCGTCGCAAGTTGTACCGCACCACGATTCAGGGTGACGCGCCGTTCTAACCCGATAAAGCCTGCTAGGATTGCGCCCAGTTCACTCCCAACCGATTACGAGTGCTTGGCATGCAACTACCGGACATGAACCTGCTGGTCGCCCTCGACGCGTTGCTCGACGAGGGCAGTGTGGTGGGCGCCGCGCGGCGGATGAACCTCAGCCCGGCCGCCATGAGCCGCACCCTCACGCGTATCCGTGAAGCGGTCGGTGACCCGATCCTGGTGCGTGCCGGCCGTGGCCTGGTGCCGACGCCCAAGGCGCTCGAGCTGCAAGGCCAGGTGCGCAATGTGGTGGAGCAGGCTGCGTTGCTGTTCCGTTCGGCGGACCAAGTCGATTTGAGCACCTTGCGCCGCCGCTTCAGCGTGCGCGCCAATGACTTTTTCATCGGCGTGTATGGCGGGCGACTGTTCGACACCATGGAGCGTGTGGCGCCGTTGTGTGAGCTGCGCTTTGTGCCCGAAGGCGACACTGACGATGAAGCCCTGCGCGAAGGGCGGTTGGACTTGCGGGTGAGCAACACCATGCCTGCCAGCCCGGAAGTGAAGGTGCAGAACCTCTTCTCCACCACCTTTGTCGGCCTGGCACGACAAGACCACCCGCTGTTCGACGAAGAAATCACGGCGGCACGCTTTGCCAGCTACTCCCACATCAGCATCTCCCGGCGCGGCATCGCCCGTGGGCCCATCGATACAGCGTTGAATGCCCAAGGCCTGGAGCGCCGTGTGGCCATGATCGCCCCAGGCTTTCACGGTGCGATGTTCATGCTGCCCGATTCCGACCTGCTGCTGCCGGTGCCCAAGGAAGCCCTCCTGAGCGCCAAGCGTCTGAACCTGCCACTGCGTGCATTTACCTTGCCGATTCCACTGCCAACCCTGGTCTTGGCCCAATCCTGGCACCCACGTTTCGACAAAGACCCGGCGCACAAATGGCTGCGTGAAACCATGCGCGAAAGCTGTCATGCCACCTGGCTAGAAGCCCAGCCGGTATAAAGCGAACGCGGATGAATGTGGGAGCTGGCTTGCCTGCGAAGGCGGCGTGTCAGTCACTGAATCTCTTACTGAACTGGCGCTATCGCAGGCAAGCCAGCTCCCACAGGGTTCAGTATTGATGTTCAAAGTTGCGCCTGGCGCACTTATAACCTGCCAACAAGTAACTTTTTGTCATGAGAGTGCCTGATTAAACTGCTCGGGTATTTCTCATTCCGAGTTACCTGTTCATGACGTCCCTCGCTGCCCCCGTCCTCCAGGCCGCAGCCAAACCTACGGCCCCGAGCCCACCCGTGTTCGGCCCGCGCATCATCATCGGCTTGCTCGGCGTGTTGCTGGCGGTGCTGGTCTCCGGTCTCAACGAGATGGTCACCAAGGTTGCTCTCGCCGATATCCGTGGCGCGCTGTACATCGGTTTTGATGAAGGCACGTGGTTGGTCGCCGCCTATACCGCCACCTCCGTGGCAGCCATGGCCTTCGCGCCGTGGTGTTCGGTGACGTTTTCCCTGCGTCGCTTCACCCTGTGCGCTATCGGTTTGTTCACCGTGCTGGGCATCCTTTGCCCGTTTGCGCCGAACTACGAAAGCCTGCTGCTGCTGCGTACCGTGCAAGGCCTGGCCGGTGGCGCGCTGCCGCCGATGCTGATGACCGTGGCGCTGCGTTTTTTGCCGGCCAACGTCAAGTTGTACGGGTTGGCCGGTTACGCACTGACCGCCACCTTCGGGCCCAGCCTGGGCACGCCGCTGGCGGCGTTGTGGACCGAATACGTCGGCTGGCAGTGGGCGTTCTGGCAGATCGTCGCGCCGTGCCTGCTGGCCATGGCGGCCGTGGCCTACGGTTTGCCACAAGACCCGCTGCGCCTGGAGCGCTTCAAGCAGTTCAACTGGCGTGGCCTGCTATTGGGCTTTCCGGCGATTTGCATGCTGGTGATCGGCTTGTTGCAGGGCAATCGCCTGGACTGGTTCGAATCGGGCCTGATTACCTTCCTGCTGTGTGGCGGCACATTGTTGCTGGTGCTGTTCATGCTCAACGAATGGTCACAGCCGCTGCCCTTCTTCAACCTGCAGATGCTCGGCCTGCGCAACCTGGCCTTCGCCCTGATCGTGCTGGCCGGCGTGCTGATGGTGCTGACCTCGGTGATCATCATCCCGTCGAGTTTCCTCGCCCAGGTCCAGGGCTACCGGCCGCTGCAAACTGCGCCGGTGATGCTGCTGATGGCGCTGCCACAGTTGATTGCGCTGCCGCTGGTGGCGGCGCTGTGCAACCTGCGCTGGGTCGATTGCCGCTGGGTGCTGGGCATTGGCCTGAGCATGTTGGTGCTGTGCTGCATCGGCAGCTCGCACCTGACCTCGGCGTGGATTCGTGACGACTTTTATGGCTGGTACCTGCTGCAGATTTTCGGTCAGCCGATGGCCGTGCTGCCGCTGCTGATGTTGTCTACCGGCAGTATTCAACCCATTGAAGGGCCTTTCGCTTCGGCCTGGTTCAATACGGTCAAGGGCCTGGCTGCGGTAATCGCCACTGCGGTGCTGGATACATTGACCACCCAGCGCGGGCATTTCCATTCAACCATGTTGGTGGACCGCCTGGGCAATTCGCCCCTGGCCGACGCTGACGCGCCGGGCCTCGCCCACCGCTTGCACGAGCAGACCGTGGTGCTGACCTCTTCGGATCTTTACGTCGTCATGGCCGGTGTCGCGGTGGCGTTGATCCTGCTGATTTTCTGGATGCCCACGCGGATCTATCCGCCTCGCGCTCCGGCCTGACCTCAAGGACTTTCCATGAAACGCAAAGACAAAATTGCCGTCTCCGTTATTGCTGTATTTGCCGTCGGCGTGCTGGTTTACCTGATTGCGCCGGGCGTACTGGGCAGCAAGCACCAGACCACCAACGACGCCTTTGTCGCCGCCGACTTCACTCTGGTGGCGCCGCGGGTGGCAGGCTTCATCAAGGAAGTGCTGGTAGAAGACAACCAGCGCGTCAAGGCTGGCCAACTGTTGGCGTTGATCGACGACCGCGATTTTCGCGCCGCCGCCCAGGCCGCCGATGCCGACACCCTGGTCGCCCAGGCCCAGCTGAAAAACGCCAGCGCGACCCTGGAGCGCCAAAGCTCGGTGATCGCCCAGGCCCAGGCCACCGTGGCAGCAGATCGCGCAGAAGTGGCGTTTGCCGAGCATGAACTGAATCGCTATAACCACCTCGCTGGCGTCGGTGCGGGCACCGTGCAGAACGCCCAGCAAGCCAAGACCCGCATCGACCAGGCTACCGCGCGCCTGGCCAAATCCACCGCCGTGCTGGCCGCCGAACGCAAGCAGGTGGAAATCCTCACCGCCCAGCGCGACGCCGCCGAAGGTGGGCTCAAACGCGCCCAGGCCGCGCTGGAAATGGCCAGTTATCAGCTGTCTTACACGCGCATTGTCGCACCGGTGGATGGCATGGTCGGTGAGCGTGCGGTGCGGGTCGGCGCCTATGTGACACCGGGCAGCAAGATCCTCGCGGTGGTGCCACTGGCCGAAGCCTACGTGGTGGCCAATTTCCAAGAGACCCAACTGTCGCATATGCACGCGGGGCAAGCGGTGCAAGTCAGCGTCGACAGCCTTGACGGCGAACTGCTCAAAGGCCATCTGGAAAGCCTGGCGCCTGCCACCGGGGTGACCTTCGCCTCGGTCAAGCCCGACAACGCCACCGGCAACTTCACCAAGGTGGTGCAGCGTATTCCGGTGAAGATCGTCCTCGAACCGAACCAGCCACTGACCGAGCGTTTGCGCGTCGGCATGTCGGTGGAAGCCAGCGTCGACACCCGGCCGGTCGCGCAACAGCGTGAGGTGGCCCAGCAATGAAACATCTCGCCTGGCTCACCTTGAGCCTGATCAGCCTGAGTGCCTGCACGGTCGGTCCGGACTTCCAGCGGCCTCAGGGCTCGCAGATCAATCAATGGAGCGAACCCCAGGGCCGCCAGGCCGCCAGCCGCGCCACCAGCGACCCTTTGCAGGAGCGCTGGTGGGATGTGTTCCACGATGCGCAGCTCTCGGCCCTTACGCGTCGCGCCCTCAGCGATAACCTCGACCTGAAACTGGCCAGCAGCCGCCTGCAACAAAGCCGCGCTATCCGCCAGGTGACCACGGCCGAGCGCTACCCCAACGTTGATGTCGGCGGCGCTTACCAGCGCAAGCGCAACAGCGGCAAAGGCTTGAACGACCCTTCCGGCGAGAATGGCCGCGCAGCCTTCAACCAATGGGACATGGGCTTCTCCGCTTCTTGGGAACTGGACTTCTGGGGCCGGGTCAAGCGCGAAACCGAAGCCGCCGACGCCACCCTGGAAGTCGCCGAAAACGACCGTCGCGCCGTGTTGTTGTCGGTACTGGCCGAGACCGCCCAGGACTACATCCAACTGCGCGGCGTCCAAAACACCCGCGCTGTCACCGAGCAAAACCTCGACGTTGCGCGCCACAGCCTCAAGCTCTCGCAATTGCGGTTGGCCGACGGCGTGGCGACCGACTTGGACGTGGCCGAAGCCGCCGCCCAGGTCGCGGCTATCGAAGCGCGCCTGCCGGATCTGCAGCAGCGTCAGGACCAGTTGATCAACGCCCTGAGCCTGCTGATGGGCGAGCCACCCCAGGCGCTGTACGCGCAGCTGTCCAAAGACGCCCCTGTGCCGCAAACACAGCGCCAGGTCGCGATCGGCCTGCCATCGGAACTCGCCGAGCGCCGCCCAGACATCCGTCAGGCAGAAGCTCGCTTGCACGCTGCCACTGCGAGCATCGGCGTGGCCAAGGGCGACTTTTACCCACGCATCACCCTGTCCGGCAGCCTCGGCTCCCAAGCCATGCAGCTCTCGGATTTCGGTTCCTGGGGTTCCCGCGCCTTTGCCTTCGGCCCGCAATTGAGCCTACCGCTGTTCAACGGCGGGCGCCTGCAAGGCATGGTCGATTTGCGTGAAGCCCAGCAACAGGAAGCGGCGCTGGCCTACCAGCAAACCGTGCTACGCGCCTGGCATGAAATCGATGATCAACTGTCCCGCTACAACGCCAGCCAACTGCGTCGCGACAGCCTGGCCGAAGCGGTGCGCCAGAACCAGATCGCACTGACCACTGCGCAACATCAGTACGTCGAAGGCGTGGCGGATTTCGTCAACGTACTCACCGTGCAAAGCGCATTGCTGGCGACGCAGGAGCAGTGGGTGGAAAGCTCCACCGGCGTGTCGTTGGCCATGGTCGGGCTGTACAAAGCGCTGGGAGGAGGGTGGGAGTCGGTGTACCCGTTGCAGACCGCTGTGCGCTGAGCGAGAAAGAGTTTTTGTCAGTCGCCAAATAAGATGTAATGATAATTGCTCTCAATAACACTTCTGAGCTTTTCATGGGCATCGCGACTGACGGCCAGCAACAGCTTCACATCCTGTACCGCGACCATCATGGCTGGCTGCAAGGCTGGTTGCGCAAGCGTCTGGGCGACCGGGAACAGGCCGCCGATGTGGCTCAGGACACCTTCCTGCGCCTGCTGGTGGCCGGGCGCTTCCCGGGTGACAAAGAAAGCCGCAGCTACTTGGCGCAGATCGCCCGCAACCTGGTGATCGACCAATGGCGCCGCCTGCGCATCGAGCGTGCGTACCTGGAAAGCATCGCGCACCTGCCCGAGCCCGAGTCGCCTTCCCTGGAAACCCGCGCGCTGATCCTCGAAACCCTGATGCAGATCGACGCCATGCTCGACCGCATGCCCGACAATGTACGCCGTGCGTTTTTACTTTCGCAGTTCGAAGGCTTGAGCTATGCGCAAATCGCCGTACGCCTGGGCGTCACCGTCAGCTCGGTGCAGAAGTACATGACCCGCGCCATTGTCGCCTGCTACCAGGTGGTGTACGAAGAATGAAACACGACGCGCCTATCGCCCCCGCGATTGTCGAGCAAGCCAGCGAGTGGTTGATGCTGCAATGGGGCGACGAGCTCAAGGGCGAGCAGCGCCAGGCGTTTGCCCGCTGGCAGGCCGCTGACCCGGAACACCGCCGCGCCTGGCAGCGCTTGCAGCAGCTGCAACACACCCTGGGGGGCGTACCTGCCGACAGCGCTCGCGCAGTATTGCGCGACACCCCGGATACCCAACGCCGGGCCGCGCTCAAACTGCTCGGCCTGCTGTTGGTGGCCGGTGGCAGCGGCTACCTGATGCAACGCAGTGAAACCTGGCAAGCGGCCTTTGCAGAGCTGCGTACCGCCACGGGCGAAATTCGCCATATGACCTTGAGCGACGGCACGCAACTGGACCTTAACAGTGACAGCGCCGTAGACCTGCGTTTCAGTGCTACCGAGCGGCGTATTCGGCTGATCCGAGGCGAGGTCCTGCTGACCAGCGGCCACGACGCCTCGCGCCCGTTGATCGTCGAAACGCCAGCCGGTGATGTGCAGGCGTTGGGCACGCGCTTTGCGGTGCGTGAACTGCCCGACGGCAGCCGCGTGGATTTGTACGAAGGTCGCCTGCGGGTCACGCCGTTGCAGGGTACGCCGGTGCATATGCAGGCAGGGGACAGCCTGTGGTTCAACGCGCGTCAAAGCACCGCGTTGCCGGCAGTGAGCGCCAATGCCGGCAGTTGGACCGAGCACCGTCTGGTTGCCGAGCGCCAGCCGTTGGGTGAGTTCGTGGCGCAACTGAGCCGCTACCGCCCGGGCCTGTTGCGCTGTGATCAGGCGGTGTCGAAGCTGCTGTTGACCGGCGTGTTCCCGCTGAACGACACCGACGCGATCCTGGCGGCCTTGGAGCGTTCATTGCCCGTGCACGTGCAGGCGGTGACCCGTTACTGGGTAACGATCAAGGCGCGGGTCTGAAAATACTTTGTACAGGGCTTGTCGGTTTCTGCGGCCCGTTCGGGATACCTCTTGAAAGCCAATCAAGAAGCGTTCTCACGGGGAGTCCTGCCATGTCGCACCACCCAATCCAACCTTTGGCCCGCGCGCTGCGTCGTGGCCTGTTTGCCGGCCTGCTGGCAACGGCGCCTGTACTGCCGAGCATGGTTCAAGCCGAAGAAAGCACCGAAGCGCTGCGCAGCTATGACATTCCCGCGGGCAGCCTCGACCAGGCGTTGAACCGTTTCGCCAGTGCCTCAGGCATCTTGCTGTCGGTTGACGCATCGCTCACCGACGGCAAGCGCAGCGCCGGCTTGAAAGGGCGTTACGGCGTAGGTTCGGGGTTGCAGCGCTTGCTGGCGGGCAGTGGTTTGGCGGCGGTGCAATCCCAGGGCGGTTGGTCGTTGCAGGCCCTTTCCGGCGACGGAGCCTTGCAGTTGGGCGCGACCCAGATCAGCGGCCGGCAAGAGCAGGAAAACGCATGGGGCCCGGTGGACGGCATTGTCGCCAAGCGCAGCGCCTCGGGCAGCAAGACTGACTCGGCGCTGGTGGAAATCCCCCAGACCATCAACGTGATCACCGCCGCCGAGATCAAGGCGCGTGGCGCCCAGAGTGTCACCCAGGCGTTGCTCTACACCCCAGGTATGAGCGCTGGTGGTTTTGCCGACCGAGTCAAATTGTTCGATGAGCCGACGTCACGCGGCTTCTCGCCCACGCCGCTGTACCTGGATGGCCTGCACCTGCCTTATGGCGGCGGCAGCACAGGTGGCGCGTTGCAGATCGAGCCGTATTCCCTGGAGCGCATCGAAGTGCTCAAAGGCCCGGCGTCCGTGCTTTACGGCCAGAACCAACCGGGCGGCATCGTCAATATGGTCAGCAAGCGCCCCAGCGAAACGCCGATACACCAAGTGGTACTGGAAGCCGGCACCTACGAACACAAAAGCGCGGCCATCGACCTGAGCGGCCCGCTGGACGAGGAGGGGCAGTTTCTCTACCGCCTGACCGGCCTGGCGAATGACGCGCAAGACGAAATCAACTACGTCGAAAACAAGCGCCAGTTCATCGCCCCCAGCCTCACCTGGCGCCCCAACGACGACACCAGCCTGACCCTGTTCGCCCAGTACCAGAAAGACAAAGGCGTGCCCGAAGCCCAAGGCCTGCCGGCGTCCGGCACGCTGTGGGACAACCCCAACGGCAAGATCAAGCGCGATGTGTTTATCGGCGAGCCGGGCGTCAACCAGTACAACCGCGAGCAATACGTGCTGGGTTACGAAGTTTCCCATCGCCTCAACGACATCTGGACCCTTAAGCAAAACGCCCGTTACGCCGAGGTCGACGACCGCTACACCGCGCCCTTGCACGGCTACCGCTTTGTCGCCAACCCCAACACCGGCGTGCAGGACCAACGCTACCTGCAACGCTTCGGCGTGGACTGGTCGCAGACCAACAAAGTGTTCGGCGTGGACAGCATCGCCCAGGCTGAATTCGACACGGGCGCACTGTCCCACACCTTCATCGTTGGCCTGGACTACTACCATTCCAACTCGCAGTTCCATGGCCTGTATGACCGCAACCCGCCGATCATCGACCTGTTCAAACCGGTGTACGGCCAGCCCTTGAACTTCGGCCAACCGTACCGCTGGGACCGCACCATTACCCAGACCGGCCTGTATCTGCAGGACCAGATCAAGCTGGATAAATGGGTGCTGGTACTCGGTGGCCGCTATGACTGGGCGAATGTGGTGAACAAGGAGCCGATACAGGACACCCGCTTTGCCAGCAAAGACCAGGCATTCACCGGCCGTGCGGGCCTGGTGTACCTGTTCGATAACGGCGTGTCGCCCTTCGTCAGCTATTCGGAATCCTTCCTGCCGCTGGCCGGCACTGATGCGAACCGAAAACCCTTCGAACCCTCCACCGGCAAACAGTACGAAGTCGGCGTGAAGTTCCAGCCGCCGGGCCAGAAGAGCTTCATCCAGGCCTCTGTTTATCAACTGGATCAGGAAAACGTGCTGACCACCAACCCGGTGGACACCACCTTCAGCACCCAAAGCGGCGCCCTGCGCTCGCGAGGTGTTGAACTGGAAGCCAAGGCCGTCTTGAGTGATGCCTGGGACGTGGTCGCCTCGGCTGCGCGCAATGACGTCAAATACACCAAGGACAACGATGGCCGCCAAGGTCGCCACCCGGCCGGCATCTCCCCACTCACCGCCTCGATGTGGGTCAACTACACCGTGCTCGGCGACACGCCCTTGGCGGGGCTGGGTGCAGGGCTTGGCGTGCGTTACGCCCGTCAAAGCCTGGGCGACTACTACGAAGGCGCCTTCAACGTGCCGTCCTACAGTGTCTACGATGCAAGCCTAAGCTACGACCTGGGCGCCTCGCCGCTCAAGCTCAAGGGCGTGAAGCTGGCGATGAACGTGCAGAACCTCAGCAACAAGACCTACGTCTCGCAGTGCACCAGTGATCTGGATTGCTACTACGGGGAAGGACGCACGGTGGTGTCGAGCCTGACCTACGATTGGTAACTTAGCGTTTAGGTGATATTTGCTGCGGCGCGCACCCTTCAAGGGTGCGCTCTGTTGCCGCCCTACACCAGGTCCGCTGCAAATCGTGTACACACATTGGAAAGCATGCGCACCTCGGCACCGCTGCAGCCTGCTGCTTCGAAAAAACCGGAGGCTTCTCGCACGACGGCATACATATCCGTGACGATGGACCTTGCTTCATCGGCCCCCAACCCAAAGCGTTCAGGCGTACTCAGCAAATTACTGACAGACGATAACCGGCCTTCATTGCCGATGATGAGCGCCTGCAAGCCTAGTTGGGTAGGGTGGGGCAACACGTCAAATACTGGCGCAAGGGAATAGCCCGAGGCGCTGGTCAGCAGTAGCCCGGTTTGTTTCAGGTGGTCGTCGCTATTGCCGATGAGCACATTGAAAGCCATACGCTTGTAAAGCTCACGCATGTCAAAGGTGGCATCGTCGCTGACCTTCTTCAATACGTCGGCGATCCTGGAGTAGGAAACGGCACCGTCAGCCGCATCAACCCGCATTCTCGGCTTCTCAGTGCTTACCAGAGAGTTGCAGCTGACATAGTGCTCGCGACCAGCGGCTTCATGTCGGTCAAAACGCTCGACCATCAACACCGGTTTGCCGGCGACCTCTACCAACTTGTGCTTGGCTGCGGGTAGACCTGCTGCATCCGCCATTTGAAGGCTGGCGAATTCCGCCCGTGGCTGGTCGAACACATCGTCGCTACGGCCGAGTTTAGCTATCCATTCCTTGCCTTCATGGGTCACGGTGACCTTCGGCCTGGCGCCGCCCATGGAACTCCCAAACTCGAATAACCGTGCGATTTCCGCAGGCAGGTCGACGTCACCCTTCTCGACTCGATCAAGGCCCACCATGATTTTCTCAAGGTCTTCAAATTGCGGGGGTTGGTGCAGGGTTGGCAGCTGACTTCTTGACGCACTGAACAGCAGGCAACCCACTCCTGCTCCCCGCGAGGCAAGCAGCCATTCAACTTCGTTTTGTGGATGCTGTTTGTGGGTCGCCAGCAGAACACGCCGACCCCAATTATCGGGCGTTGCATCGTCGAGCACACCAAACATGCGCGTCGAGGAATACTGGTTAGGGGTCAGTGGCAAACTCAGCGGGTCAATCGCAAATGCGTCGGGCCGTGCGAGCCAACTGTTGGCGTAGCGAAAAACGAATCCATTCCCATGCATGGCCACTTCGCCAACAGGGACCGGGTCACCGACTAAGTGAGCTGAAAAAACAAAGGCATTACCAATCGGCTTCCAGGACATCGTGTTCTCCTTCAGTGCGAATTCGCTCAGGCTCACGGGCGAGGCTCATGGTAATGCCAACTTGGTCAAGTTCTGGTGACGCAATGCTCGCCATACCTTCTTCCAAGTCCATCGCGCTAAGTACATTCATCAGCACGCCGAGGGATACGCCGGCCTCGCCCTGCCTCAGCCGCTGATACGTCTGCCGCGTAATGCCCGCGCGGCTGCATATGGTGGAGATTTTCAACCGGCGACGAATGCGGGCTACTTCGATACCGTTCCCGATACCTCTCATTAGCTCAGCGCTTCTCTCTGAGATGTACCCTTTGTGCGGGTAGGGTTTCGCTGTTTCTTGCATGATATATCACTCTTTAAAGCAATAAAGGTAACTTATATCATCCAAGCCTCTAAGGCCACCTGCAAAAAACCGGCTCGATGCTAAGGTTTTTTGTAGGAGCGAGCTTGCTCGCGAAAAACTCACAGGCGCCGCGTTCAATCAGGAAACACGCGTTGTCGTTGACGTTTTTCGCGAGCAAGCTCGCTCCTACAGGTGTTACCAAACTTCAAAGATTCTGCAAAAACACCACATACCCCCGAAACCACTCATTGCCCCGCAGATACCCCGGCTCTTGCCACTCCCCGCCCTGAATCAAGCCAATCTTGAACGGCACGCCCAGCCGATTCATCCGCGGCAAATACGCGGCATAGTCAGGGATGCTGTGCCGCCCCTGATACGTCTGCACCACCACTTCATCCACCACGCCTTTGAGCTGGGCGATGGCGGCCGGGTCGGCGTTGCTGCTCCAGTCCATCAGCCCGGTGATGCTCAGGCGCAGGTCGGCGGGCAGGCGTTGGCGCAGGTCGCGCAGGAAGTCGGCGTATTCGTGCAGGTATTGGGTGCGGGCATCGAAGTCGATCTGGATACCGACCACCGGGTTGCCGGCGTCACGCCAGCGTTGCACCTGGCCCAGCACCTGGGTGTAGACCCGTTCCGGCCAGCGCAGGGTGTGGGCGCGGTACACCACCCAGACGTCGCCTTGAGTAATGCGCGGCACGCTCATGCCCTGGGCGATCAGTTGTACACCGCGCTGGGGTGCGCGGCGCGTGGCGTTGATCTGGCCTTGCAGGATGTACAGGGTTTTTGCCTGCTTGATGACCGGCTGGGGCGTGACGCCACTCCACAGCCAGAAGGCGTCGTAGTCGCCTGCGTCAACGGCGCCAAAAGCCGGGCTTGCCAGCAACAGCAAGCCTAGCCACAGCGATTTCACCAGTAGTACTGCAGCGATTTGCCCCACTGGGTATCGGCAAAACCGCTCTTGAGTTGGCGGAACCATGCTTTGCGCACTGCCGGCGCAACGTCTTCGCCGCCGCAGCTGTTGTAGCCGGCCGGCGCGTAGCAGTTGATGGCGCGGAACAACGCATAGGCCTTGTCGGTTTTCGGCGCCTTGGCGTTGGCGATCACCTGTTTGTAGCCGTCCAGGCGCGAGAAGGTTTCACCCTTGAAGTCCGAGGCGGTACTGCCCAGGCTGCCGGCGGCGCGGGGTTGTTCCAACGGCATGCCGTCCAGGCCGTTGCGCAGGATGAATTCACCGAAGCAGTTCAACGCGTGCGGGTTTTTGGCCTCGTTCTGCAGGGTCGCCGCGGTTTGCGCGATGCTTGGGCACGCGTACCCAGATTCGGCCTTGTCGCCGTTCCATTGGAACAGCTTCAAGGTCTGGCCGCTGGTATAGGTGTAGCCCAGGCTGGTGCCGAGTTTGTCGTCAGAGAGCGAGGCCTGCTTGAGGTCATCGGCGAAGTTGGCGTACTGGCCGCGCAGCAGGTCTTTGTAGAGGAGCACGAATTGCGCGCTCTGACGCTCGATCGGGTCGCTGGCGTTGGCGATCTGCTGGCGTAGCAGGTCGGGGCCGGCGACGTTGCGCAGCAGGATGTAGCGCACTTGCTTGGCGCTGATCGGTGAGTCGGCGGCGAACACCTTGGCCAGTTGGCCGCTGCGCTCGTAGTTCATGGCCAATGCCAGCTCCAACTGGTCACGTTGCAGCGGTTGCTTGGCCAGCGGCAGCAGTTGCAGCCACAGGGCTTCGGCGCCTTTCCAGTCCTGCTTGGCCTCCAGGGCGAGGGCGCGCAGGGTCTGTTGGCTGAAGGCGAAGTAATCCAGGCTCGATGGCACATCCGCAGGCAGGTGCTTCAAGGCCGTGTCGGGTTGGTGTTCGACGTACAGGGCATAGCTGGCTTGCAGGAAGTCAAACAGCGCGGGCTCAGTGGCGAAGGTGCTCTTTTGCTTATCCAGGTCTTCGCGGCTCAACAGCGGCGGGGTGTGGGCCCGCATCGCCATCAGGTCGCTGACCACTTGCAGCATCGGGCTGTTCGCGGCTTTGTTGCCGACCATCAGTAACTTGAGGTCGGCCTCTTCCACCAGTTCGTCCACGCTCACATTGCGCTGGGCGTCGGTGGCCTCGGTGAATTGCCAGGTGAAGTCTTCGGCAAGCTTGGCGTCGTCGTTCGCCAGCCAGTGCACACGGCGCAAGAGCCCACGGGCGGAGGCGACGTAATCGCCCTGTGGGTAAGTTTTCAGGTAACCGAGAAAGCCTTGCTCGGCATCGCTCAGGGCCGACTTATCCACATGCTCGCGTTGCGGCATGCCGTATTCGTCGAAGGCTTCGGCCTGGGCCTGATTCAGCGACGTACGCGCAGTCATGTACAGCGCCGTTTCCTTCAGCCACGGCACATCGCTGGTGGCGGCGGCGGCGAACCCGCGCTCGGCGTAATCGAAGCGCCCGCTGTAGAAATCGCCGGCGGCCTGCAAGTAGGTACGAAACAACTGAGCATTGGCCGACGGGGTCAGCTGCGCGTCCACCACCTGGCGGCTCCAGTCACAGGTGCTCAGTAATTGCAGGCGTGCTTTGACCAACACATCGCGCTCGGCGGGCGGCATCTGGGCCTTGATCACCTGGCTGATAAACGCCGTGGCGCTGTCATCGTCATTGCTGCGGCAACGGCTGCCTTCGCCATTGAGGAAGGCCTGGCCTGCGGTCTTGTACTCCTCGCGCTTGATACCCAGGGGCTGGAGCAAAGTATCGAGTTCGGCTGTGCGTGAATCGTCAGCCTTGTTGTCAGGCTCCTCATTCGTGGCCGGAGCCGGCACCAGGCGGTACACCGGAAACGGCACCGGGCCGAACCCTTGCGCCAAATCGTCTTCGCCCAAGGCATTGGGGGCCAGGGGTGCTGCTTTTTTGTCGGCCAGCAACAGGCGCAGGTTCACTCGGCTGTCGTTGCCAGGGCTGAGAAACGGCTGGTTGCTGCACGGCTCGTAGCTGTCACGCGATACCCGCCAGTCGGGGTAGCACGAGTCGTCAGAACTGGCCTGGGCCGGTAGGGAAAAACCGGCCAGCAGGGCCAGGGCCAGAGGTGACAGCAAACCGATACGCATAACGTTTCCTTGATCCTGAGTCCTTGGAGAAGGGGCAATAATAGCCTGATCCGGCGAGTGCTTCGGTGAAGGCCTACACAAATTGCTGATTTGTCCGATTCCAGCAGCGAGGCCAGGGCTTTTGGCCTAGAGTGGCGGTGTTTGCGCATGCGCAGTGTTTGTCCTGTAAGAGGGCAGTAGTAGCGGAGTCGATATGCGTCGGTCTGTGGTAGAGCAACACGAAAAAGTCGAGGCATTGCCTGCCTTTCATCGCTTGAGCTGGGAGGGCGCCGGCTGGCTCAGCCGTTTATGGTGGGTACCGATCCTGGCGCTGGCCATGGCCCTGCGGTTTTACCACCTCACCTCGGCGGCGATCTGGGGCGACGAAGGCTCCAGCCTGTTGCTCAGCGAATACGCCCTGGCCGACCTGTGGTTTCACGCGGCCCATGATGTGCACCCGCCGCTGTACTTCTTGCTGCTGCGCGGTTGGATCGAGGTGTTCGGCGACAGCATCGGCTCAATTCGCAGCCTGAGTGCGATCCCCGGCGTGGCCGTCGTGGGCCTGGGCATCTGGCTGACACGGCAACTGTCCACCCGACGCGCAGCCGTGCTGGCGGGGATCCTGCTGGTTCTACTGCCCACTGCGGTGCGCTACAGCCAGGAAGTGCGTATGTATTCGCTGCTGGGCGTGTGGCTACTGGGCGCCACGCTGGCGCTGGTGTACTGGGTGAGGCAGCCCGAACGCGCGCGCTATTTGGCTGTGTATGTGCTGCTGATGAGCGCCGGCTTCTATACCCACTACTTCACTGCGCTGTGCGTGCTGGTGCATTGGGCGTACCTGGGGTTGCAGGCGCCGGGTCAGCGCTTGATCACGCGACCTGCCTGGTGGGTCGCCAACGTGGCGATAGTGTTGCTGTATCTACCCTGGCTGCCCAACCTGCTGGACCTGGTGCAGCACGTCGAACAGCTCAAAGTCGGCGGCGACATTGGTTGGGAAGAGCCGGTCAATCTGCTGTCGCTACCGTCGATGGTCTGGCAGTTCCTTTTGCAGGATGACGGTCTCGGCCTGTGGCCGCCGCTGTTCTGGCTGTTACCCCTGCTGCTGGCCGTGGTGGTTGTATCGACGGCCTGGCGCAATAACGCGGCGCGCCTACCGGCACTGTTTTGCCTGCTACCGCTGCTGCTGGTCTATGGCGTGTCCTTTATCTCGCCCGTGTTTATCGAGCGCTACCTCACGGTGTATGCGTTAGGCCTGCCGATAGTCCTGGCGCTTGCCATCGACCGTTTGCCGTCCCGTTTGTCCTGGCTGGGCGTGGCGTTGTTCGCACTGTTTGTTGGCGTAGAACTGCTGGGGTTAAAAAACAACTTCGAGGTGGATGAACACGACCAGTTCAACGTGCCGGTGGAGTTCGTCAATCGCAACTACCAGGAAGGCGACCGCATCGTCCTCAGCGACATGATGTGGTACCTCAGCTACGTGTATTACGACCAGACCGACGCGCAACTTCAGCTCTACACCCCCCCCAAACCCGACGGGACTGCCACTCGCCCGAACGCCTATGGTTTCGGCACACTGGTGGACCAGGACGGTGGCCGCATCTATCTGGACCGCCTCTCAGCACTGCCTGCTCAAACGCGACGGGTATGGTTGATCAGCAGCAACGAAGCCCCGGATGAATTCGCGCCGCTGCCCACCAGTTGGCACGAACTCAGTCGCCAGGACGGCGGTGGCGCCATGGCGCGGTTGTTCGTGCTATGCAACGCACCGGCGCCGCAACCTGAAGGCTGCCGCTAGACTCACTTCAACCTACTTATGAGGAACCCTCCATGGAATCGCCAGTGCACAGCCTACCGGCTTTGTTCAAACAGCTTGGCTTGCCGCACGACCCGGTCAGTATCGAGCAATTTGTCGCCTCTCATTCGCCGCTCAAGCCGGATTTGGAACTGGCGGAGGCGTTTTTTTGGAGCGACGCCCAGAAGGCATTTTTGCGGGAAGAGATTCTGGAGGATGCGGATTGGGCGGTGGTGGTGGATGAGTTGAACTTGATGTTGCGGGGTGGGCGAGGGGTGTAAAAAAATATCCAAATAAGGGCGAGTATGTAAAAAAAAATGGTGAGCGGTAAAAAAAACTGGGCTTTAATCGCCTAAGTGAATTTTTTCTGGAAAGCTCGCCATGCCAACAGTCGGATACGCTCATCTGTGTGAGGCGCTGGGTCTAAAGGTTATCGCACCCTTGAGGACTGCGATGATCAAGCCGGTGACCAGGATTACCTTGATCGGCGACTGCCTGGCAGTTCCCCATTCGGTGGCGCCCGCCCAACATGCGCTGTTTGAGCATGTGTTATTTGCGCTTAAGCATGAAGGCGTGAACCTGGCGATACTTGCCCAGGTGTTTGAACAGCTCGGCCCAGAACCGTTTTTGGACGCGCTGGCCGACTCGCCTAACGGTGCGTTTATCCGAAAAGCCTGTTTTCTTTGGGAAGGCTTTACCGGGAAAATGCTGGATCACACCCTTCCTGTTCGTGGTCGCGTTGTTCCCTTGTTCGATCCCCAGCGCTATGTAACCGGCCCGAGCATTCGCAACAGTCGTTGGCGAGTGGATTTCAACGGTTTGGGCTCTTTGCATTATTGCGCCACCGTAGAGCGAACGCCTGAGCTGGAAGCGTTGTTGGCGCTTGATGTATTGGCTCGTGCCAAATCCTTCATGGCCACCCTCCCTCCGGAAATGATGGACCGCGCCATCCAGTGGGCATACCTGCACGAAACCCGCGACTCATTTGCCATCGAAAAAGAACAACCCAGCGAAGAAAAATCCCGCCGCTTCGTCCAACTCCTGCGCCAGGCCCACGAAGGCCGGTTGCTCACCGAGGACTACTTGGTCGAGCTGCAAAACAGCACCATCTCCAATCCGTTTGACAAAGCCGTCGCGTTTCGCCACGAACAGAACCATCTGCACAACGGGCTACGCGGCGCAGCCGGTGTGAGCTACGTGCCGCCAGCTCCCGCGCTTTGCCAGGAATTGATGGAAGAGCTGATGGCCTTCGCCAACCAGCCCGTGCGAGACGTCGATCCTTTAGTGGCGGCCGCGGTCACCGCTTTTGGTTTCGTCTTCCTGCACCCGTTCATGGACGGGAATGGGCGCCTGTCTCGCTTCCTGATTCACCAGACGCTCTGCCACTACGGCGCACTGGAAAATGGCTTGCTGCTACCGGTCTCTGTCGCCATGAAGCACGAGGAACAAGCCTATCTGGAGGCACTCAAGACCTTCTCCCAGCCGACTCGGGAATTCTGGAACGTCACCTGGCTGGACGCCGACCACATGGCGTTCGACTTCATCGGCCACCCCTCGATCTATCGCTACTGGGATGCGACCCGCTGCGTCGAATTCACCCTGCAAATGGCCCGCCGCGCACTGGAAGTGGAACTGCGCGAAGAAACCGAATTCCTCGACCGTTATGACCAAGTGATCAAAGCGGTGAACCAACGCTACGACGTGCGCGGCAGCGATCTGTCGAAGCTGGTGATGATGTGCCTGGATAACGGTGGGAAGCTTTCCAAGCATCGGCGTAAGCAGTTTCAGTACAGTGTGGCGGAAGAGGTGTTTGGGTTTATTGAGGAGGAGAGCTTGAGGTTGATGGGCGAGTAAGAGGTCATCCAGTCACGCCAGATGAGGCGTCTGAAAAAAAGGAATTCCGTATCTGAGTGATGTGATAAGCGCCTCAGATGTTTTGCGAGAGCACAGTGATGTGCAAATTGTCATGTTTATGGGGGCGTTGGTTGGTTTTACAGGCCTCAATTTTCGCATCCTGTGCCATGTTTTTTCTTCAGAAAAAATCAGTCAGGTGGCTTGTCTTTTTTCAAACCCCCTTACGACTTGTGCACATTATTCCGTCCGTTTCGCTCCTGTTGATTGGCGCTCGAGTTTTCCCGCATTACAACGTACTGGCAATGGCTGGATTGATCGCTGCGTCGGAGATTTTAAAAGTCTGGAGCGTGTGGCGATGGAGCAAAAAATGCTGACGCTGACCTAATGTGGGAGCGGGCTTGCCCGCGAAGGCGGCGTGTCAGTCACTGAATATTCAACTGAACCACCGCTTTCGCAGGCAAGCCAGCTCCCACATTTTGTTTGTCGTATGGCGAATATCAGCGATTTGCTGATGCCTACCCTAAAACCCGCTTTACTCAAGCCACATCCCACCACTCATCTGCGAAATTGTTTCAAAACTTGACGATGCTCCATGCATCGACCATATTGATAGTTAGCAAACTAACTGTATGCGAACTATCCAGTGCCTCAATCCCTCGAACAACTCCAGATGAGCCTCAGCAGCAGCATGGTGGTGGGCGCCCGTAATTGGCGCAAAATCTGCCAGACCACGCTGGTGAGCTATGGCATCTCCGAAGCCTGCGCCGTGCCGTTGTTGATGATCGGTCGCTTGGGCGACGGGGTACACCAGGTCAAAGTAGCCCAGGCTTCCGGTATGGAAAGCCCATCACTGGTGCGCCTGCTCGACCGGCTGTGCGGTGACGGTTACGTCTGCCGCACCGAAGACATCCACGACCGCCGCGCCAAGGCCCTGAGCCTTACCGAGCGTGGCCGTGAGCTGGTGCAGGCGGTGGAGGCGCAACTGGTGCGCCTTCGCAAGGACGTGTTGGCGGATATCGCCCCCGACGATCTGCAAGCGGCACTGCGTGTATTGCGCGCCTTCGAAGCGGCCGAGGCTGTGTCGCCTTGAACGGATTTTTTACCGGCTTCCCGCCTGCCCGCGATTGGTTCTACGGGGTGCGTACTTTCGCCGCGTCGATGATCGCGCTGTATATCGCCATGCTCATGCAGATGCCGCGTCCGTACTGGGCGATGGCCACGGTGTATATCGTATCCAGCCCGTTTGTCGGCCCTACCAGTTCCAAAGCCCTGTACCGCGCCATCGGCACCTTGATGGGCGCGGCGGCGGCGGTGCTGTTTGTGCCGATGTTCGTGCAGTCACCCTACATTCTGGTGGTGGTGATTGCGTTGTGGACCGGCACCTTGCTGTTTCTGTCCATGCACCTGCGCACCGCCAATAACTACGCCCTGATGCTGGCCGGCTACACCTTGCCGTTGATTGCCTTGCCGGTGGTGGATAACCCCTTGGCGGTCTGGGATGTGGCGGAGGCGCGTACCGAAGAAATCTTCCTCGGCATCGCAGTCGCAGCGGTGGTGGGCGCGATGTTCTGGCCTCGGCGGCTGATGCCGGTGTTCGATGGCTCGGTGGCCAAGTGGTTCAGCGACGCGCAGGTCTATAGCCAGCGCTTTCTCAGCCGCAAGGTCGACCCGCAAGAAGTCAGCAACCTGCGCGGCGGCATGGTCGCCACCTTCAACACCCTTGAATTGATGATCGGCCAGCTGCCCCACGAAGGCGCACGCCCGCAGACGGTACGCAACACCAAGGAACTGCGCGGGCGCATGATTCACCTGCTGCCAGTGATCGACGCTTTGGACGATGCGGTGTACGCCATTGAGCACCGTGCGCCAGAGTTTCTCGATCAGCTCACGCCGCTGCTGGAAGATGCCAGCGCCTGGCTGCAAAGCACCACCGAAGCCGCGCCACTGGAAAGCTGGCGCCTGCTGCGCGACAAGATCGACGCCGCTCAACCCCAGGGCGAAGCGCTGGATGACCGTCATACGTTGCTGTTCTCCAACGCCCTGTACCGCCTGGGCGAATGGGTCGACCTGTGGCAAGACTGTCGTAGCCTGCAAGCCGCCATCCAGTGTGAAAGCCAGGACACCTGGCGCGCCGTCTACCGCCACTGGCGCCTGGGACGGCTCACGCCGTTCCTCGACCGTGGGCTGATGTTCTACTCGGCGTTCTCCACCGTGACCGCGATCATCGTCGCCTCGGTGCTGTGGATTCTGCTGGGCTGGACCGACGGCGGCAGCGCCGTGATCCTTGCCGCCGTCGCCTGCAGCTTTTTCGCCTCGATGGACGATCCGGCACCGCAGATCTACCGGTTCTTTTTCTGGACCGCCATGTCGGTGCTGTTCGCCAGCTTGTATCTGTTTCTGGTGCTGCCCAACCTGCATGACTTCCCCATGCTGGTGCTGGCCTTCGCCGTGCCGTTTATCTGCATCGGCACCCTCACCGTGCAGCCACGCTTCTACCTGGGCATGTTGCTGACGCTGGTGAACACCTCGTCGTTCATCAGCATCCAGGGCGCCTATGACGCGGACTTTCTCAACTTCGCCAACGTCAACCTGGCCGGGCCCGTTGGCCTGCTGTTCGCGTTCGTGTGGACGTTGATCGCCCGACCCTTCGGCGCTGAATTGGCGGCCAAGCGCCTCACCCGTTTCAGCTGGCGCGACATCGTCAGCCTCACCGAGCCCGCCACCCTGGCCGAGCACCGGCACATGGCCGTACAAATGCTCGACCGCCTGATGCAACACCTGCCGCGCCTGGCCCTCACCGGCCAGGACACTGGCATAGCCCTGCGCGACCTGCGCGTGGCGCTGAACCTGCTCGACCTGCTGGCCTACTCGCCACGCATCCTCGGTGTGCCACGGGTGTTGCTCAACCAGGTGGTGGAAGGCGTGGGCGGTTACTTCAAGGCCTGCCTCAAGGCGGGTGAACGCTTGCCCGCGCCCAGCGGTCTGCTGATGACCCTGGACCGCACGCGTCGCGCCCTCAATGGCCAGGGCCTGCAAGACGAAGACGACACGCGCCTGCATCTGCTGCACGCCTTGGCCGGCCTGCGTCTGGCGCTGTTGCCCGGTGTGGAGTTCATTGGCGGTACAGAGATGCAAGCGCCGTTACCTGATGGAGCGCCTTTATGATCGGTGACCTGGATATCAGTGGGGTGTTCCTGCCTACGCTGCTGGTGCTGATGGGCATTACTTATGTGTTGTTTCTGGTGGTGCACGGGCTGTTGACGCGCATGCACTTCTATCGCCTGGTCTGGCACCGGGCATTGTTCAATGTGGGGCTCTACGCGCTGTTGCTGGGCGCGGTGGACTCACTCAGTCGATATTTGATGACATGAAAAAACCTTTTTTGACTATCGGCCGTGTCGTCCTGACGTTGTTGATCGTGAGTTTCGCGGTCGTCGTTGTGTGGCGCATGGTCATGTACTACATGTTTGCGCCCTGGACCCGTGACGGCCACATCCGTGCCGACATCGTGCAGATCGCCCCGGACGTTTCCGGGCTGATCCAGCGCGTTGACGTGCGCGACAACCAGTTGGTGACCAAGGGCCAGGTGCTCTTCGCCGTCGACCAGGACCGCTTCAAGCTGGCCCTGCGCCAAGCCCAGGCCGCCGTGGCCGACCGCCAGGAAACCCTGGCCCAGGCCCAGCGCGAGTACAAGCGTAACCGTGGCCTGGGCAACCTGGTGCCCAGCGAGCAACTGGAAGAGAGCCAGTCCCGCGTCGCCCGCGCCCAATCGGCACTGGCCGAAGCGCAAGTGACGGTGGACTCCGCCCAACTCAACCTCGACCGCTCGGTGATCCGCAGCCCTGTGGACGGCTACGTCAACGACCGCGCACCGCGTACCCAGGAGTTCGTCACCGCCGGGCGCCCCGTGCTATCGGTGGTGGACAGCAATTCCTTCCACATCGACGGTTATTTCGAAGAGACCAAACTCGACGGCATTCACGTGGGCATGGGCGTGGATATCCGTGTGATCGGCGACAACGCGCGCCTGCATGGCCACGTGCAGAGCATCGTCGCCGGTATCGAAGACCGCGACCGCAGCAGCGGCTCCAACCTGTTGCCCAACGTCAACCCTGCTTTCAGCTGGGTGCGCCTGGCCCAGCGGATCCCGGTGCGCATTGCCTTCGATGACGTGCCGGCGGACTTTCGCATGATCGCCGGGCGCACGGCGACGGTGTCGATCATTGACGACAAAGTTAAAGACGGGGACAAACCATGAAGCGGCTTCTGGCAACCGCTTCCCTGGGGTTGTTGCTGTCGGCCTGCCAAGTGGTGGGGCCCGATTACAAACTGCCGGAACAGGCCGCCGTCAACCGTGGCGACCTGCAAGGGCCGATCATGGGCGAGGGCAGCAACGTCGTCTCGGCACCGGTGCCGGCCGATTGGTGGAAGCTGTACAAAGACCCGCGCCTGGACGAACTGGTGCGCCAGGCCATGGCCTCCAACACCGACCTGCGCGTGGCCGCCGCCAACTTGCAGCGCTCGCGTTATCAGGTGCAGCAGGCCGAATCCGCTGGCGGCTGGAGTGCCGGCGTCAAGGCCGAGGCCCAGCGTTTGCAGGAATCTGGCGAGGCCTTCTTGCTGCCGGACAAAGTCCCGGTAGGCAATATCGGTAGCGTCGGGATTACCACGTCCTATCAATTCGACCTCTTCGGCACCTTGCAGCGCGGCATCGAAAGCGCCCAGGCCAGCGCCGATGCCACCCAGGCCGCGGCGGATATCGCCCGCATCACCCTGGTGGCCGATGTGGTGCGCTCCTATACCCAGGTGTGCGCGGCCAACGAAGAACTGGCGATTGCCAACGAGTCCCTCGACCTGCAAGCCCAGAGCACCAAACTGACCCAGCGCTTGCGAGATGCCGGGCGTGGCGATGAGACCCAGGTGACACGTTCGCAAACCCAATACAAATCCCTGCGTGCCGACATACCGCGTTATGAAGCCTCGCGTCAGGCGGCGCTGTTCCGGCTGTCGATGTTGCTGGCCAAACCTGTCGACCAACTGCCAGCCGGCACGGGCACCTGTGCCGAGCTGCCACATATTGCTCAACTGCTGCCGGTAGGCGATGGCGCCACGCTGCTCAAGCGTCGCCCTGATGTGCGCCAGGCCGAACGCCAGCTGGCCGCCGCCACGGCGCGTATTGGCGTGGCGACCGGCGCGTTGTACCCGGATATCAGCATCGGCGCCACGGTCGGCACCGTCGGCCTGCTGGAAAACCTCGGCACGCCTGCCACCAACCGCTGGGGCTTTGGCCCGATGATCAGCTGGACTGTACCGACCAACGGCGCTCGCGCCCGCGTGCATGAAGCTGAAGCCGCGACCCAGGGCGCCCTGGCCCACTTCGACGGCGTGGTGCTCAACGCCATCCGCGAAACCCAGACCGGCCTGGCCCAATACACCGCCGTGTTGCAACGCCGCGACGCCCTGGCCGACGCCGAACAGTCGGCGCGAGAAGCCGCCGGCCAGACCCATCGCTTCTTCCAGGCCGGCCGCGAATCCTTCCTGGCCGACCTGCAAGCCACGCGCACCTACACCGATATGCGTGCGCAACTGGCGGCGGCCAACACGCAGGTTGCCATGAGCCAGATCGACCTGTTCCTGGCCCTGGGCGGCGGTTGGGAAAGCGGACGAACGCAAGGGGAAAAACCCGGCAAACCGTGAGGTGATTGCTATGCTTTCTTGGGTGAGGCCCGCTGGCGCCTCACCCGACAAAGCTCGCGTTTGCTCATGGGGATTCCAAGAATGAAAAACCCTTATGCTCCCGCTTTCTGGTGCGTGCTCTTCGCACTGGTTTTGTTATCGGCCGCGTATTTTTACGGCGTCATGCTCGCCCATCAACTCGACAAGGCCATGGTGTTCCTCGACAGCGCCTGCCTGGTGATCGGCACCTTGTCCATCGGCGTGGTGGCCTGGGCGTCGTATCAAAACCAGCGGGTGAAGAAAAAACTCCTCGAACAGGGCAAGACCCGCGTGGCGATCTGGGACACCAAGGTCGCCCTGCGCCGTGTCGAAACCGTGTTCGATCGCTATTTCTGGGGCAGTTACTGGCAGCCGGGGCGCACGTTCCAGGAAGTCATGGGCGACCTCACCGGCACGCCGCTGGAAAAAAGCCTCGAAGTCCTGAAAAAACAATGTGTGCTGCTGGATCGGCAGGTTGCCGACGGTAGGCACTGGCTCAATAACGCGCGGGAATTGTCCGACGTCGCTACGCAAATGGCCCGCGAGCGCTACCAGCTGGACTTTTGCGACCCCAAGACCGACACCCCCGGCAATGCCGTGATACATCGCGAGTTCGAGGTGCTGGTGTACACCTGGACCGCACGCTTGAAGAGTTTTGATCACCAACTGGATGAAGTCGAACAGGAGTACTCCTGAACTCCTGCTGAACTGATCCCTCTGAAAGGTTGGGCCGTTTACGCCCGCCAGTGCTAATCTTCCTCCGTTTTCGGCGGGCTTGAGCCAATCCCCTCAGGGGTTCAAGGAAGACAGCCCACTTCTCACAGGATTTGATCAGGTCACTTCATGAATAAGCCAGCCGTTGTTTTCTTGGGTTTTGTTGTCGCCGTCGGCGCCGTCAGTGCGGGCGGTGCCTGGTACACCGGTAAACAACTGGAGCCGGTCCTGCAAACCGCTATCCAGAGCGCCAATAAAGAACTGCAGACCTCCATGGCCGGCGTCGATGGCAGCGTGACCCTGGAGCTGGTGTCCCTGGACCGTGGCGTGTTCAGCAGCACCGCGCATTATCGCCTCAAGGGCCAAGGCAGCGTGTTCGGCGAAGACAACCCGAACCCCGAATTGCTGTTCGTCGACCACATCGAACACGGCCCGCTGCCGTTCTCGCGCCTGGTGACCCTCAAGTGGCTGCCGGTCATGGCCACCAGTCACTACGAACTGGAAAAGAACCCCACCACCGAAAAATGGTTCGCCGCCAGCAAAGACGTGTCGCCGCTCAAAGGCGTGGCGAATATCGGCTATAGCCGTTCGGTCAGCGGCAACATCGAATTGCTGCCCCTGGAGTTCAAGGACGCCACTTCCTCGGTGAGCTTCTCCGGCGCCAACCTCAACTTCGACAGCAGCGCTGAAGGCCAGAAGGTCAAGGCCGAAGGCTTCATGAACAGCCTCAAGGTTGCCGCAGTGGACGCCGAAGGCGCACCGTTCGAAGCGGAGCTGGCAGGCTTGACCGTCGCCAGCAACCTGGAAAAAACCACCTTCGGTTTCTACACCGGCCAGAACACCGTGGAGCTGACCGACACCAAGGTCACCTTCGGCCCGCAGAAAGCCGTGCTGACCCTCAAGGGTTTCGAGCAGAAAGACTCCAGCGAAACCAAGGACAACAACCTGGCTGGCCGCGTCGACTACAAGATCGACGAGATCGGCTACCAGGGCAAAGCAGTCGGTTCGGCCGCCATGGCCGTGAGCATGAAGAACGTCGACATTCCGGCGATGCTGGTGCTGACCAAGCTCTACCAGGACAAGATGCAACCGGTGCAAGCTGCCGCTGCTGCCGGTCAACCGGTGCCGGAGCTGCAAATGACCGAAGCCGAGCAAGCCCTGGCGGAAGCCAACGTCAACCAGGTGCTGGCCGCCAAGCCGCAACTGGCCGTGGAAAACCTGTCGCTCAAAACCACCCGTGGCGAAAGCAAGTTCAACTTGGTGGTGGACCTGGCCAAGCCAACTTCCATGGAGCTGCCGCCGGTTGAACTGGGCAAGCAAATGGTCTCGCTGCTGGATGCCAACCTGACCCTGTCCAAGCCGATGATCAGCGACGTGGCGGCCCTGCAAGCCCAGGTGGGCGGCGTGACCGACCCGCAAGCCATCGAACAGCAATCGCAGATGGCGGCCGAGATGGTCAGCAGCATGGCGGTCGGTACTCAACTGGCGACCCTGGTGGGCACCGACGTGGTTTCCAAGCTGCACTACGCCAACAACGAGGTGACCTTCAACGGCCAGAAGATGACCGTTGAGCAGTTCCTCAGCTTTGTGATGTCCAAAGCCGGTGCGGTCAGCGGCGCCCAATAAACCTGAAATGCGATAAAAAAAATGTGGGAGCTGGCTTGTGTGGGAGCTGGCTTGCCTGCGATAGCATCGCCCCGGTCTGGCTGGACGACCGAGGTGCCTGCATCGCGGGCAAGCCCGGCTCCCACACAAACCCGGCTCCCACTTTTGTTTTGTGTGAGGGCAAAAAATCGCGGTCGTACAATTCTGAACAATTGTTCTGAATTGTGCTTCCCCCTACTTCCCTAAGGGATAGTTCCTACAGGAAAGCTAGGTCGGGTCCCGAGACGCCGACACCCTGAAGCGTTTCGCTCAGGACCATCTATCGTTAGAGCTTTCCGTGTGTAAGGAAGCTCACGACATGCTGCGAAACCACCCCTACAGTGCCTCAGGCCGGTTGCGTCTGCTTATCGGAGCCGCACTGTGCAGCCAATTGCTGGTCCCAGGCCTTGCGTTTGCCGACCCCGCCTACGATGCCCTGATCATCCAGGCCCGCAACGGTCACTTCACGCCGGCGCTGACCCAACTTCGCCAACTCTCCGCCGAACGCCAGACCCCAGGCCAGGTCAGTGACCACCTGGTGATCGCCGGCTGGGCTGGGCAAGACGCTGAAGTGCTCAAGGTGTACGAGGCGCAAGGCAAGCATCGCAACCTCACCACCCAGGCACTCGCCACGGTGGCGCGCACTTATCGCAATCAAAAGCAGTGGGCTCAGGCCGAAGCGGTCTATCGCCAGGCGCTGCTGCGTGAACCCAATAACGTCGACCTGCAACTGGGCCAGGCCCTCACCCAGGCCGATGGCGGCAAAGCCAACGAAGCGGTGCAACGCCTGCGCACGCTGGTGGCGGCGCAACCCAATGACCCCAACCGCCGCATGGCCCTGGGATATGCACTGACACGTGCCGGCCTGAACTACGACGCGCTGTTCGAATTCGACCAAGCCTTTATCCGGGCGGGCGATAAACCCGAAGTGGCGCGTGAATACATCGTTGCCCTGCAAAAGGCGCGGCTGCCGGAGCCGGCACTGCGCCTCTCGGCCAAGCGCCCGGGGCTGGTGGACGCAGTCACCCAGCGCCGCCTCGAAGGTGACCTTGCCGCCGAGCGTGTGCGCATGGCTGAGTTCGCCACACGCAGCGAGAAGGAACGCTACGTCATCGCAGACCGTGCCCTGCAGGACTACGACAAACTGATCAGTCGCTGGGCGCCGGACGCCACAGCCAAGGACGACGTCATCCGCTGGCGCATTGACCGCCTGGGCGCGCTCAAAGCGCGAGCACGGCATGCCGAGGTGATCCGCGATTACCAGACCCTCACTGGCGAAGGCGTGCAACTGCCTACCTACGCGTTGCGTTGGGTTGCCGGCTCTTACCTGGAACAGCGCCAGCCGGAAAAGGCCGAGCCGTTGTACCGCCAGGTACTCACCGCCCCCGACACCGATGCCAGCTATCGGGTCGATGACAGCACGGCGCTGTTCTACGCCTTGTTGGAAAGCGACAAGGTCGAAGAGGCTCGCCAGGTCGCCAACAACCTGGCCAAGGAGCAAAACCCCCGCGTTGAGCTCAAGGGCTTGCCCATTGGTAACCCCAATGACAACTGGATGGACGCCCAACAATTATCCGCCCAGGCCGGTACCTATGGCGGTGACCTGCCCGGCAGCGAAGCCAGCCTGGAAGCCCTGGTGGCCAAGGCACCGGGCAATGTGGGCCTGCGCCTGGCCCAGGCCGACATGTACCGCGCCCGCGACTGGCCGCGTCGCGCCGAAGGCACGCTCAAGGAAACTGAAACCCAGGCTCCCCGCGATATCGGTCTGGAAGTCTCCCAAGCCTATACCGCCATGGACTTGCAAGAATGGCGGCAGATGGACGCGCTCACCGACGACGTGCTCGCCCGTAACCCGGACAACCGTCAGGTGCAGCGCCTGAGCCGCCTGCGCGATGTGCACGACATGGCCGAGTTGCGTGTCGAGGCCTACACCGGCAAGAGCTACGGTGGCGGCAATAACAACGACGCTGGTGCCGTCTCCGGCAGCCGAGACTGGGGCATTGAAAGCGTGATCTACACGCCTCCCATCGACGAAGACTGGCGCCTGTTCGCCGGTGCCGGCTATGCCACCGCCGACTTCCAGGAGGGCACTGGCCAACATCGCTGGCAGCGCGTGGGCGTGGAGCGTCGCACCCGTGACATGACCATCGAAGCCGAAGTGTCCAACCATTCCTATGGCGACGGTTCCAAGCAAGGCGCCAGCGTGTCGATTGCCCGCGACATCAACGACCACTGGCAATACGGCGGCAGCCTTGGCTATTTGCTCAGCACCACGCCGTTGCGGGCCCTGAATGACGGTGTCACAGCCAACGGCGGCAGCGGTTTTATCCGCTGGCGCGCCAACGAAAGCCGCGAGTGGAAACTGACCCTCAGCCCGTCCCATTTCAGCGACGGCAACGACCGCTTCGAAGCCTTGTTCACCGGCCGCGAGGGCCTCTACAGCTCGCCCCATGTGCAAGTGGACCTGGGCCTGGAAGTGGGCGCCAGCCGCAACAGCAAGGAAGACACCGTGTACTTCAACCCGAAGTCGGACTTCACGGTTTTGCCCATGATCAACGTCAATCACGTGCTCTATCACCGCTACGAAACCCAGTGGAGTCAGCAGTTCCAAATCGGCGCGGGTACCTACAGCCAGCGTGACTACTCCACCGGCGGTATTGGCCTGATTGGCTACGGCCAACGCTATCGCTGGAATGACGTACTGGAAATGGGCGCCAACCTCAGCCTGATCAGCCGACCTTATGACGGTGATCGCGAACGCGATCTGCGCCTGCTCGTCGACCTCACTTACCGTTTCTAAAAGAGCCTGACCATGACCGTCCTCAGCCGTTGCTTGTTGGTCCTGGGTGTAATGCTGGCCGCCGCCTGCGCCCAACAACCCGCGCCCTACACTCCACCCGCCGAACGGCCGATAGCGCCCAACGAAGCGCCGTGGCCGAAGAACCACTTTTTGGGCATTGCCTATCACGACGTAGAAGATCGCGACCCCGATCAAGCCGTGGTGGCGGTGCGCACCGAGCGTTTGATCGAGCAGCTGGCGTGGCTGCGTGAAAACGGCTACCAGGCGGTCAGCGTCGACCAGATCCTGGCAGCCCGGCGCGGCGGCCCGGCATTGCCGCCCAAGGCGGTGATGCTCAGCTTCGATGACGGTTATTCCAGCTTCTACACCCGCGTGATGCCGATTCTGCGTGCCTACCACTGGCCTGCATTGCTGGCACCGGTGGGGTCCTGGATCGACACGCCGTTGAACCAACCGGTGGATTTTGCCGGTACGCCACGACCACGGGGAGAGTTCCTGACGTGGCAGCAGATTCGCGAGGTGTCGCAGTCTGGCCTGGTGGAAATCGCCGCCCACACCGACGCCAATCACAAGGGCATCCTGGCCAACCCCCAGGGCAACCTGGAACCGGCCGCCACCACGCGAAGCTTTGACCCCAAAACCAACGGCTACGAAAGCGAAGCGCAGTTCCAGGCGCGTATGCGGGCTGACGTCGCCGCGATTTCGAACAAAATCCGAACCGTCACCGGCAAGGCGCCCCGTGTATGGGTGTGGCCGTACGGGGCCGCCGATGGCACCTCGTTGGCGGTGGTCGGCGAGCACGGCTACGAGATGGCGCTGACCCTGGAAGACGGGCTCGACGACCTCGGCAACCTGATGAACAGCCCACGCTTTCTGGTGGCCTCAGACCCGGACGGCGAGCATTTTGCCAACAGCATGGTCGCCGTGCAGACCAAAGCGCCGATGCGCGTGCTGCACGTAGACCTGGACAACGTGTACGACCCCGACCCGGCCCAGCAGGCACGCAACCTCGACGTGCTGGTTCAGCGCGTGGTGGACATGGGTGCTGGCACCGTGTTCCTGCAAGCCTTCGCCGACCCCAAGGGCGACGGCCTGGTGCATTCGCTGTACTTCCCTAACCGTCACCTGCCGATGCGGGCCGATCTTTTCAACCGTGTCGCCTGGCAGTTGCACACCCGTGCCCATGCCAGTGTGTACGCCTGGATGCCGGTGCTGAGTTTTGCCCTGGACCCCAAGCTGCCGCGTGTGACCCGCTGGGACCCGGAAACCGGCCAGGTCGGCCCCGACCCGGATCAATACAAACGCCTGTCGCCGTTTGATCCCAAGGTGCGGCAGGTCATCGGTGAGATCTACCAAGACCTGGCGCGTGTAGGGCCGATTGACGGCATCCTTTATCACGATGATGCGGTGTTCAACGACTTCGAAGACGCCAGCCCCGCAGCGCTCAAGGCCTACGCCGCCCAAGGCCTGCCGGACACCATCGCCGCCCTGCGTGCCGACCCGGCCGTGATGCAGCGCTGGACCCGTTTCAAAAGCCGCTACCTGATCGACTTCACCCATGAGCTCACCGCCAAGGTTCGCGCCGTCCGTGGGCCGCAGGTACTCACCGCGCGCAATATCTTCGCCGAGCCGATGCTCAACCCCGGCAGCGAAACCTGGTTCGCGCAGAACCTCGATGACTTCCTCCAGGCCTATGACTGGACCGCGCCGATGGCCATGCCGTTGATGGAAGGCCAGGAAGTGAAAACCTCCAACGCCTGGCTGGAAAAACTCATCGCCACGGTCAAGACGCGCCCCGGCGCGATGCAAAAAACCATCTTCGAATTGCAAGCCAAAGACTGGCGCACCCAGGCCGCACCGGATATCAGCGCTGAGCAACTGGCAGAGTGGATGGGTGTACTCAAACGCCAGGGCGTCACCAGTTTCGGCTACTACCCGGACAACTTCCTGGAAAACTCCCCGGACTTGAAGACCATCCGTCCGGCCCTCTCCAACCAATGGAACCCTTGATCATGGTTGACAGAATCCTGGCTCTATTCGTGTTGGCACTGGTACTGGGCTTGCCCCTGGGCCTGATCTTCCTGGTGACCGGGCAGTTCCTGATGGACTTCGTGTTCTTCTACCCGTTGTTCATGTCGGCGCTGTGGATCGCCGGTGGCCTTTACTTCTGGCTGCATTGGGAACGCCACTGGCCGTGGAAAGAAGACACGCCGGCGCCGACCCTGGCCGGCGAGCCGCTGATCTCGATCATCATCCCTTGCTACAACGAGGGCGATAACGTCGCTGACACCATTGGCGCGGCCCTCGGCCAGTTGTACCCGAACATCGAAGTGATCGCGGTCAACGACGGCTCCAGCGACAACACCGCCGCAGTTCTCGATGCCCTGGCGTTGCAACACCCGCGCTTGCGCGTGCTGCACCTGGCGCAGAACCAGGGCAAAGCCGTGGCCCTGCGTATGGGCGCCGTGGCCGCCCGCAGCGAATACCTGGTGTGCATCGACGGCGATGCCTTGCTCGACAAAAACGCGGCCGCCTACATGGTCGCGCCGATGCTCGACAACCCGCGCCTGGGGGCCGTCACCGGCAACCCGCGCATTCGTACCCGCTCCACCCTGATCGGCCGGGTGCAGGTGGGCGAGTTCTCCTCGATCATCGGTTTGATCAAGCGTACCCAGCGGGTATTCGGTCGGATCTTCACGGTCTCCGGTGTGGTGGTGGCGTTTCGCAAGAAGGCACTGGACCGCATCGACTACTGGAGCACCGACATGATCACCGAGGACATCGATGTCAGTTGGAAGCTGCAACTCGATCACTGGGCGATCTTCTACGAGCCGCGCGCCCTATGCTGGATCCTCATGCCCGAAACCGTCGGCGGCCTGTGGAAACAACGCCTGCGTTGGGCCCAGGGCGGCGCTGAAGTGCTGTTCAAGAACATCCGTGGCATCTGGCAATGGCGCCACCGCTACCTGTGGCCGCTGCTGTTCGAGTACTGCCTGTCTACCGGTTGGGCCTTCACCTTCCTGCTGTCGGTGATCTTCTGGGCCGTGGGTAAATTCGTCACGCTGCCGGCGGCGATCACCGTGAGCTCGTTGGTGCCGCCCGCGTTCACCGGCCTGGTGCTGGCGATGGTGTGCCTGCTGCAGTTTGCGGTGAGCATCCTGATCGACCGGCGCTACGAAAAAGACCTGTGGAAAACCCTGTTCTGGACCGTGTGGTACCCGATGGTGTTCTGGCTGGTGAGCCTGCTCACCACGCTGGTCAGCTTTCCCAAAGTGTTGTTCAACCAGCATCAGAAACGCGCACGCTGGGTCAGCCCGGACCGCGGTATCAAACCTGCACAAGAGGAGGCGTGATCATGAAACTGGTCAGAACTCGCCAAAACACACTGATGTGGATCGTCGATGTGCTGCTGACCCTGCTGGCCTGGGGTGGGTTGATCTGGCTGCTGGCGCGAGGCATCAGCGCTATGCTTGAAACCCACGGCGGCCCACGCATCGAGGCGCCTATCTTTGCTGCGCTCAACACCTTGCAGGTTTACCTGTGGATCGCGCTGTTCAATGCGGTGATCCTGATCAGCTGGGCACGTTATCAGCAGCATCGCGGGCGCAAATTCGCCCAGCGCCGCGCCGAGGCCAATGCGCTGAGCGACCAGCACCTGAGTGAAAGTTTCAACTTGGGCGACGGCGACCTCGAACAACTGCGCCGCCCCGGCGTGCTGGTGATTCACAACGATGAAGAGGGCGGCGTCGAAGAAGTGAAGTCCCACGTCTCCCGCGACGTCGAACGCCCCGGCCTGACCCTGGTGCCCGACAAAGACAAGGGCATTATGTAGGAGCGAGCTTGCTCGCGAAAAACGCCAGCGATAACGCGTGCTTTCTGAATAAACGCGGCGCCTGTGAGTTTTTCGCGAGCGAGCTCGCTCCTACAAAATGGCGCGAGTGCTCCCCACCTGATTCAACGCACGTGTCGCAATTCCGATAAATGGGATCCAATTCACAAAACCCCCGCGAACTTTTCCCCCTTCTCCGGTACTAACCTAACTCGGCGAACATCTGATGGCTAAGTAATGGCAGTCGGAAAGTCATTCGTCGAATCGCCATCAAAACAGTTGCCACTTGTCGGAATAATCACTGCAAGTGCCCGACTTAAACTCTTTTGATGAAAAATTATCATTAATAATCAACAGGTTAGAAAACTAATCAGTCGAACGGCCCCACTTCGCCCGTTTCTAGGCGAGCTGGAAGTTCGATGTTAGTTTCGCGGCCCTTGATTTTCGATGGATCGAACATGTCTTCGTTATTGCCACGGACCCGGTTACTGCTCTGCACTTTCCTGCTCACTTGCATGGGCCTGAACAGTGCATCCGCCGCCCCCACGCCTGGCGATCAGGACCTGATCCGCGACCGGCAGAACCGCTTGCTTGAAGAGCAACAGCGGCGCCTCCAGGAGCTTCAGGATCTGCCCGGCAAAGCGGACAAGCCCCAAGCCCCGGCAACCCCGGCCGACACCCGTTGCTTCCCGATCAAAACCATCGAACTCAAAGGCGCCGACAGCCTGCCGGCGCCCGACCGCGAGCGCTTGCTCAAGCCCTACATCGGCCAGTGCCTGGGCGTGTCCCAACTGAACGACCTGCTCAAAACCATCACCGACTACTACCTCGGCAAAGGCCGCGTCACCAGCCGTGCCTACCTGCCGCAGCAAGACCTCTCCACCGGCCATCTGCAAGTGCTGGTGGTGGAAGGCAAACTCGAAGCGTTGCGCAGCGCCGAAGGCAGCACGGTGACCGACCGCGAACTGGCCATGGCCTTTCCCGGCAAAGTCGGCGAAGCACTTAACCTGCGTGAAATCGAGCAACTGGTGGACCAGCTCAACCGCCTGCCGTCCAAACAGGCGCAGATGGAACTCACCCCCGGCAAGCAAATCGGCGGCAGCGACGTGGTGGTCAAGAACACCGCGCAAAAGCCCTGGCGCGCCAGCCTGTCGCGCAACAACGATGGGCAGAAAAGCACCGGCGAACAGCAATGGGGCGCTGGCCTTGAGTGGGACAGCCCACTCGGCCTGGGCGACCAACTGATGCTGCGCGGCGGCCACGACGCCATCAGCGACCACCAGAAAACCTCGAAAAACACCATGCTCTACTACAACCTGCCCTGGGGCTGGTGGAACTTCAGCTACACCTACAGCGAAAGCGACTACCGCACCTACGGCGTGACCGACGGCTTCAAATTCAAGCAGGACGGCGACAACCAGAACCACCAACTGCGCGCCGAGCGGGTGATCCATCGCGACGATGTGAGCAAGACCTCGGTCAACGTCGGCCTGGCGCACCTGCGCACCAACAACTACATCCTCGACGCACGCACCGAGGCCAGCAGCAACCGCCTCAGCGAACTGCAACTGGGCGTCAACCACGGTCGGCGCATCGGCAGTGCCTTCGTCAACCTGGACCTTGGCATGCAAAGCGGCATCGGCCTGCTCGACGCCCAGTCTCAAGACGAGCGTGACCCGCTCGGTCGGCGCCAGCCCAATTCGCGCTACCGCAAATACACCGCCACCGTCAGCTACCTGCAACCGTTCAGCCTGTGGGGCGAGTCGTTCAGCTTCAGCAGTTTGGCCACCGGCCAACGCAGCGAAGACATTCTGTTTTCGCCCCAGCGCATGAGCCTCGGCGGCTCGGCGTCGGTGCGCGGTTTCAAGGACCAGTTGCTGACCGGCGACAGCGGCGGCTACTGGCGCAACGAAGTGCGCTGGGCGCGCCCGGTGACCCTCGACTGGATGCGCCCGGCCTTCGCCGAGTACGGCGCCAGTGTCGGCTACGACCAGGGCGTGATCCGCAACGACCGCTACAACGACAACGTTCATGGCCGGGTGTCCAGCAACTCCCTGGAGCTGTTCGCCCGTGGCAAACACGTCAGCACCAGCGTGACCTTTGCCCATTCGTTAGAAAGACCCGGTGTGGTTACCGAGCGCGAAGCGCCGATCTACTTCCGCATGGATTTTTTCCTGTAATTCAACGCCCCGCTGCATGAGAGCCTGACAATGGATGTTCGCCAATTCGCCTTCCTGGCCCGCCAACCTTCTGCCGCCCTGAAGCGCCGGGACGCGTTCTTCGGCCTGCCCAAGCGCGGGCTGGCGTTGATCCTTGCCAACGCACTGTTCTGGCAGCCGCTGCTGGCCCAGGCCGAGGGCATTGTGGTGAGTGCGCCGGGCACCACCGTGGGCGCGGCGGGCAATGGCGTGCCGGTGGTAAACATCGCTACCCCCAATGGCGCGGGCTTGTCCCATAACCAGTTCAAGGACTACAACGTCGGCCCCAACGGCGTGATCCTCAACAACGCCAACGGCACCATGACTAACACCCAGCTGGGCGGGATCATTGTCGGCAACCCCAACCTCAAGGGCGGCGCGGCGAACGTCATCCTCAACGAAGTCAACGGCGGCAGCCCCAGCCAGTTGCGCGGCTATACCGAAGTGGCGGGGCAGTCGGCCAAGGTCATCGTCGCCAACCCGTACGGCGTGACGTGCAGCGGTTGCGGCTTTATCAACACCCCCAACGTCACCCTCACCACCGGCAAACCGGTGCTCGACGCCAGCGGCCAATTGCAGCGCTATGAAGTGGATGGCGGCGCCGTGACCATCGACGGCCAGGGCTTGAACGCCAGCAACGTCGAGCGCTTCGACATCATCACCCGCTCGGCCAAGATCAACGCACAAATCAACGCCCGCGAACTCAACGTGATCGCCGGGCGCAACGATGTCGACGCACAAAGCCTGAAAACCACCGCCCGTGCCGATGACGGCAGCGCCAAGCCCGAGTTGGCAATCGACTCCTCGGCCCTGGGCGGCATGTATGCCGGCGCGATCAAACTGGTGGGCACCGAGGCCGGTGTGGGCGTGAAGCTCGACGGCACCCTGGCGGCCAGTGGTGGCGATATTCAGCTCGACGCCAACGGGCGCCTGAGCATGGCGCAAACGGTGGCCACCGGTAACGTCAAAGTCACCGCGCAAAACGTCGACCTCACCGACAAGGTCTACGCCAACGGCAATGTGCAGGTCACCAGCGCTCAGGCGCTGGTCAACCGCAAGAGCATCGCCGCCGGCCAGCGCGTCGAGATCAACGCGGCCAGCGTGAACAACCCCGGCATCATCGAAGCCGGCGTCGCCGCCGATAACAGCCGCAACACCACGGGCGACCTGGTGGTAAACGCGCAAACCGTCACCACCAGCGGCAACCTGTTGGCCAGCCGCGCCCTGGCGATCACCGCCGCACAAGCGCTGACCAACCAGGGCGCGATCATCCAGGCCAAGAGCGTCGAGGTCAGCAGCGCCAAGCTCACCAATCAGGGCGCCACTGCGCGCCTGTTCGGTGAGCAGAGCCTGGCGATCAACTCGCCGGCCATCGTCAACCTCGGCGGCCTGATCCGCTTCGGCGAAGGCCAGGCCGCCACGCTCAACAGCGCCTCCCTGGACAACCGCCAGGGCCGTATCGAAATGGCCGGTGGCAGCCTGGTGCTCACCAGCGCCAACCTGAACAACAGCGGCGGGCAAGTCATCGCCAACGACCTGACCGTCAACGCCGGCAGCCTGAACAACCAGAACGGCGTGCTGGTGGCCAAGACCGCCACCGTCAATGCCAGCAACCTCGACAACAGCCTCAAGGGCCTGATCCAGGCTGACGGCGGCGCGCTCAACCTCGCCGTTACCAACACCTTCAATAACAATCAGGGGTTCGCCCAGGCCAGCACCGATCTGAACGTTAAGGCCGGCACCCTCAGCAGCAACGCAGGCGGCGTACTCAGCGCCGACACCGGCAAGCTCACCCTCACCGCCGCGCAACAGCTCAACAACGCCCAGGGCCGCTTGCAGGCCGGGCAGGGCGATATCGAACTGCACGCCGCGAACCTGGATAACCAGAGCGGCACGATCGTCGGCAAACAACTGCTGCTCGACGTGGCCGGCGGCGACATCGACAACCGCGCCGGGCGCGTGTTGGGTGACCACCTCGACGTACGCGCCTCGGGCCTCGACAACCGCAACGCCGGCCTGCTGGCCGGTGGCGCCCAGGGCGTAAGCCTGCTGCTCAAGGGCCCGGGCCAGTTGCTCAACGCCCAGGGCCGCATCCAGAGCGAAGGCTTGCTGCAACTGCAAGGCGAGCGCTTGGACAACAGCGCCGGCATCCTGCTGGGCCAGACCGTCGACGTCACCGCGCAGACCTTCATCAACAGCAACAAAGGCGCGCTGGTCAGCGATGGCGGCGACGTGGTGCTCAAGGTCAGCGACCTGCTCACCAACATCGGCGGCCAGATCGACGCGGGCGAACGCAGCGTGCTGGTCAAGCAACTCACCACCCTCAACAACGACGGCGGCACCCTGCGCGGCAAGCGCCTGGACATCGCCGCCCAGCACCTGAACAACGACAACGGCCAACTGCTGGCCGGCGCCGAAGGCCTGAGCTACAGCGGCCAGGATGTGAGCAACCGCAAGGGCCTGATCCTCAGCGGCGGCGCCCTCACCGAACTGAACACCACCCGCCTGGATAACCAGGGCGGTACCGTGCAGGGCGACAGCCTGAGCGTCACCGCCAACAGCGTCGACAACGCCAGCGGCGGCCTGATGGCCAGCCTGGTCGGTAACCTGCAACTGACCGTAGAAGCCCTTGCCAACCGTGGCGGCAAACTGTTCGGTAAAGAACAAGTGACCGTCAGCGGCGCCAGCCTCGACAACAGCGCGGGCGGCCAGATCAGCGGCAACCAGCTCAACCTGACCTCACGCGACACGCTCACCAACCAGGGCGGCCTGATCGAAGCCAACCAGGGCCTGAGCCTCAACGGCGGCAACCTGGACAACAGCGCCAGCGGGCAACTGCGTGCCCTGGGCGGCGCCAGCAGCAGCCTCAACCTCAGCGGCGCGCTGAACAACCAGAACGGCACCCTCGAATTCGGCAGCCAGGCCTTCAGCCTCGACGCGGCCAGCTTCAACAACCAGAACGGGATGCTGCAACACGCCGGCACCGGCCTGTTCCACCTCAACACCGCCAGCCTCGCAGGCAGCCAGGGCAATATCCAGGGCATGGGCAGCGCCGACTGGGCATTCGGCAACGTCGATGGCCTGGGCCGCGTGCAACTCAACGACGCGCTCACCTACAAGAGCGACCAAGGGCTGGCCCTCAAGGCCGGTGACCGCATGGCCAGCGCCAAGGGCTTGATCCTCAACGTGGCCAGCCTGGACAACGGCGGCGAACTGCTCAGCGACGGTGACATCAGCATCACCACCGGCGATATGAGCAATAGCGGCCGCGTCTCGGCCCTGCAAACACTCACCGTCGCCGCCAACAACCTCAGCCAGAACGGCGGCCGCCTGGCAGCCACCAATGCGCGCCTGACCCTGGGCGGCACCCTGGACAACCTCGGCTTCCTCACCGCCCGCCAGCAACTGGACATCGCCGCTGCGCAAATCAACAACCGTGGCACCCTCGGTGCCCAGGGTGCAGTGAACCTCACCGCAGTCAACGGCATCACCAATGCCGCCGACACGCTGCTGTTCAGCGGCGGCGACATGACCTTGCGCAGCAATGGCTTCAGCAACAGCTATGGCGATGTCTACAGCAAAGGCAACCTGAGCTTCGCCGCCCGCGATGGCGGGCGTGCCGTGCTGTTCAGCAACCGCTCCGGCACCGTGGAAAGCGAAGGCTCGATCGCCATCAATGCGGGCTTTATCGAAAACGCCAAAGATGAATTCGAACTCGGGCAAACGCTGACCACCGGCAGCTTGAGTTGGATCTGTGGCCAGCACTGCGGCGAGAGCGACAACTGGGAACGCGGCGAGATCACCATCTACGAAACGTACCTCGAGGCGGCGACCAAGGACTCGGTAGCGGCGCGCCTGGTGGCGGGCAAAAACATGCTGCTGCAAGGCGACAACGTGCAGAACCGCTACAGCCTGATGGCCGCCAATGGCGACCTGAGCATCACTGCCGGTGACCTGCTCAACCAGGGCGCCGCCACGCGCACGGGCCAGCGCAAGCTTGTCATCGGCACGCCAGGTCACGTCTCCGACGATTTGTTTGAACGCATGCAATACGTCGACGTGCCCGCGTTCAATGCGGCCACGGCGGCCGGGAATTTTGATAAGGCGCGCTTCGAAGAACTCAAAAGCCGCTCACCCAACAGCCTGCCGTTCGCCTACGCAAGTGACGTCACCACCTGGACCAACAACAGCGGCCCCGGCTACGACGCCACCCTGCAAGCGGGCGGCACGGTCAACCTCAACGTCGCCCGCACCCTGCAAAACGGCACGCTGCACAACAACACCCTGGCCCAGTTGACCGGCACCCTCGGCGACGACCAGACCGGCATCCCCGTCGGCGGCATCAACATCAACCTGAGCAAACACGCCAACGACCCGAGCGCCCAGGCGCCCGGCAGCGTATTGCCCGTGGTAGGCGTGGCCCCTGGTGGCGGCTTCGTGCCCGTGGACTACACCGGCACCGCGTTTGCCCCGGTCGACCCCACCACCTCGCCCACCTTCCAACTTCCCAAGGGCGAGTACGGCCTGTTCGTCAAAAACGCCGACCCCGCCAGCCACTACCTGATCGAAACCAACCCCGAATTCACCTCGGTGTCGGGCTTCTTCAGCTCCGACTACATGCTCGGCAAACTCGGTTTCACCGCCGACAACGCCTGGCGCCGCCTCGGTGACGGCCAGTACGAAACCCGCCTGATCCGCGACGCCGTCCTCGCGCAAACCGGCCAACGCTTCCTCGCCGGCGGCCTGTACAGCGACGCCGACCAGTTCCGCTACCTGATGGACAACGGCCTCGCCAGCAAAGACGCCCTGCGCCTGAGCCTGGGCGTGGCCCTCACCGACCAGCAAGTCGGCGCCCTGACCCACGACATCGTGTGGATGGAAAACCGCGTCATCGACGGCCAGACCGTGCTCGTACCGGTGCTGTACCTGGCCCAGGCCGACTCGCGCAACGTGCGCGGCAACAGCCTCATCCAGGGCCGCGACCTCAACCTGGTCACCGGCGGCGACCTGATCAACGTCGGCACCCTGCGCGCCAGCAACAACCTCTCCGCCATCAGCAGCGGCAGCATCTACACCGGCGGCCTGGTCGAAGCCGGCAACAACCTCAACCTGCTCGCCCAAGACAGCATCCGCAACGCCATGGCCGGCGAAATCCGCGGCAAACAAGTCAGCCTCACGGCGCTCAAAGGCGACATCACCAACGAGACCACCGCCATCCAGGTACGTGACGGCGCCGGCATGCGCACCCTCACCGACACCAGCGCCGGCACCATCGTCGCCCGCGAAAACCTCGCCATCGACGCCGGCCGCGACCTCACCAACCGAGGTGCCCTGGTAGCGGGCAACGACGCTAACTTAACCGCCGGCCGCGACCTCAACCTCATCGCCGCCAGCGACACCCGCGTCAAACACGAGACCCGCGACGGCGGCGAGAAATCCAGCATCACCACCGACGTCAAAAACCTCGCCGCCAGCGTCACGGCGGGCGGCAACCTCAACATGCAGGCCGGGCAAGACGTCAACATCATCGGCAGCACCGCCACCGCCGGCAAAGACCTCAACATCGCCGCCGGCCGCGACCTCAACGTCGCCTCGGTCAGCGACATGCACAACGTTGAGGGCAAGGAAAAGGACGGCAAAAAACGCATCAAGACCTCGGACGACCAGACCACTCAAGTGGCGAGCGTGCTGACGGCGGGTGGGGATTTTGTCAGCCAGGCGGGGCGTGACACCACGATCGTGGCGAGCAGGATCAGCGCGGGGAATGAGGCTTATCTGTATAGCGGGGACAAGTTGAGTTTGTTGGCTGCGCAGAACAGCACCTACAGCCTTTACGACATGAAGGAGAAGGGGGGCTGGGGCGCGAAGAAGACCAAGCGTGATGAGGTGACCCACGTCACGAATGTGGGGACTGAGATCAAGACTGGTGGTGATCTGTCACTGGTCAGTGGCGGTGATCAGTTGTATCAGCGGGCCAAGCTTGAGAGTGGTAACGACCTGGCGATCACCAGTGGCGGTGCGGTGACGTTCGAGGCAGTCAAAGACCTGCACCAGGAGAGTCACGAGAAAAGCAAGGGTGACCTGGCTTGGACCAGCGCCAAGGGCAAGGGTAATACCGACGAGACGTTGCGCCAAAGTGAGTTGAAGGCACAGGGTGAGTTGGCGATCAAGGCGGTTAACGGGCTGAAGATCGACATTAAACAGATTGATCAGAACACGGTTAGCCAGACGATTGATGTGATGGTCAAAGCAGACCCACAGTTGGCTTGGTTGAAAGAAGCCGAGAAGCGTGGGGATGTGGATTGGCGGCAAGTGCAGGAACTGCATGATTCGTTCAAGTACAGCCATTCCAGCTTAGGCCAAGGAGCCATGCTGGCGATCATCATCGTAGTGACAGTTTTGACGGCTGGGGCCGCAAGTAGCGTCGCGGGCGCTGCTGCGGGTGCCAGTGCCGGGTCTGGTACGGCAATGGCTGCGGCAGGCAGTTCGGCTATGGTCTCAGCTGGTACGGCGGTTGGGACCGCAGCAGCCGGTTGGGGCAACGTTATGGCAACTGCTGCGTTAACTTCAGTTGCCAGTGGAAGCACCGTCAGCTTCATCAATAACGGCGGAAACATCGGTGCAACTTTTCAAGACATTACGTCAAGCAAAGCCTTGAAGGGGTATGCAACTGGGGCGTTAGCTGCAGGTTTTACCGCTGGCGTGCTTGATCCTGCGTTTGGTGTAACTGGCGACAACGTCAATCACATTACAAAAGGGTTTGACCTCAGTTCCGCGTCTGACATCGGTAGGTTTGCCGTCTATTCGGGGGCGCAAGGAGTTGCCCAAGCAAGTTTAAGCACTGCTATTCAAGGCGGTAGTTTTGGAGACAATCTCGGTAGTTCCCTACGGTCGCAGTTGCAGAGCACGTTGCAAGCGGTCGCCTTTAACGCTGTAGGCGATTACTCGAAAGGCCAAAAATGGTCAGAATCAGGGCCTCAAAAAATCGCTCTGCATGCTTTGGTTGGCGGGCTTTTGAGTGAAGCTGGCGGCGGCAGTTTTGCTACGGGCGCTCTCGCTGCTGGAGCTAACGAAGCACTGGTAACCTCACTGGCGAAAGTGGTAGATGGCGATCCAGCGTTGTTGCTAGCCGCTTCGCAATTGGTCGGAATTGCGGCCGCTGGTGCGACTGACGGTGACGTGCAGAAAGGTGCTGAAATCGCGAAAAATGCCACGGCCTATAACTACCTAAATCACCATGAAGTTGATGATTTAGTTAAGGATTTGAAAGGGTGCCGTGGGGCAGCCAGCCCTTCATCCTGCCGTAGCGATGTGGCTACTAAGTACGCAGGAATCAGCGATAAGAAAACTGGCATTACGCTGCTGAAGTGTAATGATCCTACGAGTTGTAATGCGCAGCGCCTAGACGTGGAGGCGGGTAATGCAGCGCTGGATAAATATGATCAGAGCGGCGGGCTCAACAAAGCAGAACAGTCTATCGTTCGGGGCTTCCAAGATAAGAATCAGGACGACACGCGCCTCGCGGTGCAGCAAACTATGAAGGGTGATCATGCCGAAATGGTTGGCATGATGTTCGGCGGTGGGTTAGGAGGGGCAGGTAAGGTTGCTGGGCGAGTCGTTGAAGGAGCAGAGTTAGGAGCAGCCAAAGGCGCTGCGTCTAAGAATGCAAACGCAACAAGCATGTTTACGGATTCCGAAACCGCTGCACTGGCCGAGAGGAATGTTATAGAAGGGGCGGCTAAGGGCGCGGCTCCGAAAGTAGCCGCAGAGGGAAAGGTAGGTGGACAAACCTTCCAAGACGTCAATCAGACCTCTCGTCCGCTCAACGAGGCAGACCCGAAAATACCTTCGTTGATCACGGATAGGATTGCAGATAAAGCTGCTACGAATCCTGGCAAGCTTTATCCAAACGGAAATATGAAAGATGCCCACGCAGAAATAGGTGTGATTCAGCAAGCATATAGCTCTGGTAAAACTGCGGGGGCGGACATGTCCATGACGGTCGCAGGAAAAGATGTATGCGGTTTCTGCAAAGGTGACATTGCTGCTGCCGCAGAAAAAGCTGAGTTGAAATCGCTCACCGTGAAAGCTATAGATGATAAAACGGGACTTCCGAAAAACTATTACTGGGAGTCAGGCATGAAGTCCATTAAGGAGAAAAATAGATGATAATTGGAGGGTATACACTTAATCCTGAACACGGTAGATTGCAAATCCCTCTTGTTCGCCAACCGTCCCTGGAAGATGTGAAGTCCATTATAAGCAAGTATAGAAAATTTGACGGTGTCGCTTCGTTGTCTATTTCACCGACGCCTGAATATGGACCGTATGAAATCAATCTTTACGCTGATTCTGGAAATTATCTTTTGATGCTAAATCAATACCTTGAAGATGGTGAGCACGTCGTGCGTACTCTTAATAATACGTCGATGGGGACAAGTTCAGTTGAGATTTTGGGCGACTATTACCCGGCGAGTTTCATAACTAGAGATATAGGTGTCGTTACTTCTTGTTTTCAAGAGTTTTTGAATTTTGGTGATGTGAGTTCGTTCGTCTTGAGTGCATAGAAATAATAAAAATGTAATAAAAGAGTAAAAGGGGACAGATTTATTTTAATTCGAGATGGCGGTAAAGCCCTATTAAATAAATCTGTCCCCTTTTGTTCGTGCCGCCTGCTCTGCTTGTAAATTATGGAGCACTGTACGATAAGTACCGCCCAGCAATTGAGTCGGAGAAAAAGCGTGAAAATTAATAAATGGCTTTTAGTAGTATTATTGTCGGCCTTGGCTGGCTGCGCACCTTCCCATTCCAATTGGGAAAATGGAATGAATCTATGGGTAGGTACTCATTTCGATTCCCACCTTTACAAAGACTGCACTCGAGGATGTGGCGACTCATATTGGTCGCCTGTAAATAAAAATAAGACCTTTGATAAGGTTGTTGATGAAAACGGAGGCAGGCGGTATTACATAACTTGGATTAGGGATTGCCGATATTCGGTTTTTGTCGCTGCGGATCGGCTAATAAAGTCATGGAGATACGAAACTTCTAACGTAAAAGGATGTTATGTCGTTTAACTGCTGTTTTAAGGGTAAAGAAAAGAGAGAAAAGGGGGCGGATTTATTTAAATTAGAGTTTAAAGGTGCATTAAATAAATCAGTCCCCTTTTGTTGAGAAGAACGAATTAGTATGGTTTCCAATTTCGGTGAGCTGCAGAAAACCGTGAGTTTGATAGGCGCTAAGTTGGGAGCGCCTAAGTCTATGCTGTTGGTTAGAGAGAGCTCCCCCGAAGATGGTACTCCTCACGTGGAGTTTAAAAGTGAGGGTTTTGAATATGTCTCCTCAGAAAGAGGTTATGAGAAAGGGGACAGATTTATTTAAATTAGAGTTGAAAAGCATATTAAATAAATCTGTCCCCTTTTGTTATGTTCAGGGTTCGCCACTTACTGTGCCACTGCCTGATACACGGCATTTGGATGCGCATATGCCAGGAGGGTTTAGATATAATCCAGGCGGTCCAGGGTCGGCTCTCCCGGCATACCCTCCAAAAAAAGGAGCTGAATAATGCATTCCGTACCGCTAGAACATGAGAAGCAAAAGTTGATTTTCTACGTGGCTCAAGACTTAGATCAGTCTATTAGATCTAATGTGCAGCAGCTCGTGAATGAGCTCGCTGCGTCAAGAATATGGAGCATTGCCCCGCCAACCTTTATTTACGCGATAGACGAAGGGGGCGCGGAAGTGGTGGGTGGAATGTTGGAGATTTATTCAGCACTGCAACCGAATATACTGTCTGTTGATATGGATTCAAAAAATCTAGATGAAGTGGAAGAAATAGTCTGTGCCGTAAAAAAGTTATCGGAAAAGGAAGATATTTCCTTTGAGTTTCAGTTGGATACAACTTTTGTCGGCGCCATTGATGATGGTGTTGTTGATCGAGTCTTGTTGGAGGGACTGCTCGTGCCGTGGCGAAATCATATAAATGGAAAAAGTTGAGTCGGTGCCAGAGCGGAGATGAATAAAAAAGTGAGAAAAGGGAAAGGCTTATTTAGAATTAGAGTTGAAAAACGTATTAAATAAATATGTCCCATTTTTCACATTTTCACGGAGAGAAAACGTGAAAAAAATTAGCGTAATAATGGTAGTTGTATTTCTGATTGTGGGTTGCGCGCCGTCACGGTCTGCGTGGGTATCCAGTAAAGATGGATGGGTAGGTACCACCTTTTAATCTCACGAGAAAAGGGGACAGATTTATTTAATATTAGAGTTTAAAGGCGCATTAAATAAATCTGTCCCCTTTTGCAGTGATCCTCATGGTAAGCAGTACTTTAGCCCCGCGACTACTTTTGAAAAGAATTTTTCAGGTTATGTTGTTGTTCCAAAGGATGCTCTGAAATGAAATTAAGCATTAAGTTTCCCGAGAATTTGTTAACCCACAGCCTGCTCGAGCAAAGGCTGATTCCTTGCATTTGCAAAATTGCAACGGAGTTTGAAATTGAATTTTTGGACCCTTTGCCAGAAGCTGCAGGAACCGTTCTGGAGTGGGATCGTGCAGAACTTGAAAAAAGAGCGATAGGTGGGGTAGGTGGGCAATACTCTCACTATGCACACGGTCGGGTGTCGTTAAAAAAAGTTGATATTGATATCTACCAAATATTGGATCTTGAAATGTTTTATAGGCTTTTTGGATGGTGCAGCATCTTGGAAGATGGTAACTATGCGCCGCCGGGGCAGTTATGGGATGATGAATAAGTTGAAGAAAAGGGGACTGAAGAAAAGGGACAAGAAAAGAGGGCAGATTTATCTAGACTAGAGTTTAAAGGCTGTCTAGTCCTGAAGCAGGTGTAAACCTATTTCAGGACTAGACAGTCCCCTTTTTTCGTTGATTCGTGACAAAAATATTGGAAGGGATTAAGTCAGAAGCAGTAATCGTGGGTAGTGAAGTTAATAAATGGCTTACGAGGGACTGAAATGAGATATTACTTAATGCGACAAGATGTAACTGTCTGCGATAGGTGGGTGCTCGGAGATGTACATCATGTAGATAACTGGCATTTCAGTGATCCTCCAGTTAATTTTATGGAGCCAGGCACATATACCCTCGATGTAAGGTTCGACGGTAAAGAAGTTGATTATTCCCTCGCTGGATACGCCAGTATTCCTGTTTTAAGCGAGAGGGCAAAAAATTCGCTCGCCGGTTTGCCAGAGACAGACGAACTTTATCAGCATGTCGTTTTTGAGCCGGTGAAGATAAACAATAAAGTGGTTTGCCAGAGCTATTTTTTGATGATTATTGAAACGCAAATTGATTGCGTGGATGAAAAGCGCTCTCGCTATAAAAAGTTTGAGGTAGATGATCCTGTTAGGCCAGATATGGCCGGCAACTATCGTGCTTTCTACAATTTAGTGGTTGACCCGGGCAGGGTCGGATCAAGTCATATATTTAAACTTAAAAAATATTTGGGTGCGGTCATAGTAAGTGAAGAAGTGAAACGGCGATTTATGGCGGCTGGTGTTGTCGGCGTACTGTTTGATTCTGTTAATGGCGATCAAGAAACCGTTGCCTAGTTAGTCAGGTAGTTGTGAGGGCGGCGAATTTACTTAATTCGTGGTGGTAGTACAAAGGCTATTGAGTAAATCTGTCCCCTTTTGTTGAATTAAGGTGGTGGGCTAATGGCTGGGTTTAGAGAAAGTATATATTTGTCTTATTCGCAATTTTGCGTGTTTTTAAGCTCGCTTGATCAGCCGTATAATGATTGGAGTGATCGTAGTTATGCGCAAGGATTTGCGTGGAGGTTAGGAAGTGCCTCTTTTAGAGCTTTGATCGACGAAGGGGATCATATAATTAGCGTTTTCATTAACGAGCAAGTGCCCGCTATTAGCGCAGACGTGGTTCGGGCTCTTAAAGTTCCCTTCACGGTGAAAGATAGAAATGTTGAGCTTGGTAGTATTTCGAGTACGGTTCCTCTAGAACTGCCTGAAGGAGATTATTCTCTTCAGGTCGAATTTATAAGACCCTCCTCAAGTGGAGCGTATGAAATAAATGTCCATTTGAATTTAGGGGGCTGCGATTTTGAGGTGTTGAGAGCAGACGCCGAAATTGACGAGCAAGGTGAGTTTGATATCGATGCGGTTCCAGCAGGATAAAAATTCGGAGAAATGGGTAGAAAAGGGACAGATTTATTTAAATTAGAATTGAGAGCCTATTAAGTAATTCTGTCCCCTTTTGTTGTATTTAATTACATAGGGGGCGATTTGTGTCGGACAAACAAGTATATGAGCTAACGATTGATGATCTTGATAGCTATAGCGTTTGGTTTTTTCCGATGGACGAAACAGTGGAGGATGAGTCAACTGTACGCCCCCTCGCCGAACAGGAAACGTGCTCAGATTTTCAGATTATCGTTCTAACTGATTTTCTTGGTGAAAGTGGCGCTGTGTATCGCGGTTATTTATATTGGGACTCCAATGCCGCAATTGAATACGTAAAGCCTGTTATATTGTCTGATAAGGGAGACGCAGTAAGTTTTTGGAGCGGTATAGTCACTCCAACGTGGGAAAGTTCGGAGTTTGCCTGTTCGATTAGAACCGAGCTGCCTATTTCTTATGCCTCAGAATCGGTTTTCGGTCTTCCTTCCATTTGCGGAAAGCTGGAGGGACTTTATTATCTTTCGGATGATCAGGTTTGCTGCGTGAAATGACGAAAAAAGTGGACCGGTTTATTAAGTTGAATTGCTCACGCATAAAGGGGGCGACACTAAGGCCGCCCGATTTTCACTCAGGACGGATCGGCATTCAGCCTGCGACTGATGACATCCAGCAAGTCACACCCATCGCGCAGCGGAATGGCCAGCAAATGGGCGAAGTCTGAAAGCACGACGGCATCGCTGCTGAGTTGTTCGCGGAAGGCCAGGTTTTCCAGCAGTTGGGTGACGGCCCGAATGCGGTGCACGGCGGCGTCGTGAAGGACGTCGAGAGGTGCCTGGGTGTCGATGATCAGGGCTGGGACGGTGCAGTCGTGGCCGGTTAGGGGAATGTATCGATTCATCATTAAGCTCTCTGGATTATTGAGGGCTCGTTCTTCGGGTCGCCAAACCCGGTCGCTTTTTGAGCGACGGCCGGACTATAAGCCGCACCGCCAAGCCCGCGCAAGGCATCAAAATGCCGCTGCTTCGGAGCTTGCCCGCAGCGGCTAACATCTTGCTATCCATTGCCGACATACTGCCCACGAACAAACGCACTACGAATACGCAAATCCGAAGCCTCACCCCAAACATTAAAGGACCAATGTGAAAAACCTCCTCCTCATTCTCTTCACCACCCTCATCCTCGGCGGCTGCGTCAGCCACCCTCTCACCCCCGAAAACCGCGCGCAGATCAAGACCGTCAAAGTCCTGCCCGTGAAGTGGGAAAAGAACATGGTGTACTTCGGCCGCGAACAGGCCTGGGGCGCGGCCCTGGGGGCCGGGGTTGGTGCGGGTGTTGGCATGGCCAGCGGAGCGTCCAAGCTGGGTACTGCGGCGTTGAGTGGCGCCGGGTTTGCCGGCGGCATGAAGCTCGGGCAGTTGGCCGAGATGCCGACGCCGGTGGCTATTCTGACGGTGATGGAGGCGGAAAAACTCGATGTAGGCGTGTTGCTCAAGCAGGGCTTTGTCGATGAGTTGGGCAAGACTTCGACGCTCAAGGTGGTCGGCGACGATGAGCCGGCTGATGCGCAGATTCAGCTGACCGTGTCCGAGTGGGGCTTTCGCCTGACCCAGGGTTTCAGCAGTGTGATTTATCCGACCCTTAACGTGTTAGCGCAGATGGATCGCGGCGATGAGATGATCTGGCGCACCTTTGAAGCGGTCACGCCGTTTAATGGTCAGAACGTTTATGGCTATACGCCGTTAACCTACCGCACGGACCCGGAAGCTTTGCGCCGGGCGTTGACCGGGATTACGCAGATTTCTGCGCAGTACCTGGTGAAGGAGCTCAAGTAGGGCTGTGCGAAGGCAGGCTGCTGTTGGTGGGCGGGCTTGGACTAATACCAGTCAGGGTTAAACGCAGTTCCCCTGTGGGAGCGGGCTTGCCCGCGAAGGCGGTGTGTCAGTCGCTGCATCTGTTGCTGCACTACCGCTTTCGCAGGCAAGCCAGCTCCCACATTGGATCTTCGTTGCTTTGGGCATTGCGTTCGTTTAATTGATCGGCATTGGGCTTGCCCGCGAAGGCGGTGTGTCAGTCGCTGCATCTGTTGCTGCACTATCGCTTTCGCAGGCAAGCCAGCTCCCACATTGGATCTTCGTTGCTTTGGGTATTGCGTTCGTTTAATTGATCGGCATTGGGCTTGCCCGCGAAGGCGGTGTGTCAGTCGCTGCATCTGTTGCTGCACTATCGCTTTCGCAGGCAAGCCAGCTCCCACATTTGATCTTTGTTGCTTTGAGTATTGCGGTCGGCAGTAGGGTAAGCCACCCACCTATGGCCGAAACAACTTGAGAACCGCTCTCAACCCCGTAAAATGCCGCAGCCGTTGTATCACCGTCTTTCAGGGAAGAATCCAGGCCAGTGCGTTTTCAGGCTGCCTTTCTCCTTGGAAAACCCAGCAACGCTGATTTCCTCACCCAAGGAGCACCCTGTGAAGACACTGTCCAAAATCCTGCTGTCGGGCCTCACCGCCGCGGCGCTGTTGACCGTGGCCGGTTGTGCCACCGAGAGCAACCGCGCGATGCCGGTGGAGCAAGTCGCCAGCGCCCACGTGGCCTATTCCGGCGTGCGTGTGCCGATTGCCGTGGGCAAGTTCGATAACCGCTCCAGCTACATGCGCGGCATCTTCTCCGATGGCGTTGACCGTCTCGGTGGCCAGGCCAAGACCATCCTTATCACCCACTTGCAGCAGACCAACCGCTTCAGCGTGCTGGACCGCGACAACATGGGCGAAATCTCCCAGGAAGCCAAAATCAAAGGCACCGTGCAGAAGCTCAAGGGCGCTGACTATGTGGTGACTGGCGATGTGACCGAGTTCGGCCGCAAAGAAACCGGCGACCGCCAGATGTTCGGCATCCTCGGCCGTGGCAAGACCCAAGTGGCCTACGCCAAAGTCGCGTTGAATATCGTCAACATCAACACCTCCGAAGTGGTGTATTCCACCCAGGGTGCCGGTGAGTACGCGCTGTCCAACCGTGAAGTGATCGGCTTCGGCGGCACCGCCAGCTACGACTCCACCCTCAATGGCAAGGTGCTGGACCTGGCCATGCGCGAAGCGATCAACCGCCTGGTCGACGGCATCAACGCTGGCGCCTGGAACCCGCGTAACTGATCAGCCACACCACAAGGAGCAGTACACGGATGAGCAAGGCAGTGAAGTTAGCGCTGACGCTGGCAGCAATCGCGACGGTAGCCGGGTGCCAAACGGCGCCCCAGCCCCTGTATCAATGGGAAAGCTACCAGCCGCAGGTTTACGAGTACTTCAAGGGCGAGCCCAAGGAAGCGCAGGTGGAAGCACTGGAGCGCGATCTGCAGAAGATCAACGCCAGTGGCCGCAAGGCGCCGCCGGGTTACCACGCGCACCTGGGCATGCTGTACATGAACATGGGCAAGGATGACCAGATGGTGCAGGAGTTTCGCACCGAGAAGGCGCTGTTCCCTGAGTCTGCTGCGTACATGGACTTTCTGTTGAAAAACGCCAAAGCCGGAGTCGCCACCAAATGAGCCTGTTAAAACTCACCGGCGCCTTGCTGGCCCTGGCGTTGCTCGGCGGTTGCGCCGCGCCCAAGACGGTTGATTATTCGGCGTACAAACAGGCGCGGCCCAAGTCGATCCTGGTATTGCCGCCGATCAACGAATCGCCGGAAGTGCAGGCGTCCTACAGCCTGGTGTCGCAAGTCACCTACCCGCTGGCCGAAGCCGGCTACTACGTGTTGCCGATTGCCCTGGTGGACGAAACCTTCCGCCAGAACGGCCTGACCACCGCCAACGATATCCAGGCCGTACAACCGGCCAAGCTGCATGACATCTTTGGCGCGGACGCGGCGCTTTACATCACCATCAGCGAGTACGGCACCCAGTACATGCTGATCTCCAGCGACACCTCGGTGACGGCCTCGGCCAAACTGGTGGACCTGCGCACCGGCACCACCCTGTGGACCGGTTCGGCGCGGGCGTCGAGCGAAGAAGGCAACAACAACGGTGGCGGCCTGGTGGGCATGTTGATCACGGCTGCGGTCAAGCAGGTGATCAACAGCTCTACCGATGCGGCGCATCCGATTGCCGGTATCACCAGCGCACGGTTGCTGTCGGCGGGGCAGCGCACCGGGATTTTGTACGGCCCGCGTAACCCGAAATACGGCACGGACTAAGAGAACACCGCCATACAACTGTGGGAGCTGGCTTGCCTGCGATAGCGGTGGGCCAGTGCTGGAAAGGCTGCCTGACACACCGCTATCGCAGGCA
>NZ_JBXAJM010000018.1:58700-77713 GCF_058797315.1 Pseudomonas sp. GW823-FHT02F05
CCGTCCCCCCCCCCCCCCCCCCCCCCCCCCCCCCCCCCCCCCCCCCCCCCCCCCCGCTCCCACATTGATCGAGGTGAATTTCGAGGGTTTAACCCGAACCCAACCTACCTCGCGTCTGACCTTGTGAACGGCTCATTCATTCACGAGGTTCAGCCCCATGTCCCGCCCTCTGCTTTACCTGCGTCCCGCTGCCCAAGGCTTTACCGTTACCCTGCTGGTGGCGCTGGCTGGGTGTGGGCTGTCATCGTCCCCCGAAGTCTCCAAACCGGTTGAACCGGCGCCTCTCGCCGAGCTGCACAGCGCGCCGATCCAGAATGCAGTGGTCAAGCGGATGGCCATGCCGGCACCAATGAGGGTGCGGGAAATGGCGACGATGGACTACCGCAGCGAACCCCGCGAGCAATACGCCAACCTGCCGGATAACCCGGTGCATAGCGTCGCCGAAACCCCGGTCTCCACCTTCAGCGTGGATGTCGACACGGGCAGCTACGCCAACGTACGGCGCTTCCTCAACCAAGGCCGCCTGCCGCCCGAAGGCTCGGTGCGATTGGAGGAAATGGTCAACTACTTCCCCTACCACTACGCATTGCCCACCGATGGCTCCCCCTTTGGCGTGACCACCGAGCTGGCCGCTACGCCGTGGAACCCGCGCACAAAACTGCTGCGCATTGGCATCAAGGCTTCCGATAAAACCGTGGCAGAACTGGCGCCCGCCAACCTGGTGTTCCTGGTGGACGTGTCCGGCTCCATGGACCGCCGCGAAGGCTTGCCGCTGGTCAAAAGCACGCTGAAGTTACTGGTGGATCAACTGCGTGATCAGGACCGTGTGTCACTGGTGGTCTATGCCGGTGAATCCCGCGTGGTGCTCAAGCCCACCTCGGGCAGTGAAAAAGCCAAGATCCGCAACGCCATCGACCAACTCACCGCCGGCGGCTCCACCGCAGGCGCGTCGGGCATCGAGTTGGCCTACCAGATGGCCCGCGAAGGCTTTATCGACCAGGGCATCAACCGCATCCTGCTGGCCACCGACGGCGACTTCAACGTGGGCATCAGCGACTTCGACAGCCTCAAGCAGATGGCCGTGGCCCAGCGCAAAAGCGGCGTATCGCTGACCACCCTCGGCTTTGGCGTGGACAACTACAACGAACACCTGATGGAACAACTGGCCGACGCGGGCGACGGTAACTACGCCTACATCGACAACCTGCGCGAAGCACGCAAGGTGCTGGTAGAGCAACTCAGTTCCACCCTGGCCGTGGTGGCGCGGGATGTGAAACTGCAGGTGGAGTTCAACCCGGCCCAGGTCAGCGAATACCGCCTGCTGGGCTATGAAAACCGCGCCCTGAAGCGTGAGGATTTCAACAACGACAAGGTCGATGCCGGTGAGATTGGCGCAGGGCACACGGTGACGGCGCTGTATGAAATCGTGCCCAAGGGCGAGAAGGGCTGGTTGGAACCTCTGCGTTACGCCGACGCGCCTGCGACCGAAGGCAAGTCCGATGAGCTGGCGATGCTGCGGGTGCGCTACAAACCAGCTGCGGGCGGTAACAGCCAGTTGATCGAACGCCCTATCGCCAACCAGGCCACCCCAGCCAGCGACGACCTGCGCTTCGCGTCTGCCGTGGCCGCCTTCGCCCAACAGCTCAAGGGCGATGGCCGCTACACTGGCATCATGAGTGTGCAAGACACCGCCAAACTGGCGCGCTCGGCCCGCGGCGATGACCCGTTCGGGCTGCGCAACGAATTCGTGCAACTGGTGGAGCTGGCCCAAAGCCTCAAGCCCTGATCTCGCCCGCACCAATGTGCAAATGGGGGAGGGGCCATGCTGCTAAAACTTTTTGTAGGAGCGAGCTTGCTCGCGAAAAACTCACAGGCACCGCGTTTATCCAGGAAGCACGCGTTATCGTTGACGTTCTTCGCGAGCAAGCTCGCTCCTACAGTAATCCTGCTTCGGCTGACCAAAAGGAGTTCGCCCACTACATGGCCGTTTCAGATGACTCACCCAGCGACGAATCGCTGCTGGCCCGCTACCGAACCGGTGACGCTGCCGCCTTCGAAGCCTTGTACACGCGCCATCGCCAGGGCCTGTACTTCTTCCTCGTGTCCCTATGCAACAAAGCCGAACTGGCCGAAGAAATCTACCAGGACACCTGGCTCAGCCTGATCCGCAGCACCACCCAGCCACAAGGCCGGGCGAGTTTTCGCACCTGGTTGTTCCAGATCGCCCGCAACCGCCTGATCGACCACTGGCGCAAGCACGGCATCCACAACCCCCTGCACGACAGCTACGATGAACAGCTCCACGCCCAGGCCGATGACAGCGACGGCCCCGAGCAACAACTGACCCTCAGCCGCGACCAGGCGCGCCTCGACGCGGCCCTGCAAGCGTTGCCCGAAGACCAGCGCGAAGTGTTTCTGCTACGCCTGCACGGCGAGCTCGAAGTACCGCAAATCGCCACCCTCACCGGCGCCCCGCTGGAAACCGTAAAAAGCCGCTTGCGCTACGCCCTGCAAAAATTGCGGCGCCTGCTGGCCGAGGAGGTACCCGTATGACTGACTCCCGACACACCCCAGACGACGCGCTGCTCCAGCACTATCGTCAACACAGCACGGGCGAGCCGCCCGCGTCCCTCGACGCCTTCATCCTCAACGCTGCCCGTCGCGAAGCCCCGCAGCCGCAACCCAGCCTGTGGCAACGCTGGCTGCAAGCCTGCCAACGCCCGCGCTGGCAAATGGCATTTGCCACCGTCGCCGGGTTGGCACTGATGATCGGCGTGGTCATGCGCTCCCCCGTGCCGCAACCCGAAATCTCCACCGCGACATTCTCTGCGCCGCACCACGAAGAAGCCGCCCAGCCAGCGCCGCAAGCCTTCTCCGCCCCCGCGCCAATGGCCCGGATGGCGATAGCGCCACGGGTTGAAAGTGCGCCTGCTCAAGCCGAAAGCGCAGTGGCGGATCAGCCAGCGCTGAAACTCAGCAAACGGGCGCTGCCTACGTTGGAAGCAGGTCTGCAGGAAATTGTGAACCTGCGTCGAGCGGGTGAAACCAGGGCCGCGGATGAAAAACTGCTGGCGCTGTACCAACGCTTTCCCGAGGAGGACTTGCCGGCACGGCTAGAGGCGTTGCAACAGCGTTGAACCTGCCGCCACGAACCAGCCCCAGGCCTGTCGACCTGGGGCTTTTTATTACAATCCGCCGTAGGCCCGGGACCACGCCACCGTGTCCGTGAGGGTCTGCTCCAATACACGAAAACTCAGCCCCAGTTCCTCTTCACTTTTGCGATGGTCAAAGCGGGTACGGTGCTCCTCGCGTATCAACAGCCGCAACGTCGCCATGCTCAGCAAGATGGGCTTGCCGGTCAGGTAGGCGTAGGCCTCTTGCATCGCTGCCAACAGGTACAGCGCGGGCAGCGGCAGTTGGCGGGAGGGCACCTTGACCCCGGCAATACTCCCCAGCACCGGAATCAGCTGGCGCATGGTCAAGTTGCGACCGGCTGCGAGATAACGCTCGCCCCGTCGCCCGCTCTGGGCGGCAGCAATGTGCGCCCAGGCCACATCGCGGGCATCGACCAGCGAAAAGGTGCCAGGAATCAGCCCCGGCAGCTTGCCGTTGATAACGTCCCGGACCAACTGCCCCGAAGACGTCGGCCCACGGTCACCCGGCCCCCACATCCAACCGGGCAAGACCATGCAAGCGTGCATCTGCGGATGGCTTTCAAGAAACCTCAACACCTCCCGCTCAGCCAGGATCTTGCTGCGGTAGTAGTCATCCGCATCGGCTTCGGCCCGCAGGCACGTCTCGTCGATCGGCGTACCGGGGGCACCGTCGAGCACGGCAATCGACGAAGTATGTACAAACCGTCGCACACCGGCGTCATACGCCTGTTGCAGCAGGGCTCGGGTACCGACGACATTGATCTTCTCCAGTTCCTCCAAATGGCTGCCGCCCTTGTAGTTATCCCGAAAAAACGCCGCGCAGTGAAACACCGTATCGCAGCCTTGCAACGCCGCCGCGAAGGCATCCACATCCGCCATGTCTCCCACCACCTGTTCCACATCCGGCAAATCGCCGAACTGCTGCGCACCCTTGGCCGCCGAGCGCACCAGCGCCTTCACCGCATAACCCCGTGCGACCAGCTCCCGCACCAGGTTGTTGCCCAGCAAGCCGGTGGCGCCGGTCACAAAGGTGCTGCGCAAGCGATTGGGGTTCGTGTTCATACAGGCCATTCCATTTGTTGAGAAGGCCAGTAGATATACCCGCGAGCCCGCGCCGTAAAAACAGCGCCTACGGCATAATGGCTTTGCACATCTGCACACCAGGGAAGCGCGGAGATATGGCATTGCAGGCAAATTGGGACGATCTTCGACTGCTGCTGGCAGTCTCACGGCGCGGCAGCTTTTTACAGGCAGGCCAGTTACTCGGTATCGCGGCCTCTACCGTCTCCCGCCGCCTCACCCAACTGGAAACCGCCCTGGGCGAGCCACTGGTGGAACGCGGCGTGGAAGGCTGCCGGCTCACCTCCCGAGGCCAAGCCCTGGTGGACGTCGCCCTGGCAGCCGAATCCGGCCTGCGCCGCCAGGCCCCCGCCGACGGCGCGCCAGCAACCCTCAGCGGCACCGTGCTGGTGAGCGCCGGCGAAGGCTTTTCTGCCAGCGTGCTTGAGGCCGCCAGCCGCTTCACCTCCCAGCACCCAGGCTGTTCCGTAGAACTACAGGTCACCACCGACTTTCACAAAATCGTACGAGGCGTGGCCGACATCGCCATACGCACCGCACACCTGGGCGAACCTTCCCTGATCTACCGAGGGCTCGGCAAACTCGCTTACGGCGTATTCGCAACTGCTGAATACCTGCAACGGTTTCCTGCGCTAACGCCAGCTACCGCCGCCAGTATCGCCTTGCTGCCGCCGCTGGATCTGCTGCCGCAAATGCGCGCTGCGAAAGCTGCGGGGGTGGACCGTGCTCCGATCAGGGTGAGTTCGTTTGCGGTGCAGCTTGAATCGGTGAAGCGGGGGATGGGGGTGGCGGTGTTGCCGCGTATTTTGGCGACGGGGTTGAGTGAGGTTTTTCAGGAGATAGAACTGCCGGCGATGGAGGTTTATTTGGTGACGCGGCCGCAGGCGTTGAAGCAGGGGCATATTCAGGGGTTTTTTGGGGTGTTGGAGGGGGTGTTGCGCGGTGAAATTTCAAGCCTGGAAAAGCAGCATTCCGGGAATTCATCAAGGCCTTCATAATACTCAACCCATCGGGATGTAGGCGCTTAGCCACTCGTAGCAACATCGAGTTGCGCGTGCAAGTGGCTCACAAAAAAGCCCCGGGTCTAAAGACCTCGGGTGTTTCATTCATATCTGGCTCCACACTTCTGCGGCGATGGTGCTGGCGTCCTTTGACATTTCCAACACACCAATGCGTTCTTGCCATTCCTCGAATTTGACAGGTAGAAAGGACGCATTTGTAATGCGCAGCGCAGCTTCGGTGATATACCTCTAAGGCATTAACTGCATCTCCGACAAACCGTATTCCCCCAACGAATACAGCAACGTCCCATACCCCAGCTGGACGTAGCCAACCCTGTCAGCACCATAATCCCCGCCACCACCTTCCACTTGGACGTTATTTGCCATGGCCTGCACATTCGGTGCGCTGAGGCCCTTTCGCACGGCGTAGTGGTTGTAGAGCAGTTCCCATATCGGACGGGTTTCGCCGCGATGATCGGCCGAGATGACGGTCTGTTTGAAGCTGCTGTTGGGGATGGGGGTAAACGGCACCTCCTGGCCAAGGTTGTACTTGGCCACATACTCGGCGCCCTGCAGCACGCGGTTGTTCTGGTAGCCGAACAGGTCGTTGCCCTGGCTCCAGGCCATTTGGCAGAAACTGCCGAGCAGGGCTATGTCGAGCATTGCGTGTGACTGATCACGTCCGCTTTCCTGGACTTGACCAAGGCCATCGCCGTAGAGCTTCCACACCGCGTGGGCGATGGCGCCGTTACCGGTGCCGTGCTTGAAGTAGTCGACGGCCTCGTTGTAGAGATCGCGGCGGTCGGTCAGTACGCCGATGGCCAGCATCGAGTTCATGTTGGCTAGGTCCCAGCTGGCCCCATGATGATCAGGCCGGGCGCCGTCGTGGTTCACCAGGAAGTCATGATTGATGGGGTAGAACACAGTGAGCATCATGCCTTGAAAACGCTGGAAATCTTCCGCCCGCCACTTTGGGTAGCTGCGCAGCAGTTCGGCCGCGTTGGCCAGTTGGTAGCCGTACAAGCCTGCCACCAAAGCTCTGCCGGGCTTGTCTTTGATCGCGGTGAGGGTCAAGGCCCACTGGTTCAAAATACTCACGGCCTTGTCGGCATACGCCGGGTTGTTGGAGATCTGCCAGCGCAGGGCCAGTGCATACGCGGCGGCTGCGTCGTTGAACAGAACACTGTCGTTATTCGGGCCGCCTGAAGTGGGGTACACCACCGGCATCGGGTTGGGCTGCCAGGCTAATGAGGCATGGGGGTTGGCGATCAGCTTCTGCCAGCCGGCCAGCCACGGCTGGTTATAGTTGGCCAGCTTCTCGCGTATCCGCGTGAAGTCCTCCCGGGTCTGGAGCAGGCCAGGATGCACGAACGCTTCGGTATGCAGGGTGGGGGAGGCTTGACTGCCGATACTCATCAATAGCGCATAGAGCAGCACGGCTCTTTTGGACAGGTACTTCAAACGGATCATCGTGTGTACGCCCTGATGGGGAGAACCTTGCGCGGTCTGAAAAGCCATTCGCACAGGACTGGAATCTGCCCCAGGGATAGTTCAGATGAAGCCTGCATACCCGGGGCTTGTTGTCAGAACGTGTAGTTGATTGCAAACAGGCCCAAGCCTGCGGTTTCGCGCCTTACCAGCGGGCTGTCGCTGGCCTGGTCAGCGTATTGAGTCAGCGTCAGGCTGGCCAGCGTTGACCAGTGCGCGTCGAAGGTGTGCTGCCAGTTCAAGGCAGCGGAGTAGGCATAGATCCCGGCGTCGGCGGTGTACTTGCTGTAGATCGAGCGTTGGCTCTGAGCCTGGGTGACGCCGAAGAACGTCTGGTTGTAGCGGCTATCGCCGGCATGGGCGTCGATGGCCAGGCTCAGGGTGTCGCGGTCTGTGTGCAACAAGATGCCTTCCAGGCCAAAGCGGTAACGGTTGCCTCGGTGCTCGCCGGCCATGCGCAGTTCGGCTTCGCCGTTGACCGACAGCCAGTCAAGCAGTTGTTGGCTGAGGGTAAAGTCGGCGACGGTTGCGCCGTTGATATCGCCCATACCTCTGAGCTCGTCGCCGCCCGGGCTGGTGATGCTGTCCTTCTCTTTGCGGCCCAGGTCGTAATTGATCGCTGCGCTGGCGCTAAAACCACTGTCGGATTGAAATTGCAGGCCCACGCCGCGAGTGGTGTCGGCGAACAACGCTCCGTGCTGGATGCTGAGCATCGGCAGTACGAGCGGACGGTAGCGGTCAGCACCCATGTAGCGAGGCGTGACACCCATGCCAAGGCCCAGGGTAACGGTGGTTTCTTCGGCTGTCGGGCTGGCGTCGGTCGCCTGAGCCTGGGGCGCGAGCGCGCAGCACAGCAGCGTGACGGCGCCCAACAGAACGTTGTGGGTAGGGGAGGTGGTGAAGTTCATGGTCAGGCCCTATGTGCAAAAGAAGACAGCAGTGCGCCCGCCGACGCGCGACACAACGCCTCCCTCTGATCGAGCTGTTCAGGCCCGTTGATAGGCTTGGACAGCGATGCAGTGGTCGGCATAGGATCGGCTCGCGAAAGCGGGCGTAGGGCAATACTGGCAGCGCACTTTCAATAAACCGTTCGTAAATTATCAAGGTTTCATCAAGAGGCTTCTTTGTGTCAGGAAAACGTATCCTCATCGTCGAAGACGACGCCGACAGCGCCAACATTCTCGAAGCCTACTTGCTCCGGGATGGCTATGAGGTGGCCCTGGCCGAAGACGGCCAGCGCGGTCTGGACCTGTACAAAAGCTGGCAGCCCGACCTGATCCTGCTCGACGTGATGCTTCCGCGCTTGAGCGGCACCGAGGTGTTATCCGCCGTGCGCCGTAGCAGTGACACGCCGGTCATCATGGTCACGGCCATGGGCGACGAACCGGAAAAACTCGGTGCCTTGCGTTATGGCGCGGACGACTATGTGGTCAAGCCTTACAGCCCGCGCGAAGTGGTGGCGCGGGTGCACGCGGTGTTGCGGCGCACCACCGGCAACCAACCGGTCGAACACCTGCTGCGCCATGAAAACCTGCGGGTGGATCTTGTTGCGTTTACCGCGGCCATTGAGCAGGGCGAAGCACCACCGCAATGGCTGGACCTGACCCCAACGGAATTTAAGCTGCTGGTGACGTTGCTCAAGACGCCGTCCAAGGCCTTCACTCGTGATGAGTTGCTGGAAATCTGCCTACCGGAAAGCGAAGCCCTGGCCCGCGTCGTCGACACCCACGTGCACAACCTGCGCCGCAAGCTGGAAAACCACGGCATCACCGGCGTTCTGGTCACGGTGCGCTCCATTGGCTATCGATTCAGGTAACGCACATGCTTGAGCAACCGCGGGTCAACGACAAACCCATGTGGCGCTGGATCGGCCTGCGCATGAGCCTGCTGGCGATCGGCGCGGTGGTGGTGATCTCGGTGTGCATGTGGATCAACGTCACACTGTCGGACTGGTATTTTGTGCAGCATCTGCCGCCTGGGCCGCGTGAGGAGCTGCTGGCGTTGCGCGCCGAGCCAGAGCTCAATGAGGCACGCTTGCGTCAAGTGGTTGCCCAGTACTATCCGCTGGACTATTTCCAGCCGGCTATCGCCAATCGCGACTGGCTGATACTGATCGGCCTGGTGCTGGCCGCGATCCCTATCATCATTGGCTTCGGCCTGTGGTTTTCGCGGCCCTTGTCCAGCCAGTTCTCGGCAATTGCCCAGGGCGCCCGGCGAGTCGCCGGCGGTGATTTCCTGACTCGCCTGCCGGTGCACCGCGACGCGCCCGACGAGCTGCAACGGCTGGTCAGCGACTTCAACAGCATGACCACGCAACTGGAGCGCTATGAGCGCGATGTGCGTGAATCCAGCGCGGTCATTGCCCACGAACTGCGCACACCCTTGAACGCCGCCATGGGGCGCGTGCAGGGTATGCTCGATGAGGTATTCCCCAGCGATGCCATGCAGTTGGGCATGGTCAAGCGTCAGCTCGATCAACTCAGAAAGCTGGTGGATGATTTGCACCTGTTGTCGATGGCTCGTGCTGGCCGGCTGGTGCTGGAGCGCAGCGAGTTTTCTCTGGCAGCTCTGGTGGCGGAGCGGTTGGCGTGGTTCCAGCCGCAGTTGGATGAGGCTTGCGTGCTGACGCAGGTCAGTATTGCTGATGGGCTTCGTATGCATGCCGATCGTGATCGCCTGGGCCAGGTGATCAACATTCTGGTCGATAACTTGCTGCGTTATGCGGCCGGGGGAGGCGAGTTGAATGTAACGGCGCGCCGGGTTCACGGTTCGGTGGTGATTGAAGTCGGTGACCGAGGGCCAGGTATCGAAGCCCAGCATCTGGACAGCGTGTTCGACCGCTTCTGGCGTGCAGAGCGCTCCAGGGCACGTTACTCGGGGGGGAGCGGGCTAGGCTTGTCCATCGCCCGTGCGATCTGCCACGCCCATGGCGGTACCATTACTGCCCGCAATCTGGCCGAAGGCGGTACGCTGATCAGGGCGGAGGTTCCTGTGTAGGCGTTTTCTTCTTTGCTTGAGACCGGCGCTCAAGGCGGTGAAATCGTAATGATCGTAGAGCTGGAAAACTGCTTGGGAAAAAGGGAGGGGAAAAGGGGATTTATTTTCACCTCTACTATCCCGACGCGACTCAACACTCTCTCACCACCCACCAAACGCACAAAAAAGCCCCAGATCTCCCGACCTGAGGCTTTTTCATTTCATATCTGGTGCACCCGGCGGGATTCGAACCCACGACCCCTGCCTTCGGAGGGCAGTACTCTATCCAGCTGAGCTACGGATGCTTGTGCGGGCGACATCATACCCATGTCGACCTGATGCGTCCATTCCGGCATTTGCCCCGCCCCCTGTCGTCCATTTCCGACAAAAAATGGCTAATCGCCACCCTCATTCACAACTCCCCGCGCCGCACGTCCCTTTGTTTGCTTTGCTCTTGTGGCTTTACACCGCTTCCACGCCGCAATTCCTCAGGTGAACGCATGCATTCCAAAGGAACCGTGATGCTCGATCTCCCGCTCAGACAAACCCTGCTGGCTCGCTCCGATTTGTTTCGAGGTATGCCGGAGCATCTCTTGCGCTACGTTGCCACCCATATGGTGGAGCGCACGCTGGATGATCGTGAGCTGTTGTATTTCAAGGACGACACCCTCGAATTCATTGCGCTGGTGGTGGAGGGGCGGATTTATTCGGTGGTGCATGGGCCCGATGGGCGCGAGCAGATTATCGGCAGTACCGGGGCCGGGCAGGTGGTGGGGGAGACGGCGTTGATCAAGGATCATGGGCGCGAGTCTTCTACCTTTGCCAGCGGGCCCACGCGTTTGTTGCAGTTGGGTAGCCGGCATTTTGCTGTGTTGTTTGAGGAGCCGGTGTTTCTGCGGCGCCTGTTGATGCTGATGATGCTGAGGTTACTGCACGCCATCGAGTTGCTGGAGTTGGTGTGCCTGCATCGGCTGGAGTCGCGGTTGGCGCGGTTTCTGTTGGCCAATCTGGGTGAGATCGACCTGGCGTTGGCCTTGCCCAGTGTGTCGTTGCCCGCAAGCCAAGGGGTGTTGGCGTCGATGCTGAATACCAGCCGGCCCAAGCTGAATGTACAGCTGCAAGTGTGGCGGCGCAGTGGGGTGATCAGCGGCGATCTGGAGCGCATGGTGATCAACGATGTTGAGCAGTTACGGCGCAAGGCTTTTGCGCTGAATTAGTTGTGGCGGTGTTCCCCAGGTAACAGCGTACCCCCGTCGAGCCCTCGCAGACTGGCCCTTCATCAAGGATGCACAGGAGTGCTGGCGATGGGGATGACTGTTCAGTTCAAGGATCAATGGGCCGCCGATGACCGTTTGTTCGAAGCGAGTTGGCGCGCTGTGCACGGCGAGCTCAGGCGCCGGGCGTTGCGGCGGGCCAAGGGCAATCTGGATCAGGGCCAGGAGTGGTTGTCGGCCACGGCGATCAAGGCCCTGCTGTTTTTTCGGCGTTCGCCGGAGCGCATTCGCGACCCTCAGGGGTTTCTGTTTCTGGTGCTCGATCATGTGTTTCTCGACAGCCTGCGGCGCAGCAAGCGCGAGGGGCGGCTGTTCGATGATTCGGTGGACCTTGAGCACGATCACCTGGCCGCGCTCGCCGCGCCCTGCGCTTCGGTGCTGGAGCGGGTGGAATGTTATGAGCGCCTGGAGCAGATCGAGGCGCACGTCGCACGGTTACCGCTGTTGCAGCAGCGCTTGTTCGAGATGCGCTTTGTCGACGACCTGCCTTACCCGCAAATCGCCGCCGAGCTGCACGTGAAGCTGCCGCTGGTGCGCAAGCGTGTGCAACTGCTGCGCAGTGCCTTGCGCTGAAGGTGATTCACAGACGTTGGCGTGGGGCGTTCTAGTGGTATGAGCGCAGCACGCCGCCGCTATCCACACCCAAACCTGGGTGAATGCCATCAAGGAGAGATGTATGACAGAGGTCAACAGCCAGATCACCGACGCGGTCACTCAAACCAACGTCAAGGTGGTGGCCGAGGCGCCGGCCCAGGCCATCGCGTCGCTGTACCAGGTGGCCAGCAGCGCGGCGGGCCTGTCGTTGCAGAACGCGGTCAACAGCCAGCAGGCGATGAATCAGATTTCCAACGCGGTGATCTCCAAGGCCGTGGCGCTGATCATGCAGATTGGCGAGAAGGGCTGAGCCCTCGGGAGATTGATTATGTCGTGGTTCAGTCGCAAGAAACCCGCCGCCTCCCAAGCAACGCCCGCCGCCGACCCTCCGGCGACAGCGCCCCCTGCACCGGCCTCGCGCTCGATCATGGCGCGCATGAACGAGCACCTGCTCAACCAGGTGAGCGCGCCGTCATCCGACAGTACGGCGGCGCTCAATAGCCAGATCGTGCAGGCGGTGCAGTTCACCAACGCGCAGAACTTTGCCTATGCGCCGGCGCAGATCGCGGTGCCGGCCGACATGATGATCAGCCAGGCGGCCGGGCTAGTGGCGCAAGCGGCGGCGGGGTACTTCGATGGGGTCAGCAAGATCGCGTTGGCGGCCCAGGCCGTGCTGCTCCAGCAAATGACCGAGAACATCGTCAAGGACAACCTGCCGGCCGCTGCCGAAGACGCCTTGGGCGCCTTGGCCACCGACCTGCTGGTAGGCGCCGCTGCCGCCGTGGCTGCCGCTGCCGGTGCGATGGAAGCCGAAGCCGCCAGCGTGGCCATCGACAAGATCGACCAGAGCATCGCCAAGTACGCCGACACCTTGGCCAACCGGGCCGCGCCAGCGGCCTGAACCGAGCACAGCGCTTCGGCGTTCTGCTGGGGCGGTGCAACAGCAACTTGAAAGCAACTTTTCTTGAGTGAGGAGCGACATCATGGACGTTGGAGATCTTATTTTTTCGGTGAAGCAAGAAGATGACAGTACGACGCGGGCTTTCATCAAAGCCGGTCAGTTGGTCAAAGCCAAGGTGTTCTCACAGGACACGACGTATCTGAATGTGGTCCACCCGGCAATTGCGGTGAGCAAGACCATGGTGATCGAAAGCGTCGGCACTGGCCTGGCGTTGACTGACGTGAGCCTGGAAAAACCCCCTCGCACCGCCATGGTGTTTTCCTGCCGTGACACTGAGCTGGGGTTTGCGGCGGCGCTGGCGGCCAAGCAGTTTTATTTCGACAAGCTCGGCGATGAAATCGACGGCAGTTATAGCGCGTGGAACGCGATGCTTTCTGCATTCAAGAACTGGAAGGCCAACGACACTCTGCAGGCTCGGATCAATGAGTCGATAGCGATAGGCAGCGGTTCCTTTTGCTCACAATTCGCGGCCAACGCTTATGAGGTCGGCAACCTCTACAACGCGGCCAATCTGGTTCCGCCACCGCCGGCCATTTTCAATCGGCAACCCTCAGCGATGACACCGGCAGAGCTCGCGACGTTCTGTGCTGCGTCGCCGCGTTTTTTCTTTGCCGGTTTCTGGGAAGACGGCAGAGAGGTGCGGCTTTAGCGGCCCTTTTGCAGGCGACGTAAAACCCAAGGAGATCGACATGGCACCCCCTTCCACACCCTCGGTCCTGTCCACCGACGACCGCCAACGGCTCGAAGCGATGCTGCGCAACCCGCAGATTTTCGCCGGAACGCCCCAGGCCATCGTCGACGAAACCCTCAAGCGCGCTACCGAAGTGCTTGCGCAATCGAAGGCCAACGAACAAGCGCTCAAGACCGCTGCCCTGCAACGTGAAGCGGCGCTGCGCCAGGTGTTGGACGGCGCAGCTCCCGACCAGGATGCGCAACGCAAGGAAGTGCAGGCACTGATCCAGGGGTTGATCGCCCAGATTGAAGCGGCGCTGGGCCCCACTGCAAAACCTTGACCCTGCGTTTCACAGCGCCTGTTCCGCAACGTTCATTGATGAACACGGAATGCACCGTGTACTAAATAAGGAAATTGATCATGCCATTAGTCAACGAGCAAATTACCGACGCGGTCACCCAGACCAACGTCAAAGTGGTGGCCGAATCGCCTGCGATGGCGATGAGCACTATCTATCAATCCATGGCGCAGGCCACGGCGATTCTGTTCCAGAACGCGGTGTCGGCCCAGCAGCAGCAAAACACCCTGGCCCAGGCGGCCACCAACCAGGGCGTGATGCAGATCTACAGCGTCGATACCACCGCAGGTGCGGCGGCTACCGAGAAAGTCGCCCAGGGCGGCGTGTCGGATAACCTCACCAGCCTGTTGACCGTGCTCAAGTCTTTCCAGCCTTAAGCACTGAGCAATAACGGATGTTGTTCTTTCTCAACCCAGGAGTTTCAACCATGAGTACAGTCAGCCCGCAAATCACCGATGCCGTCACCCAGACCAACGTCAAGGTGGTTGCCGAATCACCCGCGATGGCCATGAGCACCATCTATCAATCCATGGGCCAGGCCACGGCGATCCTGTTCCAGAACTCGGTCTCGGCCCAACAGCAACAAAACACCCTGGCCCAGGCGGCCACCAACCAGGGCGTGATGCAGATCTACAGCGTCGACACCACCGCTGGCGCCGCCGCCACCGAAAAAGTCGCCCAGGGCGGCGTGGCCGACAACTTGACCAGCCTGTTGGCCGTGCTCAAGTCGTTCCAACCTTAAGCTGCAGAGCCCCCAGCAGCCCCGGCGCCCACCAGGCTCCGGGGCTGTTGTCGTGTGTGCGTTTGATCCGAAAGATGAACCGGATGCGCCATATTCGTTCTTTTTTTCGAACATCCTATTGCCCTGTACCCCCATTGATCCTAGGATTCGTTTGAGATTTCAAACGCTCTGTCTCCCGTGCGCTCTTTCATTTCTTCTGCGCGCTGGGGCTGATTTCCCTGACGGCAGCCCACAAGGCGCCTTTCAACAACTCTAATTCGCTCCGCGTGCGCGCGGTGCTGTTAAGGAAAGCCGACATGCAGCTTAAAGACACCCAGTTGTTCCGCCAGCAAGCCTTTATCGATGGCGCTTGGGTCGATGCGGACAATGGTCAAACCATCAAGGTCAACAACCCGGCCACGGGCGAGATTCTCGGCACCGTGCCGAAGATGGGCGCCGCGGAAACCCGCCGCGCCATCGAAGCAGCCGACAAGGCCCTGCCAGCCTGGCGTGCGCTCACCGCCAAGGAGCGCGCCAACAAGCTGCGCCGCTGGTTCGAACTGCTGATCGAAAACCAGGACGACCTCGGCCGCCTGATGACCCTCGAACAAGGCAAGCCGCTGGCCGAGGCCAAGGGCGAAATCGTCTACGCTGCCTCCTTCATCGAGTGGTTCGCCGAAGAAGCCAAGCGCATCTATGGCGACGTGATCCCCGGCCACCAGCCCGACAAGCGCCTGATCGTGATCAAGCAGCCTATCGGCGTGACCGCCGCCATCACCCCGTGGAACTTCCCTGCGGCGATGATCACCCGTAAAGCCGGCCCGGCCCTGGCCGCCGGTTGCACCATGGTGATCAAGCCCGCCTCGCAAACCCCGTTTTCGGCCCTGGCCCTGGTTGAGCTGGCGCACCGCGCCGGTATCCCCAAAGGCGTGCTCAGCGTAGTCACCGGCAGTGCTGGCGACATCGGCGGCGAGCTGACCAGCAACCCCATTGTGCGTAAATTGTCCTTCACCGGCTCGACCGAAATTGGTCGCCAGCTGATGGCCGAATGCGCCAAGGACATCAAGAAAGTCTCCCTGGAGCTGGGCGGTAACGCACCGTTCATCGTGTTCGACGACGCCGACCTGGATAAGGCCGTCGAAGGCGCGATCATCTCCAAGTACCGCAACAACGGCCAGACCTGCGTCTGCGCCAACCGCCTGTACATCCAGGATTCGGTGTACGACGCCTTCGCTGAAAAGCTCAAGGTGGCGGTGACCAAATTGAAGATCGGTAACGGCCTGGAAGACGGCACCACCACCGGCCCGCTGATCGACGAAAAAGCCGTGGCCAAGGTGCAGGAACATATCGCTGATGCCCTGAGCAAAGGCGCCAAGTTGTTGGCCGGTGGCAAGGTGATGGAAGGCAACTTCTTCGAACCGACCATCCTGGTCGACGTGCCGAAAAACGCCGCCGTCGCCAAGGAAGAAACCTTCGGCCCGCTGGCGCCACTGTTCCGCTTCAAAGACGAAGCCGAAGTGATCGCCATGTCCAACGACACCGAGTTCGGCCTGGCTTCCTACTTCTACGCCCGCGACCTGGGCCGTGTGTTCCGTGTGGCCGAGGCCCTGGAATACGGTATGGTCGGCGTCAACACCGGGTTGATCTCCAACGAAGTGGCGCCGTTCGGCGGCATCAAGGCCTCCGGCCTGGGCCGTGAAGGCTCCAAGTACGGGATCGAGGACTACCTGGAAATCAAATACCTCTGCCTGGGTATCTAAGGCACGGGATTGCAGTAAACGCAGAGGGCACGAGAGCGCTGCCCCTTTGCGTGTTTCACATGGTTATTCGCAGTGGCCGGGAAAGCTGTGGCAGTCGATCATCGCATGCTGCCGTAGTTGCCTCCCCGCCACCTATCCTTGAGCCACGCCGCCCGATGAGCGGCGAATGAGGACTTTATGAGCAAGACCAACGCATCCCTGATGAAACGCCGCGAAGCCGCTGTACCGCGCGGTGTTGGCCAGATTCACCCGATCTTCGCTGACTCCGCGAAGAACGCCACCGTGACCGACGTTGAAGGTCGCGAGTTCATCGACTTCGCCGGCGGTATCGCCGTGCTGAACACCGGCCACGTGCACCCGAAAATCATCGCGGCCGTGACCGAGCAACTCAACAAGCTGACCCACACCTGCTTCCAGGTATTGGCCTACGAGCCCTACGTAGAAGTGTGCGAAAAAGTCGCCGCCAAGGTGCCGGGTGATTTCGCCAAGAAAACCCTGCTGGTCACCACCGGTTCCGAAGCGGTGGAGAACGCCGTGAAGATCGCCCGCGCCGCCACCGGCCGTGCCGGTGTGATCGCCTTCACCGGCGCCTACCACGGCCGCACCATGATGACCCTGGGCCTCACCGGTAAGGTCGTGCCTTACTCGGCCGGCATGGGCTTGATGCCGGGCGGCGTGTTCCGTGCGCTGTACCCCAACGAACTGTACGGTGTGAGCGTCGACGACTCCATCGCCAGCATCGAGCGCATCTTCAAGAACGACGCCGAGCCGCGTGATATCGCCGCCATCATCATCGAGCCGGTGCAGGGCGAGGGCGGTTTCTACGTCGCGCCAAAAGCCTTCATGAAGCGCCTGCGCGAACTGTGCGACAAGCACGGCATCCTGTTGATCGCCGACGAAGTGCAAACCGGTGCCGGCCGTACCGGTACCTTCTTCGCCATGGAACAGATGGGCGTTGCCGCCGACCTGACCACCTTCGCCAAATCCATCGCAGGCGGCTTCCCGCTGGCCGGTGTGTGCGGCAAGGCCGAGTACATGGACGCCATCGCCCCAGGCGGCCTGGGTGGCACCTATGCCGGTAGCCCGATTGCCTGCGCAGCAGCCCTGGCCGTGATGGAAGTGTTCGAAGAAGAGCACCTGCTGGACCGCTGCAAGGCCGTGGGCGAGCGCCTGGTGACTGGCCTCAAGGCCATCCAGGCCAAGTACCCGGTGATCGGCGAAGTGCGTGCCCTGGGCGCGATGATCGCGGTCGAGCTGTTTGAAGACGGCGACACCCACAAGCCAAACGCTGCCGCCGTTGCCTCCGTGGTAGCCAAGGCACGTGACAAGGGCCTGATCCTGCTGTCCTGCGGTACCTACGGCAACGTATTGCGCGTACTGGTGCCCCTGACCTCGCCGGACGAGCAGTTGGACAAAGGCCTGGCGATCATCGAAGAGTGTTTCTCCGAACTCTGACCAACCTTAGTCACTGTGGCGAGGGAGCTTGCTCCCGCTGGGGCGCGAAGCGGCCCCGCTCTTTGATTTGGGACTGCTGCGCAGTCCAGCGGGAGCAAGCTCCCTCGCCACAGGTTACAGCCCGTACAAAAAAACCGCTTCGGCGGTTTTTTTGTGCCTGCTTCATTGTACGCACGCGCCTGCATTGTCTAAGGTGCAAGCATTGCCGATGGAGCGTGCTGGATGACTGCTGTTGATTTACCCGCTGTACCTCGAGTGTTAATCGCCGAAGCAGACCCTTGGTCGCGGGACCTGCTCAAGCAAGTGCTGTTGAATGTGCGCTGTGACGCACGGCTGGATGTGTGCGCCGATGGGCAGCACGCCGCCACGCTGTTGGGCGAAAAAACCTATGACCTGATCCTGGCGGATTGGGAGTTGCCGGGCGTGGATGGCCTGAGCCTGCTGCGCAGCGTGCGCCAGAAGCGCCGTTCGCTGCCGTTTATCTTGCTGAGCAGTCGCAACGACAGCGCCAGCGTGCGCGAAGCCTTGCCCCTGGCGCCCACCGCCTACCTGACCCGCCCACTGAACATGGAAAGCCTGACCCAGCGCTTGCAAGACCTGCTGCTCAATGAAGGCGAAAGCGTGTACTGCGAAATTCCACCGCTGGCGCCGGGTATGACCTTGCCAGCCTTTCTGGAGCGACGCCGCGAGGTCTGCGATGGCGCGCCGCTGCGCGTGGATGTGAAAACCGCCGTGCAACGCAGCCTGGGGCCCGAAGGCCTGGACCTCAAGCAGTTGGAAGACCAGGTGCACAGCGACCCGCAAATCACCGCCGTATTGATCGCCGCCGCCAACAGCGCCGGCTACCACGGCACGCCAGTGCAGACCCTGTCAGAGGCCCTGCATAAGTTGGTGCCCGGCCAGAGCATGAACCTCATCCTGGGCCTGGCGCTCAAGCACAACGTGGTGTTGGGCGACCCTGGGCTGGTGGCCTACGCCGAGCGGCACTGGCAATTGTCCCAGGACAGCGCCGACTACGCCCGGCGCCTGGCGCGCATGCTGGAGCTCGACCACCAGCGCTGCTACAGCGCCTGCATCCTGCATCGCTTGGGCGACCTGGCCTTGTTGCGCTGCCTGGAAGACTGGCGCCAGGGCGGCGGCGCCCTGGATGATGAAGCCATAGGCGAATCCCTCGACGCCTTTGGCGCCGCCTACGGTTCGGCGTTGCGCACGCGTTGGCGCTTGCCGCTGGAGTTGCGGCAGTTGATCGCAGGGATCTATTCACTGGAAGGCGGGGTGTATTCGCGCGAAGCCCTGGTGGTGAACCTGGCGGTGCAAATGGCGCGGCTGACCGAGCACGAAGGGCTTGAAGAACTAGCCGCCAGCAAGACCGCGCGGCTGCTCAAGGTCGGCTTGTCGGAACTGACCCGAGTGCGCAAAACCTGAAACACACACCGAACGCATGTAGGAGCGGGGGGGGTGTTGGAAGAAAGAAAACGCGAAGAGGGGTTCCTGGATAAACGCGGGGTATGTTAGTT
>NZ_JBXAJM010000018.1:77723-162394 GCF_058797315.1 Pseudomonas sp. GW823-FHT02F05
GAGCTTGCTCGCGAAAAACGTCAACGATGACGCGGGCTTCCTGGATAAACGCGGCGCCTGTGAGTTTTTCGCGAGCAAGCTCGCTCCTACAAAAAGGCATAAATGCCAAGCGGTGTTACCCGGCGATAACACGGTTCTTGCCTTGGCGTTTTGCCTCGTACATTGCCGCATCCGCCCGAGCAAACAGGCTGTCGAGGGTGGAGTCGTCTTCGCGCAGGCCGGCCAGGCCCTGGCTGACGGTCACATTGAATTCATGCCCATCGTAGCTGAACACCAACGCCTGGATTTCCTTGCCCAACCGCTCGGCCACCTGCAGGGCCATCTCCGGTGGGCAACCCGGCAGGACGGCGGCGAATTCTTCGCCGCCAATGCGCCCGAACAGGTCGCCACGGCGCAATACCCCGCGACCGCTCTCAGCGATGCGCCGCAGCACCTGGTCGCCCTCCAGGTGGCCGTAGGTGTCGTTGATGTCTTTGAAATCATCGATGTCCAGCAACAGGAACGCCAGCGGGGTGCCCTGCACGCAGGCGTTGTCGAAGGCCTGGTTGGCGAGTTCGAAGAAGTGTCGGCGGTTGCTGCTTTGGGTCAGTACGTCGGTGGTGGCGAGGCGATGGAGTTCCAGCTCAAGTTGCTTCTTTTCGGTGATGTCTTCGGCGATGCCCACCACGATCAGCGCTTCACCGGGCACAACCTGCTGGTTGATGTAGCACTTGTCACTCAACCAGCGGATCTGACCGTCAGCGGTGATGATGCGGTACTCGCGGTCCTCCACGGCGCCCTGTTCCAGCACACGGGCCAGGCTGTGTTCGGCGTAGTCGAGGTCTTCGGGGTGGACGCTGTTGCGCCATTCACGGTGGTCGGCCAGCAGCAGGCCGGCGGAGCGGCCAAACAGGCGCTCGTACGCCGGGCTCACATACAGCACACGGCGTGTTTCCCAATCGATGGCCCACAGCACGGCGTTCACGCTGACCAGCAGGGAACTGAGCAGTTGCTCACGCTCACTCAGCCGCTCGACTTCACCTTGAGCATGCATAAGCGCCAACAGGGTCGCCGCCGCGGCCGGGCGCGGCGGCTCTGCGGTGGGCACATCGGGCAGGCTGGGCTTTTCGTGAACCATCGGTACAACTCTCTCTGGGCGCGCCGCAGGGTGCAAAAGCGGTCACTACAAGGGGTCACCATGATGGCGAAGTGTTCTTTGAGAGAGGGGAATTGCGGTGAAGTTCCGTGATCAGCATGCATTGTCGGTGCCCGGAAAATGGCGCCAAAAAGCCAGTGCGTGGGAGGGCGAACCCTCCCACGGCGCCCTCACGCCGCTGTAGGACGCAACGAGTAAGTCTTCAACTGGTGGGCAAAATCGCGCAGGGATTGGATGCCACTGGCCTCGGCTTCATGCACCCATTCCTTGATCGCAGCCAGCATGTCGTGGCCGTTGGAACTGGTCTTGAGCCAGATCTGCTGCAGCGCCAGGCGCTTCTCGTAGATCACCGTGAGGGCATGGCTGTGTTCCAGCATGCTCTGGATGCGCAAGTGGTGGCGGTCTTCCAGCAAGCTGGTTTCCCGCGACAGCAGGCGCTTGGCGCGGTGGAACTGGTGGCGCACCGAATGATCGACCTTCTCCAGCTCCTGCTTGACCAGCGGGCCAATCACCAACTTGCGGTATTGGGCCATGATCTGGAAGCGGTTGTTGAGGATCGCCATGGCGGTGTCCATGTCCAGGCTGCCCTTGCCTTCGACGCGGTGGGCGATGGGGGCCACGCGCTGCACCTTGGCCAGGCGCAGGAAGCTGAACACTTTTATCCAGGCCCAACCCAGGTCGAACTCCCACTTCTTCACCGACAGCTTGGCGGAGTTGGGGTAAGTGTGGTGGTTGTTGTGCAGCTCTTCGCCGCCGACGATGATGCCCCACGGCACCAGGTTGGTGGCGGCGTCACGGCATTCGAAGTTGCGATAGCCCACGGCATGCCCCAGGCCATTGATCACGCCTGCGGCCCAGAACGGAATCCACATCATCTGGATCGCCCAGATGGTGATACCGATGGTGCCGAACAGCAGCAGGTCGATTACGCCCATGAGCGCCACGCCCAGCAGCGGGTAGCGCGTGTAAAGCTTGCGTTCGATCCAGTCGTCCGGGCAGTTTTTGCCGTAGATACGCAGGGTCTCGGGGTTTTCCGCCTCGGCGCGGTACAGCTCGGCACCTTTGCGCAGCACGGTGGACAAGCCCTTGATCACCGGGCTGTGCGGGTCATCGACGGTTTCGCACTTGGCGTGGTGCTTGCGGTGGATGGCGGTCCATTCGCGGGTGTTCTGCGCCGTGGTCAGCCACAGCCAGAAGCGGAAGAAGTGTTTAAGGCCGGCATTGAGCTCGAGCGAGCGATGGGCCGAATAACGGTGCAGATAGACAGTGACCCCAATAATGGTCACGTGGGTCATCAACAGCGTGACTGCCACCAGTTGCCAGGCGGACAGATCAAGAAAACCGTTGTACCACATAGGCTGTATGGCCCTCAGATAAAGAAAAAAACAGCACCCGCATTATCACTTCCTTTGCAGATAAAACCAGTCACCGTTTCAGATAAGACTTACAAAGTGTTTCCTACTCTATAATCCTGATCCTTTGTAGGGCGATTCTGGTTATTTAGTAAGGATTACTAAGCATATGCTGTTTTCATACCGAGGTGCCCTACGTGCGGGGTTGGTGTACCTGCTGGTTTCTATCGTTTGGCTCCAGCTCAGCAATTACCTATTAATCAACTTTATCGATGAACCTTGGGCGCTGGGGCGCTGGCTGCAGGCGCGCGGTTATGTGTGGGTCAGCCTCAGCGCCTTGGTCATCTACTGGATAGGCCGGCGTTTTGCCCGTGCCCATGCGTTGCAACAACCCCTGAAAGAGAACCGCGAGCGCCTGCGCCAGGCCGCTGCGGTGTTCGATTGCACCCGCGAAGGGGTGCTGGTCACCGATACCCAAGGGCTGATCGTGCACGTTAACCGCGCTTTCATGGAGATCACCGGCTACCAGTGCGAGGACGTCATGGGCCAACGGCCAAGCCTGTTCAAGTCCGGGCGCCACTCGGCGCATTTCTACCAGCAAATGTTCCAGGCCCTGGAAAGCACCGGCGAATGGAGCGGCGAAATCTGGAACCGCCGTAAAAGCGGCGAGGTGTACCCCCAGTGGCAAACCATCCGGGTGATTCACGATGACCAAGGCAAGGTCAGCCACTACGTGGCGGTGTTTTCGGACATCAGCGCCATGAAGAACTCCGAGCACGAGTTGGCGCACCTTGCCCATCACGACCCGCTCACCGATCTGCCCAACCGCCTGCTGTTCACCGATCGCGCCGAGCAGGCCCTGGCCTCCGCGCAGGTGCATAAACGTGGCTGCGCCCTGCTGTTGATGGACCTGGACCACTTCAAGATCATCAACGACAGCCTCGGCCATAACGTTGGCGATCAGTTGCTCAAACTGGTGGCCGAACGCCTGAGCGGCCTGTTTGGGCCGGGGGTTACCCTGGCGCGCCTGGGGGGCGACGAATTTGCCGTGCTGGCAGAAAGCTGCCCGCAGGTGGTGCAAGCGGCGGCCTTGGCGCAGCGCATGCTCAACGCCATGAAGGATCCGTTCATTTTTGACGGCAACCAGCTGTTTATCAGCGCCAGTATCGGTATCAGCCTGTTCCCCAGTGACGCCCTGAGCGCCGAGCAACTGCTGCGCAACGCCGATTCCGCGTTGTTCAAGGCCAAGAGCGCCGGGCGCGAAGGCTACGCGTTGTATACCGAAGAACTGACCGCCCACGCCCAGCATCGGGTGGAAATCGCTGGCGAGCTGCGTCGCGCCCTCGACCAACATGAGCTGCGCGTCTATTACCAGCCGGTGCACGACCTGCATGACAGCCGTTTGGTCGGCGTTGAAGCACTGGTGCGCTGGCAGCACCCGGAGCGCGGCCTGGTACCCCCGGGCGAGTTCATCCCCATCGCCGAACGCACCGGGCTGATTGCCGAGATCGATGCGTGGGTGATGGACCAGGCCTGCCGCCAAATGTGCCAGTGGCTGGCCGACGGCGTGCCGCTGAGCTTTATCGCAATCAATGTCTCCAGCCGCCTGTTTGCCCGGCGCGAGCTGTATGAGCAAGTGGCCCAAGTGCTGCACACCACTGGGCTGGATCCGGCCTTCCTGGAGCTGGAGGTCACCGAGAGCGCAGTGATGGACGACCCGGAAGTCGCACTGGAGCAACTGCACCGCCTGCGCGAACTGGGCCTGCGCCTGGCGATCGACGACTTTGGCACCGGCTATTCCTCGTTGTTGCGCCTCAAACGCCTGCCGGTGCAGAAGCTCAAGATCGACCAGGGCTTTGTGGCGGGCTTGCCGTGGGACGAAGACGACGCCGCGATTGTGCGCGTGGTGATCGCCCTGGCCAAAAGCATGGGCATGCAGGTGCACGCCGAAGGGATCGAGCAGGTGGAACAGGCGCGGTTCCTGCTGGATCAGGAATGCGACATGGGCCAGGGGTACTGGTTTGGACGGCCCATGCCGGCCCAGGAGATTGATTGGACGCGGGCACCTCTGATCCGCCAGGACTGACTCGGTAAATGTGGGAGCCGGGCCTGCCCGCGAAGGCGGTGTGTCAGTCACTGCATGTGTTACTGCACCACCGCTTTCGCAGGCAAGCCAGCTCCCACAGGGGGCTGCGGCGCCTGTGCGTGGGAGTTTTTTCTGTGGAAACCCTCGCAACCCCATGCCCTATCAGAAAATTCTTTCTGGTTATATAAACATTCTTAAATAGTATTTTTAAGAATATCCGCGCTTATCTACTATCGCCCTCACGCCGCAAGCAGTGCCGCCACTGCCAGGCACTACTCATTTTCAGGAGCGAGACCATGAGCGCATCTCTACGTAGCGTTGACGGCCAGGACGAAGCAGCCATTTTGCGTGAAATCCAGAGCGCCCTGCGCGACCTGCGGTTTGGCGCGGTGGAAATCACCGTACACAACGCCCAAGTGGTACAGATCGAACGCAAGGAAAAATTCCGTCTGCAGAACCCCGGTAACAAACCGAGCTGAGCAAGAACGGCGATAGACCCGCAATTACAAGAAAAGCCAACACTCAAGAATTTCAGGAGCTTCTATGACGTCGATTCGCCGTTATGCCTTGGCCGCATTGGCCAGTGCCGTGTTTGCCGGTTCCGCCGTTGCCAAGGACTACGAGTTGCTCAACGTCTCGTACGACCCCACCCGTGAGCTGTACCAGGATTACAACGCTGAATTCACCAGCTTCTGGAAACAGTCCCACCCCGGCGACAACGTCAAGATCCAGCAGTCCCACGGTGGCTCAGGCAAGCAAGGCCGGGCGGTGATCGATGGGCTGCGTGCCGACGTCGTCACCCTGGCCCTGGCCGGTGACATCGACGAAATCGCCAAGCTGGGCAAGACCCTGCCGGAGAACTGGCAGACCCGCCTGCCGGACGCCAGCACGCCCTACACCTCCACCATTGTGTTCCTGGTGCGCAAGGGCAATCCCAAGGGCATCAAGGACTGGGGCGACCTGATCAAAAAAGACGTGTCGGTGATCACGCCCAACCCGAAAACCTCCGGCGGTGCACGCTGGAACTTCCTTGCCGCCTGGGCCTACGGCCTCAAGGCCGGCGGCAGCGAAGCCAAGGCCCAGGAATACGTCAAGGAGCTGTTCAAGCACGTCCCGATACTGGACACCGGCGCACGCGGTTCTACCATTACCTTCGTCAACAACGGCCAGGGTGACGTGCTGCTGGCGTGGGAAAACGAGGCGTTCCTGGCCTTGAAGGAAGACGGCGGCGCCGACAAGTTCGACATCGTCGTGCCGTCCCTGTCGATCCTGGCAGAACCGCCTGTGGCCGTGGTCGACAAGAACGCCGAGAAAAAGGGCAACACCGAGATCGCCACGGCGTACCTCAACCACCTGTACAGCCCGGCGGGCCAGGAGATTGCGGCGAAGAACTTCTACCGTCCACGGGATGAAAAAGTCGCCGCCAAATACGCCCAGCAGTTCCCGAAACTGGACCTGGTGACTATCGACAAAGACTTCGGCGGCTGGAAAACTGCCCAACCGAAATTCTTCAATGATGGTGGTGTGTTCGACCAGATCTACACGGCGCAATAATCAACACCGACTATTGCGCGGGGCTTGTTGTGGCGAGGGAGCTTGCTCCCGCTGGAGTGCGAAGCACTCCCAAAACCGGTACTCACGGTACATCGTGGTTGCCTGGTTCTGGGGCCGCTTCGCAGCCCAGCGGGAGCAAGCTCCCTCGCCACAGTGGGCCGCACGCATATCCGTTCCGCTAACCAAGGACTCTTATGTCGCGTCGTATCTCCCCCGTCATACCCGGCTTCGGGCTGACGCTGGGCTACACCGTCGTGTACCTCAGCCTGATCGTACTCATCCCGCTGGCGGCGATGTTTGTACACGCCGCTCAACTCACCTGGGATCAGTTCTGGAACATCATTTCCGCACCTCGTGTACTGGCGGCCTTGAAGCTGAGCTTCAGCACCGCGCTGTACGCCGCACTCATCAACGGTGTGATTGGCACTTTGCTGGCCTGGGTGCTGGTGCGCTACACCTTCCCCGGGCGCAAGGTCATCGACGCGATGATCGACCTGCCGTTCGCCCTGCCCACTGCCGTCGCCGGTATTGCGCTGACCGCGCTGTACGCACCCAACGGCCTGGTTGGCCAGTTTGCCACCGACCTGGGGTTCAAAATCGCCTACACCCCCCTGGGTATCACCCTGGCGCTGACCTTCGTCACGTTGCCCTTCGTGGTGCGCACGGTGCAGCCGGTACTGGCCGATATCCCCCGGGAAATCGAAGAGGCCGCTGCCTGCCTCGGCGCCAAGCCGTTGCAAGTGTTCCGCTACATCCTAGTGCCGGCATTGCTGCCCGCCTGGCTGACCGGCTTCGCCCTGGCCTTTGCCCGAGGCGTGGGTGAGTACGGTTCGGTGATCTTCATCGCCGGCAACATGCCGATGAAAACCGAAATCCTGCCCTTGCTGATCATGGTCAAGCTCGACCAATACGACTACCGCGGCGCCACCTCCATTGGTGTGCTGATGCTGGTGGTGTCCTTTGTCTTGCTGCTGCTGATCAACCTGTTGCAGCGGCGCATCGAACGTCCATAAGGAGGCGCGGAACATGTCCCAATCGTCTATTTCCGCCGCGTCCTCGGCCAACGCCGCCCGCCGTGGCAGCGCGACCTCGCGACGTATCCTGATCGGCCTTGGCTGGCTGGTATTCGTGCTGTTCCTGCTGCTGCCATTGCTGGTGGTGGTGTCCCAGGGCTTGAAGAACGGCCTCGGCACGTTCTTCAGCGCAATCCTTGAACCCGACGCGCTGTCGGCGCTGAAACTCACGGTGATCGCCGTGCTGATTTCGGTGCCGCTCAACCTGGTGTTCGGCGTCAGCGCCGCCTGGTGCGTGAGCAAGTACTCGTTCCGTGGCAAGAGCATCCTGGTCACGCTGATCGACCTGCCGTTCTCGGTGTCGCCGGTGATCGCAGGCCTGGTGTACGTGTTGATGTTCGGCGCCCAGGGCTTCTTCGGGCCGTGGCTGCAAGACCACGACATCCAGATCGTGTTCGCCCTGCCGGGCATCGTGCTGGCGACCATCTTCGTCACCGTGCCGTTCGTGGCCCGTGAGCTGATCCCGCTGATGCAGGAGCAGGGCACCCAGGAAGAAGAAGCCGCACGCCTGCTGGGCGCCAATGGCTGGCAGATGTTCTGGCATGTCACCGTGCCGAACATCAAGTGGGGCCTGATCTACGGCGTGGTGCTGTGTACGGCGCGAGCCATGGGTGAGTTCGGCGCAGTGTCGGTGGTGTCCGGCCACATTCGCGGCGTCACCAACACGCTGCCGCTGCATGTCGAGATTCTCTACAACGAATACAACCACGTTGCCGCGTTTGCGGTGGCCAGCCTGTTGCTGATCCTGGCGCTCTTCATCCTGCTGCTCAAGCAGTGGAGCGAGAACCGAATCAACCGCCTGCGCAACAGCGCGGGTGAGGAATAAGTCATGTCGATCGAAGTCCGTAATGTCAGCAAGAACTTCAACGCCTTCAAGGCCCTGGACAGCATCAACCTGGATATCCAGAGTGGCGAGCTGGTGGCGTTGCTGGGCCCGTCCGGCTGCGGCAAGACCACGCTGCTGCGCATCATTGCCGGCCTGGAAACCCCGGATACCGGCAGTATTGTGTTCCACGGCGAAGACGTCTCCGGCCACGATGTGCGTGATCGCAACGTGGGCTTTGTGTTCCAGCACTACGCGCTGTTCCGCCACATGACCGTGTTCGACAACGTCGCTTTCGGCCTGCGCATGAAGCCGAAAAACCAACGCCCCACCGAAAGCCAGATCGCCAGCAAGGTTCACGAGCTGCTGAACATGGTGCAGCTTGATTGGTTGTCGGACCGTTACCCGGAACAACTCTCCGGTGGCCAGCGCCAGCGTATCGCCCTGGCCCGCGCCCTGGCGGTGGAGCCCAAGGTGTTGCTGCTCGACGAACCCTTCGGCGCCCTCGACGCCAAGGTGCGTAAAGAACTGCGCCGCTGGCTGGCGCGCCTGCACGAAGACATCAACCTGACCTCGGTCTTCGTGACCCACGACCAGGAGGAGGCCATGGAAGTCGCCGACCGTATCGTGGTGATGAACAAGGGCGTGATCGAGCAGATCGGTTCACCGGGCGACGTCTACGAAAACCCGGCCAGCGATTTTGTGTACCACTTCCTGGGGGACTCCAACCGCCTGCATTTGGGCGAAGACAAGCACCTGCTGTTCCGCCCCCACGAAGTGTCGCTGTCACGCCATGAACTGGAAGATCACCATGCGGCGCAAGTGCGGGATATTCGGCCGTTGGGCGCGACCACTCGCGTGACCTTGAAGGTTGAAGGCCAGAGTGAATTGATCGAGGCCGAAGTGGTGAAAGACCATGACAGCCTCACCGGCCTGGCGCGGGGCGAGACCCTGTTCTTCAAACCCAAAACCTGAGCCTCACGTGATCGTTCCCACGCTCTGCGTGGGAACGCCTCTGGTGACGCTCTGCGTCACGCTTTTGGACGCGGAGCGTCCTGGCCTGCATTCCCACGCAGAGCATGGGAACGATCAAGACCGCGGCGCGCCACCGGCCCAGAGCGCTCTTCAATCTGGCGCTTGAGGTCCTGCCGCAACCCCAGCAAAAACGCCAACTCCGCCACCACAAACAACGGCCCCACGATCAGCCCGGACACATCGTCCACAAACGCAGGCTTCCTGCCTTCGTAGTAATGCCCGATGAACTGAATCACCCAGCCCACCACAAACATCCCCACGCCGCTGCTCAGCCACACCGCCGTGCTTTGCGCCGCCAGCACATGCCCGGCCCACACCGACAAGCCCATCAGCATAGTCATCAACACGCCCAGGGCCAGTTCCAGGCGCAGATAAAACCACGCCGAAAACAGCGCCAACAGCACCGCAGGTGATAGCCACAGCCCGCCCACCGACCATTCGGGGCGCGACAGCAGCACGGCTACGGCCACCACAATCAACGGAATACCGATGAAGTGGCTGGCGATGTTGCGTGGGTCGCGGTGGTACGCGGCGTATTGACTGAGGTGGTCGACGAGGCTTTTCATTGTTGTTCCTCCTGTAGGATGTTTGATCATGCCCTGTCAGTCGGTGCCTAACTGTCAACTGGGCGACAATCTTCGGAGTTCGCATGGACACAGGGACATGGCACGCGCAATTGGCTCGCGGTCATTGGTTCAGCCATTTGCCGCCTGACTTGCAGCGTAGCCTGCTGGAGGCGGCGCGGTTGCGTGTGCTGACGGCGGGGCAGTACCTGTTCAAGCGCGGTGACCCGCCGTGCGGCGTGTATGCGGTGCTGGAAGGCACGGTGCGCATCAGTGCGGTCAGTGCTCAGGGCAAGGAAGCGGTGTTGAGCCTGGTGGAAACGCCCTACTGGTTCGGCGAGATCTGCCTGTTCGACAACCTGCCGCGCACCCACGATGCCATGGCCACGGGTGCTTGCAGGCTGCTGCAGGTGCCGCAGGCGGCGATGCTCGGCATTCTCGAGCAGCATCCGCTGTTCTGGCGGGAGATGGCGCTGTTGATGAGCCATAAACTACGGCTGTCGTTGATCAATATCGAACAGACAAGCCTGATGCCCGCCTCAGAGCGGCTGGCCCATCGGTTGCTGATGATTGCCCAAGGCTACGGCGAAGTGGATCATGCGCGCCGCGTGCTGCAACTGCCCCAGGAGGATCTGGCGGCGATGCTGGGCCTGTCGCGCCAGACCATCAACAGTCTGCTCAAGGCGCTGGAGCAACAGGGCATTATCGGCTTGAGTTACGGTGCCATCGAGATACGCGACCTCAATGGGCTGCGGCTGGCCGCGGGCCTATGAACCGCGATAGGTAGAGAAACCGTAAGGGCTGAGCAACAGCGGGATGTGGTAGTGCTGGTCGGCCTGCTTGACCTGGAATATCACCGGTACCTCAGGGAAAAACGTCTCGCGGTTAGCCTTCTTGTAGTAATCGCCGGTCTTGAACACCACGCGGTACTCGCCCGGCTGCATGCTGCGGTTGGCCGGGAACAGCTCGGCGATGCGGCCTTGCTGGTTGGTCACACCTTCAGACAGCGACTGCCATTTATCGCCCACGTGCTGTTCCAGGGTCACGTTGACACCGGCGCTTGGCAGGCCGTTTTCCAGGTTGAGTACGTGCACGCTCAGGGGGTTGCCGTCGGCCAGGGCCAGGTTGCACAGGCCACTCAGGCTCAGTGCGGCAAGGGTCATGCTCAAGGTTTTCATCGCGAAGTCCTTTTGAAGGAAGTGGAATCAAGGGGTGATTTTCAAGCCCAGTTGCTCGGCGGCCTGCACGGCGCAGGCTTCATCCTGCGCGGCGCCACCGGCACCGGCGATGCCGAGGGCACCGACCAGTTCTGCGTCGGCAAACAGCGGCACGCCACCGCCGAGCAACAGCAGCTCGGGCAAGCTGTTGAGGTTGGCGGCCTCGGGGTTATTACGCGCCCGTTCGGCAAACAGCCGGGTCGGGGTTTTTGTCGACAGCGCCGTGTACGCCTTGCGTTGGCTGGCGAGGCTGTTGTGCGGGCCGACACCGTCAGCGCGCAGGCCCAGCAACAGGTTGCCACCGCGGTCGAGTACGGTCAGCGCAGCGGTGCAGTGGGCCAGGCTGGCGTCGGCCAGTTGGCGAGCGGTGTGCAGATCCAGCTCGGCATGGCGTGGTAATTGTGGCGCCGCCTGGGCGACGGTGGCCACGGCGAGGCTCAGGAACAAGGCAGTGCGGTACATAGTGAGGGCTCCAGAAAGCAGGCCGTCACGGTAACCAGCGGACGCGGACAAAAGCCGCACAATTGGATGACAGGTTTGTAATCAAACTCAGGGATTTGTGGTGTTTGTACTGGCCTCATCGCAGGCAAGCCAGCTCCCACATGATGTGAACCCCATTCCCCTGTGGGAGCTGGTTTGCCTGCGATGAGGCTCTTACTACTGCAATCCGTCGCGAAACTGCCCCGGCGTCATCCCCGTCCAGCGCTTGAACGCACGATTGAAACTGCTGGTATCGGCAAACCCCAGCAAATGGCTGATCTCGGCCAATGAGCACTGCGGGTCGCGCAGGTGCAATAACGCCAGGTTTTGCCGACACTCATTGAGCAAGGCGTCAAACCGACACCCTTCATCGGCCAGATGCCGCTGCAAGCTGCGCAGGCTCAAATGCAGCGCTTGAGCAATGTGTTCGGCGCTTGGCTCGCCGTCTGGCAATTGCGCCTCGATGGCGGCGCGCACCTTGCGTTCCCAGGTCAGCGGTTGCAGTTGGGCGAGGGTGCGCTTGAGCACGGTTTCGTTGTGTTCGGCCAGCTCCGGGTTGGCGTCGTCCAGATGGCTGTCGAAGTCGCTGGCGGCGAATTCCAGGCGGTCTTCGTCGGCGGCAAACCGTACCGGCGCGCGAAATACCCTGTGCCACGGCTCGGGGTCGGCGGGTTCCGGGCGCCGCAGGTAAACGGCCAACGGCGCATAGTCGCGACCCAGGCGGTTGCGACACGTGCGCACGTAGATCGCCGCAAAGGCATCAATCGCTTCCGGCGCGGGCGCAGGGCTGCCTGGGGGTTGGAGCAGGCGAAAACGGTAGACGTCGCCGTGGCGGCTCAGCTCCAGGTCCAAGGCATCACTGACCACCTGGTGATAGCGCACGATGCGCTCGAACACCTCGCGCAAGCTGCCGCTGGCCACCAATGCGTAACCCAGCGCATGAAAGGTGGTGGGGCTGACAAACCGCGACACCCGCAGCCCAATCGCCGGGTCGCCACTGGCCTGTACCGCCAGCGCCCATAGGCGCGTGGTGGCCGACAACCGGTAGCGGGCGTTGGGGTCGTCCATCTGCTGCGGGTCGAGCCCGGCCTCGGCGCACAGCGCGGCGCTGTCGAGGCCCAGGGCGTCGAGCTGCTTGCGCAGGGCACGGGTCCAGCTGGCGAGGGAAGTGGGTTCGGTCATGGCAATTGGCGCTTGTGGTCAACAGATTGGCGTGCGCGGCTAGCGTCCTGCGCTAGGGTTGGGTGCAGGATGCAGGCATCACTTCACAAGAGAATGGAAGCATGGACGGTACTTCTGCAAGCCCCCAGCCGTTGAACGCACAACAGCGTTCGGCGCATATCCGCGAGGTGGTGATGGCCGAAGGCGTGCGCTTGCGCCAGCGGCACCCCTGGTTGTTGCATCAGGACGCGCTGGGCGCAGGCATCCTGGCCTTTGCCCTGCTGGGCATGTTCGGCTCGGCAGCGCTCTATATCAGCGGTCATATGGCCTGGTGGGTGTGTCTGCTGCTCAATGCCTTCTTCGCCTCGCTCACTCACGAGTTGGAACACGACCTGATCCACAGCATGTACTTTCGCAAGCAACGCGTGCCCCACAACCTGATGATGGGCCTGGTATGGCTGGCGCGGCCAAGCACCATCAACCCATGGATACGCCGGCACCTGCACCTCAACCATCACAAGGTCTCGGGCACCGAAGCCGACATGGAAGAGCGCGCGATCACCAATGGCGAACCCTGGGGCATCGCACGGTTGCTGATGGTGGGGGACAACATGATGTCGGCCTTGATCCGCCTGTTGCGCGCCAAGACCTGGCCGCACAGGTTCAGCATCCTCAAGCGCGTGCTGCTGGTGTACGCACCGCTGGCCTTGCTGCATTGGGGCGCGTGGTACGTCTTCCTGGGCTTTCATGCCGCCAATGGGATTGCCAGTTTGATGGGCGCGCCCATTCAGTGGTCAGCCGGTACCTTGCAAATGATGCAGGTGATCGATATCGCTGCGGTGGTGATCATCGGCCCGAACGTGTTGCGCACCTTCTGCCTGCATTTTGTCAGCTCCAACATGCATTACTACGGCGATGTGGAACTGGGCAATGTGATTCAGCAAACCCAAGTGCTGAACCCTTGGTGGCTGTGGCCGTTGCAGGCGTTCTGCTTCAACTTCGGCAGCACCCACGGCATCCATCACTTTGTGGTGAAAGAACCGTTCTACATCCGCCAGATGACCGCCAAGGTGGCGCACAAGGTCATGGCCGAGATGGGGGTGCGCTTCAATGATTTGGGCACGTTTGCGCGAGCCAATCGCCTGGAGCCCCAGGAACACCCGCGCACTGAGCTCTCTTTCAGCAAGCAATGAACGCCAATGGCAGGTCGCGGATCTGTTCGCGCACCGGCGGTTGGTAATGGTCGTCGCTGGTTAATTCGTGCAACAGCTCTTCGCGTAGCTGGTGGAATTCAAAACTGCTGCGCTGGCGCGGATGAGGCAGGGTGATCTCGACGACCTGCTTGATTCGCCCCGGACGCGGCTCCATCACCACCACGCGATCGGCGAGGAAAATCGCCTCTTCCACATCGTGGGTCACCAGTACCGTGGTGATCCTGGCGCGGGCACGAATCGCCAGCAGTTCGTCCTGCATCTGCTGGCGCGTCAGTGCATCCAGGGCGCCGAAGGGTTCGTCCAGCAACAGGATGCGCGGGCTGGCCACCAGGCCGCGGGCAATCGCCACCCGTTGCGCCATGCCGCCGGAGAGTTGGTGGGGGTAGGCGCGAGTGAAATCGGTGAGGCCCACCAGTTCGATAAAGTCGCTGATGCGCCGGTTGCGCTCGGCCTCGTTCAGGGGCTCGTTGACCAGGCCCAGGCCGATGTTTTGCGCCACGGTCAGCCACGGGAACAGGCGGTGCTCCTGGAACACAATGCCGCGTTCGCCGCCGATCCCGCTGACGGCTTTGCCATCGACCTGGATCTCGCCGCGAAACTGCGTATCCAAGCCCACCAGCAAGCGCAGCAGTGTGGATTTCCCGCAACCGCTGGAGCCGACAATCGCAACAAATTCCCCTTCGGCCACCTCCAGGTTGAATTCACGGATGGCTTCCAGTTCGAAGCCATCGACGTCGAAGGACTTACCCACGTGGTTGAAGCTGACAATCGGTGCGTTCATGCGTGTCTCCAGCGGGTGGCACGGGTTTCGATGCGTTGGCCGATCAGGTTCAGAGCGGCGCCGGTGAGGCCGACCAGCAGCATGCCGCTCATGATCAAATCCATGCGCAGCAACTGTTGGGCGCCGATCATCAGGCTGCCGATGCCGCCATCTGAGGGCATGAAATATTCGGCGCCGAGGGTGCCCATCCAGGCGTAGATCAGGCTCAGGCGCAGGCCGGCGAAAATCCCCGACGCGGCGCCCGGCAGTACCAGGCGGCGCAAGCGTTGCCAGAGGTTCAGGCGCAGCACCTGCGCGGCTTCGCGCAGCTGGGGCGACAAGTTGAGCACGCTGCGCTGGGTGGCAATAAACAACGGGAAGAAAGCGGCGAGGGCGATAAACACCCACTTGGCCAGTTCACCCAGGCCGAACCAGGCGGTGAGCAGCGGCACCCAGGCGAAAATCGCGATCTGGCGCAGCGCGGACAAAGTGGGGCCAAGTAGCCGCTCACTGCGCCGCGACAGCCCCAGCCACAGGCCCATGGCAAAGCCCAGGCTACCGCCCAGCAGCAACCCGCCCAGGGCCCGGCCAAGGCTTTTGCCCAGCGCCGTAGTCAGGCTGCCATCCAGCACGCCCGCCACGCTGGTTTGCAGCACCGCCCAGGGGCTGACCAGAATGTTTGGATCGACCCAATCCTGCTGAGTCGCTACTTGCCATAACGCCAATAGCAGCAGCGGCAACAGCCAGGGTTGCAAGCGCTGCCAGCCTTCGTAGCGTGGCCCGCGTCGAATCTGCGCAGTGGCCGGATGGGGCCAGTGCACCCACTTGCGGTCCAGCCAGCCGATGCCGCGGTCCATCACCACACCCAGCACGCCAATGACCACGATGCACACGAAGACGATATCGAGCATGAACAACTGGCGCGCCCACACCATCAGGTAACCGATGCCTTCGCTGGAGGCCAGCAGCTCCACGGCCAGCAGGGAGGTCCAGCCCGCCGCCAGGGCCAGGCGTACACCGGCCATGAACGCAGGCAGTGCGGCGGGCAGGACCAGACGGCGGATCAGCAAGTGGCCAGGCAGGCGCAGTACACGGGCGGCTTCGCGCAGGTTGGGCTGGGCGTCGCGAACGCCTACCAGGGTATGCAGGGTCACGGGCACCACGATGGCTTTGACCAACACCACCAGCTTGAGGGTTTCGCCAATGCCGAAAAACACCATGAACAGCGGGATCCAGGCCAGGGTCGGCACTTGCGCCAGCGCGCTGAACGTCGGGAACACCAAGCGCTCGGCGCGCGCACTGAAACCCAGGAACGCGCCCAGTATCGCGCCGGCACTGACACCGGCCAGCAGGCCCCAGAACAAGCGCTGCAAGCTGATGGCCAGATGGCTCCATAACTCGCCGCCGGCCAATTCCACCGCGCTGCTCCACACCAGGGCGGGAGTGGGCAGAATCTGCTCGCTCATCCAATGATTGCGGCTGGCCAGCCACCATAAGGCAAACAGCGTGAGCGGCAGCAGCCACGGCAATAAACGCTGGCCCAGCTGCGGCCAGCGCGGCGCGATGCCTTTGGGCGGGGCCGCCAGCGGCAGGCTCAGAAGTGAAATCCGGGCCATGGAAGACCTCCGAATGCGTTATGTGATTTCGATCTTACAAAACCGTGATCAAGATGATTGTGAGATAAGAAAAGTCATTTAAAGCCTCACGCCGCCACGCATCCAATGCATTCGAAGAATATTTTCGATGCTGTTTATGCATAGGCCTCTGGAGGCTGCGGGTTAACTTGCATATTTCTAAAAGCTATTAAATTGTGAATTTATAGTATTTAAAGTTTTGTTCAGTCTGTGCCTACTTTTTGCTCCCCAGGCGACCGTCGCCCACCAGGAGCTGCGCTTATGAAACTGCCCTTTAAACGTCTGATCAGCCTGTTCGCCGGCACCGCCCTGGCCGGGTTGGTGCATGCCGCCGACCTCAAGGAAATCCGCATCGCGGTGCCCGACCTCAGTGCCGGCAGCCAGCACAGCGGCGGTGGCATCACCGACGTGTTGCGTGAACAGCAGATCTTTGAAAAAGCCTTTGCCGACCAAGGCATCAAGATCCAATGGAATTACTTCAAGGGCGCCGGCCCGGTGATCAATGAAGCGTTCGCCAACGGCCAGGTGGACCTTGCCTATCTGGGCGACCTGGCAGCGATCATCGGCCGCTCCAATGGCCTGGACACGCGGCTGCTCAGCGCCTCTGCACGGGGAGTGAAACACTACCTCGGCGTGGTGCCGGGCTCCGGCATCAAGACCCTGCAAGACCTCAAGGGCAAGCGCGTGGCGGTGTTCCGTGGCACGGCCAGCCAGTTGTCGTTCGACAGCGCATTGGCCAGTCAGGGCTTGAGCGAGAAGGACCTTAAGGTGATCAACCTGGACTTCAACGCGGCCGCTGCCGCCCTGGCGGCCAAGCAGATTGACGCCACCTGGGGCGGTTCCACCCTGACGGCGTTGCAGGCCAAAGGTTTGGCAGAGATACCGCTGACCACCAAAGACCTGGGCGATGCCGGCAGCATCCAGGCCGTGCTGGTGGGCAGCGCCAAGTTTGTCGATGAACATCCCGATGCGGTGGCCAAGCTGCTCAAGGCCCAGCAGCAAGCGGTGCAGTGGTTGACCGATGACAACAACAAACAGGCGTACATCGCACTGGTGTCAGGGCTGGCCAGTTACCCGCCGGTGATCCTCACCAATGATTTGAAAGACCAGAAACTCAGCGAAGTTTTCCCCTCCACACTCGACCCGGTGTTCCTTGGAAAATTGCAGGATGCGGTGGACCTGGCGTCCAGGGAGAAGTTGATTCGCAAGTCGTTTCAGGTGAGTGATTGGGTGGCGCCTGGGTTGGTGGCGGCGGGGCTCTGAGCTTGTCGGTGCCTGGGCTATCGCTATCGCAGGCAAGCCAGCTCCCACACTTGAACGTGTTCACCGCTCAATGTGGGAGCTGGCTTGCCTGCGATGAGGCCCTTCAAACCGCCACACTGACCTGCTGGCTATCCACCTCCACCAATGTCTCGATCATCGCCTTCGCCGCCGGCGACAACCGCGACCCCGTGCGGCTGACGATCCCGCAGCGTGCGCTCAGGGTATCCATGTGCTGCGGCAAGTTGCGCCAGTGCAGCAGCACCAGCGCCCCCCTGGCAATGTCCTCGGCAAAGGCTTCTTCAGTGCCGACGCCGATGGCATTGGTTTGCAGCACGATGCTCACCAGTGCCGGGAAGTGCTCGGTCTGGATGCTCGGTGAAAAATCCATGCGCCCACTCAGGTTCGCCAGCAGTTTGCGAATGCCTTGGGAGATCAGCGGCGCCGCCAGCGGGTAGTCGAACATATCGTTGGTGGACAGGCTGTCCTTGGCCAGCAAGGGATGCCCAGGGCGGCAGAAAAACACCCCGCGTTTGGGGGTGAGTGCGCGGGTCTGGAAATTCGGGTCGGCTTCGAACTGGCGGATGTCGGCGATAAAGAATTCGATCTCTTCACGGCTCAGGCGGCGGCTGAGGGTTTCCCAGTTATCCACCTGAAACGTGGTACGGATTTTCGGGTGGGCGTTGATAAACCGCGCCACCGCATCCGGCACCAGTTTCACGGCTGGCGCCGGGCCGCAGCCGAAGCGCAGGTCACCGGCGTCGAGCTTGGTCATGCGCGTCACTTCACTGCTCAGCAGCGCTGCGCCATGCACCAGGCTCAGGGCGTGCTGCAACACCACCTGGCCTTCCGGCGTGGGGCGCAAGTCCTTGTGGCCACGGTCTACCAACACGCAGCCGAACTCCTGTTCCAGCCCCTGGATGCTGCGGCTGAACGCTGGTTGGGTGATGCCCATGGCGTCCGCGGCACGCACGAAACTGCGGTGTTCGTTGAGGGCGATGAAGTAGCGCAGTTGGCGAAGATCCATATGCTTTCCCGGCATTTTAAAAATAGGTCGAAGGCATTTGCGACCGAGCAAGCTGAGGTTTTAAATGCAAGCTCTTATTCCGTCAACGAAGCATTCATTCATTTGCTAGACCTAAATTGCATATGGATAGAGCGTTGCTGGAAGCGTCCCCCCACCGTTTCGCAGGCACATGAGGGTCATCACAATGAGCAACGCCGCATTAGCCGTTCAACCCATCGCCCAACCACTTGATATTCACCCGGTAGCCGGGCGGATCGGCGCCGAAATCCGTGGCATCAAACTGTCCGGTGAGCTGGATGCCGCCACCGTCGAGGCCATCCAGCAGGCGCTGGTGCAGTACAAGGTGATCTTCTTCCGCGAACAAACCCATCTCGATGACCAGAGCCAGGAAGCCTTTGCTCACCTGCTCGGCGAGCCGATCGCCCACCCCACCGTACCGGTACGAGACGGCACGCGGTTCCTGATGGAGTTGGATGGCACCCGTGGTCAGCGCGCCAATTCCTGGCACACCGACGTGACGTTCGTCGATGCCTACCCTAAGGCCTCGATCCTGCGTTCGGTGCTGGCGCCTGTGTCCGGCGGCGACACCGTATGGGCCAACACAGCCGCTGCCTACAACGACCTCAGCGTGGAACTGCGCGCACTGGCTGATCACCTGTGGGCGGTGCACAGCAACGAATACGACTACGCCGCACGCAAGCCGGATGTGGCGGTGGAGAAGCTGGAGGAATACCGCAAAGTATTCACTTCCACGGTGTATGAAACCGAACACCCGGTGGTGCGCGTGCATCCGGTCAGCGGTGAGAAAACCCTGCTGTTGGGGCACTTCGTCAAACGCCTGAAAGGCTACTCCCAGGCAGAGTCGGCGCAGTTGTTCAACCTGCTGCAAGGCCACGTCACCCGCCTGGAAAACACCGTGCGCTGGCGCTGGAACACCGGTGACGTGGCGATCTGGGATAACCGCGCCACCCAGCATTACGCGGTGGACGACTACGGCACCCAGGAGCGCATCGTGCGCCGGGTTACGCTCAAGGGCGATGTGCCGGTGGGGGTGCAGGGGCAATCAAGCAAAACCACTAAAGGTCTTTAAGCCGGGTGAGGACTAAAAATATGGGAGCGGGCTTGCTCGCGAATGCAGTGGGTCAGTTGATGAATACGTCGACTGACGCTGCGCATTCGCGAGCAAGCCCGCTCCCACATTTGGATTTGTGGTGTTTACCAGACTCCAATCTTCACCACTTTCTCTGCCTCTGGCTCACCATAACGAAACCATTGCCCGCGCACCTCAACCTCCGTGTGGCTGATGGTGGTGCGCCGCTTCAACCCGCGCAGCCAGTCGAACAGATAACCCAGGTGCGTCTCGCGTACCTCGGCATAGGCGGGATCGCTGCCCAGGTCGTGCAGTTCTTGCGGGTCGTTTTCCAGGTCGAACAGTTGCGGGCGAAAGCCGTCGTAGGCCAGGTACTTCCAGCGCTCGCTGCGCACCATGGTCATGCGGCAACGGTCGATGGGTTGCTCCAGGCGCTCACGAGCGGGAGCCTGGAAGGCGTAGTCGTATTCGGCAATGGCATAGCGGCGCCAGGTGGGTTGCGCGCCCTGCAGCAATGGAATCAATGAGCGGCCTTCCAGGCGATGGTCGGCGGCGGGCAAGCCCAAGGCGTCGAGGAAGGTGGGCAGGGCGTCGATGGTTTCCACCAGGCGCTCGTCTACGGTGCCGCGGCTGACATCGGCGCCGGCACGCGGGTCGCGCACGATCAACGGAATGCCCACCGCAGGCTCCAGCAAAAACTCTTTTTCGCCAAGGAAGTGATCGCCGAGGAAGTCGCCGTGGTCGCTGGTGAACACGATCAGCGTGTCATCCCAACGGCCAGTGCTTTGCAGAAAATCAAACAGCCGCCCGAGTTGATCGTCAATCTGTTTGATCAGGCCCATGTAGGTCGGAATCACCGTGAGGCGCACCTCGTCACGGGAGAAATTCTGGCTCTCCTGGTGTTGGCGAAATGCCTGGTACACCGGGTGATCGCTGGTGTGTTCAGGTTGAATCGGCGCCTGCACATGCTCGGTTCCGTACAGCGCGTGATACGGCGCCGGCGCGATGTAGGGCCAGTGCGGCTTGATATACGACAGGTGCAGGCACCAGGGCTGTTCACCTTGTTCGTCGATAAAATCGATGGCGCGGTCGGTGGTGTAGACGGTCTCCGAATGTTCTTCGGCCACCCGTGCGGGTTTGCCGGCGTTGCGCATATGCCAGCCGCTAAGCACTTCGCCGTTCTCACCTTCGGCGGCGTTGGCCCATTCGTGCCAAGGGTTGCTGCCGTGGTAGCCGTGATCACGCAAGTATTGGGTGTAGGGCGCGGATTCGCGCTTATCCTCGAACAGCGGGCTGTCGGGATAGATGCCGTCGTGACGCAGATACGCATCGAAACCGACCTCATTGAGTGGCTCGGCCTGGGCACTGTCGGGGTCTATCTGCAGGCGCTGCAAGGCCTCAAGGTTCGGCGTGGCGTGGGTCTTGCCCACCAGGGCGGTGCGGATGCCGTGGGGGCGCAGGTAGTCGCCGATCGTCAGCTCCTCGAGCGGCAGCGGCACTGCGTTCCACGCCACCTGATGGCTGCTGACATAGCGCCCGGTGTAGGCCGACATGCGCGACGGGCCGCAGATGGTGCCTTGTGTATAGGCCCGACTGAAACGCACGCCAGCGTCGGCCAGGCGGTCGATATTCGGCGTGTGCAGATGGGCATGGCCGTAGCAGGACAGGTAGTCGCGGCGCAGTTGGTCGCACATGATGTAGAGCACGTTGCGCACGGGTTTGGGGTCAGACATAGGAATTTACCGAACGGAGGACAGGTGGGTTTTTTCGCCGTTCGAGGGGCGCTCTGGCAAGTGCATTTGGGGACTGGGTTCTATGCATTGAGTGCATGGGTGTGGCTGCTGGCGTCATCGCAGGCAAGCCAGCTCCCACAGTTGAAATGCATTTCCCTGTGGGAGCTGGCTTGCCTGCGATGACGGCCTGACAGCAGATACATATCTACCTGCCACCCCGCGATCAAATGGTGGGAGCAGGCTTACCCGGCGAAGGACCTGATGTGAGCGGCCAGTCCTGCCAGCGCTTTATCATCTGCCCTGGCAGCGTCATGGGAGGAGACATAGCCTTCATAACGCTCAAAGTATTTGTCCTGGGTCGAACTGATTTTTTTGAAGGCGCTATCTTCCCCGGTCCCATGCATCGGGAATAATTTGGCGTGCAGATGATCGACGCCATAACCCTCCAGAATCATGCCCGTTCTAGCCACACCTTTTAGCGCTTTGTCCAAAAGCTTCGCCGTCTTCTTGGCTGCGATGATCAAGTCACACAGCACGGTGTCCGGTTCGGCAAACGCATAGCTGCCGTGATGGGTTTTGGGGATAACCACACTGAACCCCGGCGTATTGGGAAATATGGAGAGAAAGGCCATGTGGGTCTGGTCTTCCCACAGGAGGTGGGAGGGTGCAGTACCGCGGGCAATGCTGCAAAAGATACAGTCCATCAAATGCGCTTCCTCGTGCGGGTCAAAAGGTAGACTCTCTTGTATGTGATCTTTGTTATCTAATGATGACTTCACTGACGTTGCGGGCCGCTGTTCACCGCTTGGTCAGACCGCAATATTTTCCAACGCATAAGCATCCTCGTCTCTCTCATCAATCTCCTTGATCTGCTCAATCATCGCCTGCGCCAGCGGCGACAACCGATACCCTGCACGGCTGACGATCCCGTAGCGGGTGTAGCGCTCCTCCAGGTTTTCGTCCAATCCCTCAATCTGCAAACACACCAGTTCGCCGCGAGCCATGTGCAGCACGTCGCTGTTGGCGCTGACGATGCCGATGGCGTCCGAGCGCAGCACCACGCCCATCAGGCTATAGCCGTTTTCGCATTCCACATTGGGCTGGTAATCCGGCCGGCCGCTAAGGTCGACGATGACTTTGCGCAGGTTCGGCGGGCGGATGGTCACTGCCAGGGGGTAGCTCATCAGTTCGGCGGCGCTGACGCTGTTACGCGCGGCTAGGGGGTGCCCGGCGCGGCAGCAGAAGTGCCAACGGCGCGGGCGCAGGCGGTGGGTATGGTAGTCGGGGTTGGCTTCGAAGTGGCGGGTGTCGGCGACGAAGAATTCGAACTCTTCGCTGAGCAGGCGCTTGCCCAGGCTTTGCCAGTCATCCACCTGGAACTGCACGCGGGCCTTGGGGTAGCGCCCGATAAAACTGCCGATGGCACGTGGTACTAACCCAGCTGCCGGCGCGGGGCCGCAACCGAAGCGCAGTTCACCGGCTTCCAGGCCATTGAACTGGCTGATTTCGTTGGCCAGTTGTTGTGCGCCACTGACCAGGCGCCGTGCATGTTCGAGCAGCACCAGGCCTTGTTTGGTGGGGGCCAGGTCTTTGCGTCCACGGTCCACCAGTTGGCAACCGGCACTGTGTTCCAGGGCCTGGATGCTACGGCTGAACGCCGACTGCGACAGGTTCACCGCTGCGGCTGCCGCGACGAAACTGCGCTGTTCGGCGAGGGCGATGAAGTGGCGAAGCTGGCGCAAGTCGATATGCATTTTTCACATCAAAAATATCCGGGAAATGCATTGGCTATGCATTACGTCGACTCCTTATAAAGGCTATCTCTTATGCAGTAAATGTTCGTAAAAACATAAATAAATAACCTTTGGGAATATGAGGCGACGAGTATTCCGGGGTTCTGGAGCCGCTTATGAGTTTGTTCAAGTCCTTGCCCCTGGCTGTTCTAGTGGCCGGTAGCAGCAGTTGGTCGCCGGCCCAGGCCGCTGAAACACCCGCGCCTGCCGGCAAGGGCGAAAGCGCCAGTGGCCAACTGGAAACTGTCACGGTCACTGCCCGGCGGCGTACCGAAAGTGCCCAGGCCGTGCCGACGCCCATGAGCGTGGTCGGCGGCCAGGCCCTGGAAACCCAGCGGGTGTACCGCATCCAGGATTTGCAGCAACTGGTGCCCAGCGTCAACGTCGCCTATATGCATGCGCGCCAGTCCAGCGTGTCGATCCGCGGCCTGGGCAACAACCCGGCCAGCGATGGCCTGGAAGGCAGCGTGGGGCTGTATATCGACAATGTCTACCTCGGGCGCCCGGGCATGGCGGTGTTCGACCTGATGGACATTGAGCAGCTTGAAGTTTTGCGCGGCCCCCAGGGCACGTTGTTCGGCAAGAACACCACTGCCGGGGTCATCAACATCAGCACCCGCGCACCGAGCTTTACCCCGGAGCGCAGCATCGAAACCTCCTTGGGCGAGGACGGTTATTTCCAGACCAAGGGCACGATTTCCGGCCCCCTGACCGATGACCTGGCAGGGCGTTTCTCGGCCTATCGCACCCGCAGCGACGGCGACATCAAGAATGAACACGATGGCCATGATCTGAACGGCGGTTCACGCCAAGGCTTTCGCGGGCAACTGCTGTACAAGCCCAACGAAGCGTTCAACCTGCGCTGGATCGGCGACTACAACGAGGAAGACTCCAGCGCCGGCACCCGCGTGCTGTACAGCACCGGGCCGACCATCAATGGCACCAACCTGTATCAATCCCGGGCCAACGCGGCAGGCGCCACCCTGGTGGACGGCACCCATCGCAAGGTCAACCTGGACAACGACCAGCACGTCACGGTGTTCCAGGGCGGTACCTCGCTGGAAGCCAATTGGACGCTGCCCAGCGACTTCACCCTGACCTCGGTGAGTGCTTACCGCTGGTGGAATTTCACCCCGCGCAACGATGATGGCCTCAACGTACCGGCGTCGTATAACGCTGGGGTTTCGGTGGAAGATAAGCAGTGGTCCCAGGAATTCCGCTTGGCGTCGCCCAGCGGTGGTTTCTTCGATTACGTGCTCGGCGCCTACTACTTCGGCTCCGACCTGGATAACAAATCCTTTGCCTACTACGGGCCCAAGGCCGATATCTGGAACGGCACGCCCGCCGGTGCGTTGAGCAATGTGAGCAGTGTGGGCAACGGGCATATCCGCACCGACAGTTTCGCGCTGTTCGCCCAAGGCACCTGGCACCTGACCGAGCGCCTGGATTTCACCGCCGGTGTACGCGGCACCTACGAAGAAAAAAGCGCCTGGGTCACGCGCAATGCGCCCTTCGGTGGCGCGGCGGTCAGCGGGGCCGCCGCCATGGCGCGGCGTGGGCGTACCGGGGCCTATGACTCGGGCGACCTGTCGCAATACAGCGCCACGCCGTCGGGGCTGCTCAATCTCAGTTATCACTTCAATGAGAACCTGCTGGGCTACGCGACACTGTCCCATGGCGAGAAGTCCGGCGGTGTGAACCTGGCGGTGGGGTCTGCGCCGACAGCCGGAGCCGACTCGTTGTTGATCGGCACCGAGCGCGCCAACAACGCCGAGCTGGGCTTCAAGAGCACGCTGTGGGACCGCCGCCTGCAACTCAATGCCAACCTGTTCTGGACCCAGGTCAACGGCTACCAGACCAACGCCTACGACCAGGACAACCGCGTGCAGTACCTGACCAACGCCGGCTCGGTGCGCTCGCGGGGCGTGGAAGTGGAAAGCACCCTGGTGCCGATCAAGGGCCTGACCCTGAACATCAACGGCTCCTTCAATGACGTGACGTACCTGTCTTACAAGGATGCGCCATGCCCGCCGGAAACCAGCCTGCGTCCCGGTGCGCCGGCGTCCTGCGACTTGAGCGGCCACCAGGTGGTGGGCGCGTCCAAGTGGATTGCCAACGCCAACGGCGAGTACAAGTGGAACCTGGCGAACGGCTTCGAACCCTACGTCACCGCCAGCTACGCGTTCCGTTCCAAGGCGGTGGGCACGGTGGAAGATTCCGACTACGGGCAGATCCCGGCGTATGCGGTGGTCAACCTGTCTACCGGTTTGCGCGGCGACTATGACCAGGGGCAGTGGGATGTGTCGCTGTGGCTGAAAAACGCCTTCGACAAAACCTACTACACCACCCTGTGGACCGGTGGTAACGGCGGTTACGAGGGCCTGCTGGGCACGCCGCGCACCCTAGGCGTGACTGGACGCTACGACTTCTAGGTCGGTGCGATAGGTGGCCGGGCTGAACACCCGCGTCACCAGCAGCATCGCCACCACCGTCACCGTCAGCACCACCCATGCACTGACAAAGTTGCCGGTAAGCTCGCGCAGCCAGCCGGTCAGCCACGGCGAAATCGCATTGATCAAAAAGCCTACGCCTTGCACGAACGCCGCCAGTTGCCCCGCTTGGCGTGGGTCGCGATGGTGGTCGAGGGTCAGCAGCAGGCTCAGGGCAAAGCACGCCCCTAACCCGAAGCCGCACAAGGCCACCCACAGGTGGGGATATTCCTGCGGCGCAATGATCAGGCCGAGGTAGCCGATGGTTTGGGCCAGCAGGCTGATGCTGAGCAATGGGCGGCGGTCGATACCGCGTTGCGCCAGCACCGGCATCAGCAGGGCGGCCGCCACCTGAAAAATCGTCATGAATGCCAGCAACGACCCGCTGGGCAGCACGCCCCAGCCCAGTTGCTGATAGTAGGCCGGCAGCCACGCGACCATGCTCATGTAGCCGCAATTGACCAGGCCGAAATACAGCGCCAGCAGCCAGGCGCGGCGGTTGCGCAACCCTTTGAACGCAGGCGCCTGCAGTGGATTGCGCGCGGCGCCCAGCGGTAGCCAGGCCCACAGCAGCAATGCCCCCAGCGCCGGCAATAACCACACACCCAGGCCTGCCTGCCATTGCTGGAAATGCGTGGCTATCACCGGGCTGAGCAGCGCCGCCAGCCCACCGCCGGCCATCAGCGACGCCGAGTACACCCCCATCGCTACGGGCACACGGTGATGGAATTCACGCTTGATCATCGCCGGCACCAGCGCCTGGATCAGCGCAACACCCGCACCGCCAAGCAGCGCGGTAACCAGCAGTGCCGAAGCCTGGCCCATCAACCAGCGCGCCAGGCACGCCAGCAGAATCATCAACAAGCCCAGGGCGATGCCGCGACGCTCGCCCAAGCGAGCCTCCACGCGCACGCCCACCAGTGCCACCAACCCCATGCAGATCACCGGCAGGCTGGTGAGCAGGGCACTGCTCTGAAAGCTCAGGCCGGTGGCCTGGCGAATCTCGCCGAGCAGTGGGCTGATGGAACTGAGGATCGGGCGCAGATTCAGGCCGAGCACCACCAGCAGGCCCCAGCCGGCGAGGGATTTATTCAGGGTCATGCAGGGTTTTCCACTGGTGATACAGCGCAGTCATTGCGGCATCGGGCAGGTGCTGAATGGGCAGGCGTTGCGCGTCGATGGGCAAGCCAACCTGTTGGCTGATGGCTGCGGTCGACAGGCCGAACGGCTCGGCCATTTCGTTGCTGGCGGCAAACACTACGCGCTCGACGCCGCACAGGTACATGGCGCTCAGGCACATCGGGCAAGGCTGGCCGCTGGCGTAGATCACGCACCCCTCCAGGCGTGCACCCAACTGCCGGCTCGCTGCGCGAATTGCCAGCAGCTCGGCGTGGGCGGTGGGGTCCTGGGTCAGGTGGATCTCATTCACGGCTTCCACCAACATCTCATCGTTGCGCGTCAGCACCGCACCGAAGGGGCGGCCACCTTGGGCGACGTTGGCGCGGGCCAACGCAATAGCGCGTTGCAGGTGTGGTTGATCGTTGGTCATACAAGGCCCCGGGGTGCGATGAAAGGTGAAGTATGGTCAGCCAGCAAGGTATGCTGAAATTAAATATAAACATGCCAATCAGTGGCAAACGAAATGGTGATGACGTTGTTCGATCCCGTGTTGTTGCGCAGCTTTGTCGCCGTGGTGGACTGCGGCAATTTCACCCGGGCGGCCGAGCGCCTGCATTTGACTCAATCCACCGTCAGCCAGCAGATCCGCCGTCTGGAAGACGCAGTGGCCTGTCAGTTATTGGACCGCGATCAGCGCCGGGTAGTGGCCACCGCCGAGGGTGAGCGTCTGCTCGCGTATGCGCGCCGTATTCTCGCGTTGCACGAAGAAGCCGCCGACGTGCTGATCAACCAGCAAAGCGACGGTGTGTTGCGCCTCGGCGTGCCGGAGGATTTCGCCGCCGAGCGCCTGATGCCGCTGCTTTCGGCGTTTGTGGTGGCGTACCCACGGGTGCGGCTGGAAGTCACCAGCGGTCTGGGCCCCGAATTGCAGCGCCAGTACCGGGGCGGTGAGTTCGATGTGTTGCTGGTCAAGCAGATGGGCGACAGCGACGACTGCGTGGCGTCGTGGCCCGAGCCCTTGTATTGGGTCGACAGCCTGAGCACCCCGGCCCTGGGCCGCGACCCGCTGCCGCTGGTGGCTTTCCCCGTGGGCGGCCTGTATCGCAACGACATGCTGCACCATCTGGAACGGGCCGGCTGGCGTTGGCGCATCGGCTATTCCAGCGCCAGCCTGGCCAGTGTGTGCTCGGCGGTGGCGGCAGGCTTGGGCATCAGTTTATTGCCAGAACGGGTGTTACAACCGGGCCATCGCATACTCGGCCCAGAGAGTGGCTTGCCACCTGTTCATGGCGTGCGGTTGGCCCTGTATGGCCGCAGTGGTTTGGGCGCAGCGGGCCAGAGTTTGTTGGACGAGTTACTGGCGTTGTGCAGTGGGAACCCGCACTGAGCCCATACCTTTGACGAATATTTTGTATGCCTTAAAGGCATTGAAAAACAACGGCTTGAAGCCAGGCCACGGACCACGTGGCTTTGGTGTGATCGGCTGTTTTATTTATGCGTTTTTGTTCTATATATAACTTTAAAGATTACTTTAAGAGATAAGTGTCTGGCACCGATGATTCAGCCCTCGACGGGCCTTCACGCTGGCCCGTCGGTTTTTCAAAACCGCAGGGAGTGAATCAATGGGCAAAGTCCAGACCGCCGCCAGTGCACCTGAGGCGCAGTGGCGTCAGGCACCGAGTGGTGAGTTGGTCGACCTTGGCCGGCCGCATCGCGCGCCGTTGGGTCAATTGCGCCTGCAGAAAACCCCGAAGCGCTTTTCCAGCCGCCGCGAAGGGATTTTGCTCGGGTTGCTGGTGTTGGCGCTGCACGGTGCAGTGATCTATTGGGTGAGCCAGAAACCCACGCCGGTGCTGCCGATTGTGCCGCCGGAAATTCCACCGATGACCATCGAATTTTCCCAGCCGGCGCCGCCGGTGGTTGAGCCGCCACCGCCTGTACCGCCACCACCGCCTCCGCCTGTGGTCGAGCCCCCGCCGCCGCTGGTGGATGAGTTGGCGGCCAAGCCGGCGCCGCCCAAACCCATTGCGAAACCCAAGCCCAAGCCCGTGCCTAAACCTGAGCCCAAGCCGGCCCCCAAGGCCGTCGAGCAACCACCTGCACCACCGACGCCAGCGCTACCTGCACCGCCCGCACCTGCGGCGCCAGCGCCGGTGACGCCTGCTTCGGCCAACGCCGCGTACCTGAAAAACCCGGCGCCGGAATACCCGTCACTGGCTCAGCGTCGCGGTTGGGAAGGCACGGTGTTGCTGCGGGTGCAGGTGCTGGCCAGCGGTAAACCGGGTGAGATCCAGGTGCAAAAAAGCAGTGGTCGCCAGCAGTTGGATGACGCGGCATTGGCGGCGGTGAAGCGCTGGAGTTTCGTGCCTGCCAAGCAGGGCGATGTGGCCCAGAACGGCTGGGTGAGCGTGCCCATCGATTTCAAGATTCATTAATTATTCAGCGGCGCAGAGGGAAAACATCATGGCATTGGCATCTCCACTTGAATCCATCGAAAGCACGGTGATCTGGCTGCTGGTGGCCTTTTCGGTCGCCACTTGGGGCCTGGCCTTGCTCAAGGGCGTGCAGTTCGGTCGCCTCAAGGCCCAGGATCGCAAGTTTCACAAACAGTTCTGGGCGGCATCGAGCCTCGACTCGGCCGCCGAACTCGCCGAAACCCAGCCTGGCGCCGCCGCCCGTGTAGCCCAGGCCGGTTATGCCGCGATCCAGGTGGGCGATACCACCCACGCTGCGGATTTGAGCCAGGCGATCAATCACCAGGATCGCCTCGAACGCGCGCTGCGCCAGCAAATCGTGCGTGAACGTCGCTCCCTGGAAACCGGTCTGGCTGTAGTCGCCAGTATCGGCAGCACCTCGCCGTTTATCGGCCTGTTTGGCACCGTGTGGGGGATCATGGAAGCGCTGAAGGGGATCAGTGCTGCCGGGGCCGCCAGCCTGGAAACCGTGGCCGGGCCCATCGGCGCGGCACTGGTGGCGACCGGCGTGGGGATCGCCGTCGCGGTTCCTGCGGTGCTGGTCTACAACTACTTTTTGCGCCGCCTGAAGCTGACGGCGGCAGACCTGGATGACTTTGCCCACGACTTCTACAGCCTGGCGCAGAAAAACGCGTTCCGCGTGCTGCTGCACCCGGCGCTGACCAAGGCCGGCGCCGGCAGCCCGCAGAAAGTGAAGGAGGCGTCCTGACATGGCCTTCTCCACGCAAGACAGTGATGAGGTGCTGAGCGAGATCAACGTCACGCCGCTGGTGGACGTGATGCTGGTGCTGCTGGTGGTGTTTATCGTCACCGCGCCGCTGTTGACCAACTCGATCCCGATCAACCTGCCCAAGACCCAGGCCGTGGCACCGGTTGAGCAGAAGGATCCATTGGTGGTGAGCATCGACGGCGCCGGCAAATTGTTTATCAACAAGGACGAAATCCAGCCGGATCTGCTGGAGTTCAACCTGCAGGCGGCGAAGGCCAAGGACCCCGATGTGCGGGTGCAACTGCAGGCTGACGATGGAGTGAACTACGGCGAAGTGGCACGAGCCATGGCGTCGATTGAGCGTGCGGGCATCACCAAGTTGTCGGTGATCACTGCACGTTAGTTTCAAAAAGTCTCGACAGTTTTTGGGCCGCTTTCCTTGGCAGGGTGCGGCCCTTTTTTTATCTAAGCATTGCATGTTTACAGATGTTGCACAGGAAAAGAATTTACATGTATCCGAGCGTGCAATTTTCGGCTGCATGCTTATTCTGGTCGGCGCATAGAGTGATTTAATTAATGGAGTAATTGCATGTCTATACGCGTTCCTGTCCAAGTCGTGAATACGTTCGTTAATCCCCATTTAACGGTTGAAAAACCTGAAGAAAAGCCTGCGGTAATGGCATCTTCGAACGATCGTATGGCCGGCATGAGACATCCATCAGCCTGTATTTTGCCCACGCTGGCTGACTATAAGAGAAAACAGAGTTTACTGCAGGGTGCTGAAGCAAGCCCTACGCCAAGAGGCGGGAGCAACTCGGCATTCAAAAAAAATGCTCGTTTAGAATCTTATATCAGCAAGCAAACCGCCGACTTTGTAACGCCCGAAAAAGAAATTTCCACTATTTTATCTGCAAAGATAAAGCAGCAATGGGGTGTGGATATTGATCCAGATAAAACCTATCTAGTGACATTTAAAGATGACAGTGAGGATGAAAAAGAGGTGGTAGAAAAAATCACCCTGACACAAGCGGCATTGAAAAACAGGCAAGATGTAACAATTAAGAAAGATGAAAGCTGGTTTGTAAAGATTGGCAAGTACTTTTCGCCAGCGATATATATTTACAACCAGATTGACGGTTGGGTGCAGGAGGCAAACACTCGACAAGGTATTTATCGGGAGCCCAGTGCGCCGGGCGATGCCCCCTATAACGCCGACACCCGCGTTTCCATACCGGTGGATGACTTCAAGGCATTAGTCTGGGATACAGACCGGACCCAACTGTATAAGAAGACCCTTGATGGGTTTTGGGACAAGCACAGCGAATCTTATACGGCATTGAGTAAAATCTCGTTTGTCAAAGCCATCAATCTGCAGCGCCTGGAAGGGAGCCTTGGCCCTGCCGAGGCGGCACTCGCCCAGCGAGCGTTGGGGCCTGTTGCGCAAAAGGATTGGTCCAAGCTGACGGTCCAGGATTTTGAAGGGCCTGCCGTGAAGGACCCGGATCTGGACATCGGCCTGCTGAGCATCAATGGGTTTGAGTCGACCGACTTGATGTGTGTGACCGATCGGAAAACCCAGTTGACGTTGCTTTACATCCCTGGCAACTCCTCGCCAATACATCGCTTCGATAATCCGCAGCAAATGACAACGTGGCTGGCCGGGCAAGCCTCGGACCCCGTAAAGCGCGCGTCCTTGTTGACGCACTTTTCCCTCAAGGATCAAGCTGACAGAACGTTTTCAGACGGCGTACGTCAGACCCTGCAAGGGATGGGAAACTGGTCCGATGCGCAGGCATCAGGCAATGCTTTCCTTGCGAGCCTCAACGGTTGGGTGCCGGATCGTTTCATCGCTGTTGAGCAGTTGCACGGCGATCCTTTCGAAGCGGTCAAGGTTCGGCAAAAAGCACGGTCCTATTCGGACGCCGACAATGCGATTGTCAGTGACGGGGACTACACCAAGAACCAGGTGCTGCATGTCGTGGAAGAGGCTACCAAGGTCGCCATGTTCATGACGCCGCTGGCGCTGGTGATGCCCGAAGTCGCTATAGGGCTGGATGTTTTCTTCCTGGCCGCCGGGGCTGCCCAGACAGGTATCGGTATTGATGATGCCGTCCAGGGAAAAGCAACGGCTGCCGACCGCATTGTGTTTGGCGTGTTGAACGCCGTACCGCCGTTGGCCACTCACGCGGGGGCACCACTGGCGAAAGCGCTGACAGAGAGGGTGTCCGGCGGTGGCGTTGCAGCAGGGATTGATGCTGCAACCCGCACACCCACCCAAGTGACTGAACAAGCGCGCCCATTCTTCAGGCCACCACAACGTGTCAATGGGCATATCGGATACCCGATGGGGCCCGTCTCACCTCCAGTGATCCTTGAGGAGGTCAGGGTTCCCATGGATGACGTGAGGCGCATGATCGGGAAAGACTATATGGTTTATGTCGGTCAATACGGTACCAAAGTTACGTATGACGTCGAAGCGGGTCTTTGGCGCGGGCTCCAGGCCAATGGTCAGGTGAACGACATCTTTTATTGGCGTAAAGGTCAAGGACGGTGGCTGGGTGGCACTCAAGCCGAAGCGATTGAGGCCAGTAAAAATGCGCCTGCTTCGATGACAACCAAAGTACTGAAACTACCGAGAATGCCGGTACTGCCGTCCGGTGCTACAGACGTGCCGAAAGTGATCCACTATTTTTGGGCCGGCAATGAAATGCCGGAAAATCTACTCAATAATATTATGGAAAATTCCCGGAAAAGCCCCGGGTATAAGTCGATTGTTCACGTCGATGCCAATGACGCGGATACTTTTCAGAAAATACATTCAGCATTGGATCATAAAGTGGGTGGGCTTGAAGTTCATGATTTAAAGGCCGATGAAAGTTTTCAGGCTCTGAATGCAGGTCAATACGGCGAGATGTATCAGTTTTTCCGTTCAGGGCGTGGGCAGAATTTAGCGGCGTCATCGGACGTCATGCGCGCTGTGCTAATGAAAAAGTACGGTGGCATCTATCTGGATACGGATGATGCGCTGACCTTTAATGTGGGCGAGGTCACATTGAAAGCCACGCCTAATGATATCTTGATGAACGTGCCGGTTACTTACGAACCTACGGACTTCAATGGCTTCAACACCAGTAATTTTGCCAGTCATCCAGACAACCCTGTATTTGACGAGATTTTGGAGACGGCGTATGAGCGATACAAGGCAAACGAAGAATGGCTAAACGCTAATCGTCCCTTTCTGAAGGAAAACTCGACAGCCGCAGAGCGGCAAATTTATAACGAGTATGAAAAGAAAATTTTCGAAATCACTGGGCCGAGAATGTTTGGTGATGTATTGGCGCAAAAAGAATATGGGTTTTTTTCAGAAGTTGAGGAGCTGACGGAACTGTTGGAAGCGCGTATTTTACTTCCGCAAGCGTATGCGGAAAAACTTACACAAGTGCGTGATTATTATATGGCGATGAACCATAAGCTCGGAGTTGCGATCGGCTCGGAACACTCTATGCATCATTCTCGCTGAGTTTGGCTCGGTCATCGCGCCGCGGTTGCCGGGGCGCAATGGCCGGTTTTAATGAAGGGGCGGGGACAAGCAAGTTCTGAAAAGATGTAAATTCCTTTTGGTTATTAATAAATTCTTTTTTATTCCTTATTGGTGCGTGAGCCTCACCCTATACTGACCAGCAACGTTAAACGCTGCAGGAGGGCACACCCATGCACAGCGAGTCGATTCGTTATCTGATCGTGCCGGGCTGGCAAGGATCGCCAGAAGATCATTGGCAAACCCATTGGCAAAACAGCTTGCCCAACAGCGCACGGGTGGAACAGGCCGATTGGCTGACGCCGCGTCGCGAGGATTGGGTCGCCGCACTGGCCGAGGCCATCGCCGCCGACAGCACGCCGGTCATCCTGATCGCTCATAGCCTGGGTTGCATCACCGTGGCCCACTGGGCCGCCACTGCCCCCGTGCACTTCTTGCGGCAGGTACGCGGCGCATTGCTGGTGGCACCGGCGGATGTCGAGCGTTCTGCGTGTGCCCCTGCACTGCGCAATTTCGCCCCTATTCCAACTGACCTGCTGCCATTTCCCAGCCAGGTGGTCAGCTCCGACAACGACAGTGCCGTAAGCGCCCCCAGGGCTCTGGAACTGGCGCGTCAGTGGGGCGCCGAAGCCGGCATCTTGTCGGGCGCCGGGCATATCAATGTGAAGTCCGGCCACCGGCGCTGGGAGCAAGGGTTTGCTTACCTCTATCGCCTGCAACATCGCCTCGAGCACCACGCTCGGCGCAGCGCCTAATATTTTTTCAACGCCCCGTCCCTGAGTGGATTGGGGCGGGAGCCTGCCATGAGTCTGCATGAAACCTTCGGCCAGCCGCTGCTGACCTTTCCCGATGCTGAAAAAAGCCCGTTGAGCATCCGCGCCAAGGCGCTGGTGTTCGTCGACCCACGCTCACGCCAACTGCGTGAAGAGTTGGAAAGCCTTGCGCCGCGCGCCTTACCCGTATTGATTCGAGGAGAAACCGGCAGCGGTAAAGAGTTGCTGGCGCGGCACATCCACCGTGGTAGTGACCGTACTGGCCTGTTTGTCTCGGTCAACTGTGGCGCCATCAGCCCCACCTATGCGGATGCCGAGTTGTTCGGCTATGCCGCCGGCAGTCACAGTGGCGCGGCGAGCAGCCGGGCGGGTTGGTTCGGCTCGGCCAATGGCGGCACCTTGTACCTGGATGAGATCGGCGACTTGCCGCTGCCGATCCAGGTGAAATTGCTCGCGGCTTTGGAAAACCACGAAGTCACCCGCGTTGGTGCCCACCAGCCCAGCCCGGTGGATGTGCGCCTGGTGGCCGCCACCAGTATCGACCTGGCCCAGGCCGTGGCCGTGGGCAAGTTTCACGAGCGTCTGTTCCATTATTTGAGTGAGGGCCGGTTGGACCTGCCGGCGTTGCGCGAGCGGGTGGGGGATATCTTGTCCCTGGCCGAATATTTCCTCGGCATCTACAGCCAGCGCCTGGACCTGCCGGTGCCACTGATCAGCGACGCCGCCCAGCAGGTGCTGGAACACCACACTTGGCCGGGTAATACCCGCGAACTGGAAAACGTCATTCACTTTGCCTTGCTGGTGAGCAGCGGCGATGAAATCTTGCCCGAGCATTTGAACTTGCCAGCGGCGGGTTCGCCGCTGGAGCAAGTGCGACGAATTTTGGCCAGCGCCAGCCCGGCCGAGCAGGAATCGGTGCGTAAATTTCTGTATGAGCAAAATGGAATATCAACGTGAATAAAAGATATTGTTCGGGAATAAAAAATCTAGGTATTGTCCTTTCCACGCCGCGATAGCACTTCGCTGGCACCTCACATAAAAACGGTCGTTAGAAGGACATTGCATGAAAAAGGTTCTGTTGTTTACCGCTCTGGCGGCTGCCCTGACTGCTGGCTTTGCCCAGGCCAGCGAGAAACTGGTGGTGGCTGCTACGCCGATTCCCCACGCCGAAATCCTCGAGCTGATCAAGCCGACCCTGGCCAAGGAAGGTGTGGACCTGCAGATCAAAGTCTTTACCGACTACGTACAGCCAAACGTGCAAGTCGCTGAGAAACGCCTGGATGCCAACTATTTCCAGACCCTGCCGTACCTGGAAAACTTCAACAAGGGTAAAGGTACCAATCTGATTACCGTGGTGGGCGTGCACGTTGAACCCTTCGGCGGCTACTCGAAAAAGATCAAGAAAATCGAAGATCTGAAAGATGGCGCCACCGTGGCGATTCCGAACGAAGGCTCCAACAGCGGCCGCGCCCTGTTGCTGCTGCAAAAGGCCGGTGTGATCACCCTCAAAGACCCGACCAACGCCCTGGCCACGCCGAAAGACATCGCCAGCAACCCGAAGAACCTGAAGTTCAAAGAGCTGGAATCGGCCCTGCTGCCACGGGTGCTGGACCAGGTTGACCTCGACCTGATCAACACCAACTACGCCCTGGAAGCTGGCCTGAACCCGGCCAAGGACGCGTTGATCATCGAAGACGCCAAATCACCTTACGTAAACTTCCTGGTGGCCCGCCCGGACAACAAGGACAGCGATGCTATCCAGAAGTTGGCCAAGGCCCTGACCAGCCCGGAAGTCAAAGCTTTCATCGAGAAGAAGTACAACGGCGCGGTGGTGCCAGCGTTCTGATGTAAGCCAAAACCCCCTTCAAGGTTTCAACGCCGACGGCTACTACAGCGTCGGCGTTTTTTTATCTGAAATACAGTCAAAACTGTGCGATTGCTCGTTCCCACGCTCCGCGTGGGAACGTCTCCTGTGACGCTCTGCGTCACGACTTTAGAGCGGACGCAGAGCGTCCTGGGGCTGCATTCCCACGCAGAGCGTGGGAACGATCGACAGCTCCCACAGAGGTTAGGTTTTTGGGTGATATCAATATGCTATTTCGGTATTTAAACTTTGATTTTTATACCTTTAAAGTTCGCGCTAGCTGACGTTATCCACGTCGGCACGGACTGCGCTCGCGGCATTACCCATGCGGCGATATGGACTGCACATGACCTTCGATTTCGCTTTTATCCTCAGCACCCTGCCGGCGTTTCTCAAGGCCGTGGGTGTGACGCTGCAAGTCGGCCTGATCGCCATTGCCACGTCCTTGCTGGTGGCGCTGATCAACGCTGCGCTGCTGGTGTTTCGCACGCCTTACCTGTCGCGCCTGGTGGCGCTCTATGTGGAGCTGGCGCGTAACACGCCGCTGTTGATCCAACTGTTCTTCGTCTACTTCGCGCTGCCGGCCCTGGGTTTCAATATTTCCGGGTTCTGGGCGGCGATCATCACCATGACCTTTCTGGGCGGCGCCTATCTCACCGAGGTGCTGCGCGCTGGTGTGGAAGCGGTGCCGCTGGCGCAAATCGAGTCGGGCAAGTCCATTGGCCTGTCCGATTGGCAGCTGTTGCGCCATGTGATCCTGCCCCAGGCCGGCATCCTCAGCCTGCCGGCGCTGTTCGCCAATTTCATCTTTCTGCTCAAGGAAACCACGGTGGTTTCCGCCGTGGCGGTGCCGGAAATTCTCTACACCACCAAGAGCTACATCGCCCTCTACTACAAAACCTACGAAATGCTCGCTGTGCTGACGCTGATTTGCGTGCTGTTGTTCTTGCCGTTGTCGCTGTTGCTCAGCCGCCTGGAAAGGAGGCTCCAACATGGCCAGTTCGGGTCTTGAGTTGCTCTGGGTGTCGTTGCCGCAACTGGGCAAGGGCGCTGCGCAAACCCTGTCGATTTCGTTTTTGAGCATCGCCTTCAGTACGGTTGGCGGCGTGCTCTACGGCGTGCTGCGCACTTTGAATAACAAAGCGATCAACGGCGTGCTGCGGGTCTACCTGGAACTGTTCCGCGCCATTCCGGTACTGGTGTGGTTGTACCTGCTGTTTTTTGGCGTGCCGATCTTCTTCGGCCTGAGCATCCCCAGTTTCTGGTGCGCGGTGCTGGTGCTGTCGTTGTGGGGCGCCAGCGAGGTGGGCGAAGTGGTGCGTGGCGCGTTGCATTCGCTGCCCCGTGGCCAGCGCGAAGCGGGCTTGTCGATTGGCCTGTCCGGCCCACAGTTGTACGGCTATGTGCTGCTGCCCCAGGCCCTCAAGCGCATGACGCCGCCGACCATCAATGTGTACACGCGCATCATCAAGACCAGCTCCCTGGCGGTGCTGATCGGCGTGGTGGATGTGATCAAGGTCGGCCAGCAAATCATCGAGCGCACCTATGAGTCGGTATTGATCTACGGTGCGCTGTTCCTGTTTTTCTTCTTTATCTGCTACCCGTTGTCAGCCGCCTCCAAGGTGCTGGAACGGCGCTGGGCCCAAGCATGAGCGCATTGATCGAGTTCCAGGGTTTCAACAAATTCTTCGGCGAGGCGCAGGTGCTCAAGGGTATCGACCTGAGCGTGCAACGCGGCGAAGTGGTGGTGATCCTCGGCCCCAGCGGCTGTGGCAAAAGCACCTTGCTGCGTTGTTTGAACGGGTTGGAAGTGGCACACAGCGGCAGTCTGCGGTTCGCCGGCAAAGAGCTGCTGGATAAAACCACCGACTGGCGCCAGGTACGCCAGGACATTGGCATGGTGTTCCAGAGCTACCACCTGTTCCCGCACATGAGCGTGCTCGACAACATCCTGCTCGGCCCGCTCAAAGTGCAAAAGCGCGACCCGCGTGAAGCCCGTGAGCAGGCGGAAAAATTGCTGGAGCGCGTGGGCCTTGCCGACAAGCGCGACGCCTTCCCACGCCAGCTTTCCGGCGGCCAGCAGCAACGCATCGCCATCGTCCGCTCGTTGTGCATGAACCCCCAGGTCATGCTGTTTGACGAAGTCACCGCGGCCCTCGACCCGGAGATGGTCAAGGAAGTGCTGGAAGTGATCCAGGACCTGGCCCGCGATGGCATGACCCTGCTGATCGTTACCCACGAAATGGCCTTCGCCCGCGCCGTCGCCGACCGCGTGGTGTTCATGGAGGCCGGTCGCATCCTCGAACACAACACCCCCGAGGCATTCTTTACGAACCCGCAGACCGCACGCGCGCAGCAGTTCCTGGAGAAGTTCTCCTTTGTTTCAACACTGCCCAAAAAGATCAAGGAACTGGAGCTGATATGAAAAAGTTACTGCTGCCACTGTTTGCCGTCGCCTTGCTGGCCGGCTGCGATAAAAAGGCCGAAGAGCCGGTAAAACCCGCGGCTGTGAGCTACATCGACAAAATCAAAGCGCGGGACAAGCTGATTGTCGGCGTGTTTACCGACAAGCCGCCATTCGGTTTTGTGGACGAAGCGGGTCGTTATGTCGGCTTCGATACCGACATCGGCCGGCAGTTCGCCAAGGACCTGCTGGGCGATGAAAACAAGGTGGAGTTTGTCGCCGTGGAACCGGCCAGTCGCATTCCTTTCCTGCAAAGCGACAAGGTCGACCTGATTCTCGCCAACATGACCGTGACGCCTGAACGCAAGGAAGCAGTGGACTTCACCAACCCCAACCTGAAAGTGGCGGTGCAGGCTCTGGTGCCGAATGACAGCGCCGTCAAAAGCCTGGATGACCTGGCAACCCGCACGACCATCGTCACCACCGGCACCACGGCGGATATCTGGCTGACCAAGAACCACCCGGACTGGAAGCTGCTCAAATTCGAGAAGAACTCCGAGTCGCTGCAGGCGCTGTCGGCTGGCCGTGGGGATGCCTATGCGCAAGACAACCTGGTGCTGTTCAGTTGGGCCAAGCAGAACCCTGGCTACCGCGTACTGGAAGAGAAACTGGGGGATGAAGCGCCGATTGCCCCGGCGGTGAAGAAGGGCAATATCGAGCTGCGTGACTGGGTGAACGCTGAGCTTGCGAAGCTGGGCGAGGAGAAATTCCTGCTCAAGCTTTATGACCAATATGTGCGTAAAGAGCTGAGCGATGACACCAAGCCTGAGAGTGTGATTGTCGAAGGCGGTAAGTGGCAGGGCTGATTGATCACCCCGTCCTTGTAGGAGCGAGCTTGCTCGCGAAGAACGCACAGGCAACGCGGGCTAGCAGATAGCGCTGCGTTATCGTTGACGTTTTTCGCGAGCAAGCTCGCTCCTACTCCGGCCAATGCCACGCCGGCGCATCCAAAATGCCCTGCCCTACAATTCGCGTTTCCCCCATCACCTTCTCCAACACAATCGAGTTACACCCCTCATCCTGCTGCAACGCTGCAATCAAGCGGCTGGCATGGCTCACCACCCACACCTGGCACTGCTTCGACGCCTGGATAATCAAGCGCGCCAGTGCCGGCAACAGGTCGGGATGCAGGCTGGTCTCCGGCTCGTTCAGCACCATCATGGTCGGCGGGCGTGGGGTCAGCAGTGCTGCGATCAGCAGCAGGTAACGCAGGGTGCCGTCCGACAGCTCCGCCGCCGACAACGGGCGCAGTAAGCCTTCCTGATAGAACTCAATGGCAAAGCGTCCGCCCTGCAACGGTTCGATATGCAACCGTGCGCCGGGGAAGGCATCACTGACCGCGTGCTGCAACGCCTCGACATCGCCCACTTCGCGAATCGTCTGTAACGCGGCCGCCAAATCCCGACCGTCGTGATGCAGCACCGGCGTGCGCGTGCCTAATTGCGGCTGGCGTACCGGCGCATCCACATCGCTGCGAAAGTGATCATAAAAGCGCCAGCCACGGATGCTTTCGCGCAGCAGCAACACTTCCGGCGAACCGCGCAGGCTGCCGACCTGATCGAACAGGCTGTGATAGTTGGGCGTGTGTTGGGCCAGCACGTCCCAGGCGCGGCCATCACGGGCGCGTACCATCGGTCCCGAGCGCTGAACCAGCAGGCTGGCCGGGCGATAGAGAGGGCCGGCCCAGATACATTCCTTTTTAATCTCCGGGTCCAGTTTGAACTCGCTGCCGGGAACCGGGATGGGCATGCCCAGGGAGATGGCGTAGCTGAAGTCCTCCCCGGCAAAGCCCAGGCGCAAGCGTTTGACGCCTTGGGCGACCACGGCCTCCACCGGTACTTCGCCATTGCGCATGCGCCGGCTGATGTTTTCCGGCCCGGCCCAGAATGTGGAATCCAGCCCGCCTTCGCGGGCCAGCGCATTGATCACCCCACCCTGGGCAGTTTCGGCCAGCAGGCGCAGGGCGCGATACAGGTTGGACTTGCCGCTGCCATTGGGCCCTGTCACCAGGTTCAGCCGGTCCAGGGGCACCACCAATTTGTTGATCGAGCGGTAATTGGCCACCGCGAGGGTTTTAAGCATGTGTATTTAGTCAGCATGGGAACCATTGGAGTATGGGATCCTCCATGCAGATAAGGAACCCTGATCTAAGCTCACAGTCGCATACACACTTGAACGTCGGCATCACGCAAAAGGAGCCTGCATGGGCGGTCGCACCTCGACATTTATTTTCAGCCTTGGCCTCCTGGCGCTGCTCAGCGGCTGTGGCCAGGACAAAGCCGAGCCCAAGCAGCATTCGCGGGTGTTCGTGCAAACCGTGCAGTCGGCGGATTTTGCCGCGGCGGTGACGCTGACCGGTGATATCCAGGCGCGGGTGCAAACCGATCTGTCCTTTCGCGTGGGCGGCAAGATCATCCAGCGCATGGTCGACGTGGGCGACCGCGTCACAGCCAGGCAAGTCCTGGCCAAGCTCGACCCCAAGGACCTGCAAACCAACGTCGATTCGGCCCAGGCCCAGGTCGTGGCCGAACAGGCGCGGGTCAAGCAGACCGCCGCCGCCTTTGTGCGCCAGGAAAAACTCTTGCCCAAAGGCTATACCAGCCGCAGCGAATATGACGCCGCCCAGGCCGCGCTGCGCAGCAGCCAAAGTGCCCTGGCCGCTGCCCAGGCGCAGTTGGCCAATGCCCGCGAACAATTGGGCTACACCGCGTTGATCGCCGATGCCCCGGGGATCATCACGGCGCGCCAGGCCGAAGTCGGCCAAGTGGTACAGGCCACCGTGCCGATCTTCAGCCTCGCCCGCGATGGCGAACGTGACGCCGTGTTCAACGTGTATGAGTCCTTGCTGGTGGAGCCGCCGCCCGACGCGCCGATTACGGTGAGCCTGCTGGACAACCCGAGCATCAAGGCCGTGGGCAAAGTCCGCGAAGTCACGCCCGCCGTCGCCGCCAATACCGGCACCGTGCAAGTGAAGATCGCCCTGCAAAGCCTGCCCAAGGGCATGGAACTGGGGTCGGTGGTCAGCGCCACCGCCAATGGCCCGGCCAAGGCGAGCATCGAGCTGCCTTGGTCAGCGCTGACCAAAGACCTCAACGAGCCAGCCGTGTGGCTGGTGGACGGCGAAGGCAAGGCGCAGTTGCACAAGGTCACCGTGGCGCGCTACCTCACCGGCAAAGTGATCATCGGCGAGGGCCTCAAAGGCGGTGAAAAAGTCGTGATAGCCGGTGGGCAATTGCTGCACCCCGGCATGGTCGTCGAGATCGCCCAACCCGGAGCGCAGCCATGAAGCAATTGACGCTCATTGTCGCCGCCAGCCTGTTGCTGATGGCCTGCTCCAAGGAAGAGGCGCCGCCCGAACCCATACGCCCGGTGCTGTCCATGGAAGTGAAGGCTGAAGACCAGGAAAACCTGGGCCGTTTCGCCGGCACCATCCAGGCCCGCTATGAAAGCAACCTGGGTTTCCGTGTGCCGGGCCGCATCGCCCGTCGCGCTGTGGATGTCGGCGCCGAAGTGGAGAAGGGCGCCCTGCTCGCCGTGCTTGACCCCACCGACCAGCAGAACCAATTGCGCGCTGCCCAGGGCGACCTGGCGCGCGTACAGGCGCAGTTCATCAACGCCCAGGCCAACGCTCGGCGGCAACAGGAGCTGTTCAACCGTGGCGTCGGCGCCCAGGCCCAACTGGATGTGGCCCAGACCGACCTGAAAACCACCCAGGCGACCCTCGACCAGGCCCGTGCTTCGGTCAACCAGGCCAAGGATCAGCTCAACTACGCCGAACTGCGTACCGACCATGCCGGCATCGTCACCGCCTGGAATGCCGAAGCCGGCCAGGTGGTCAGCGCCGGCCAGCAGGTAGTGACCCTGGCCCGTCCGGACATCAAGGAAGCGGTGATCGACCTGCCCGCCGGCCTGGCTGAACGCTTGCCTGCCGATGTGGTGTTCCTGGTCGCTGGCCAACTGGACCCCAGCGTGCACACCACTGCCGTGGTGCGTGAGATCGAGCCTCAGGCCCAAAGCGCCACGCGCACCCGTCGCGCACGCCTGAGCCTGGCCGAAACCCCGCCGGCGTTCCGCCTGGGCACGGCAATCAGCGTGACTTTGAGCACCGCCATCGCCCCGCGTATCGAACTGCCCCTGAGCGCCTTGCAGGAAGTCGACGGCAAGACCCGTATCTGGCTGCTCGACACCCAGAGCCAGACCGTGCAACCCCGCGAGGTCACGGTTATCAGCCGTGATGCTCACAGCGCCTTGCTCAATGGCAGCGTCAAACCCGGCGAGCGCATTGTCACCGCCGGCGTGAACAGCCTGAAACCTGGGCAAAAAGTCAAAATCGACGAGGACAGCCCGCGATGAAAGGGAGCTTCAACTTATCCGACTGGGCCCTCAAGCATCAGTCCTTCGTCTGGTACCTGATGTTCGTCGCGCTGCTGATGGGCGTGTTCTCGTACATGAACCTGGGCCGTGAAGAAGACCCGTCGTTCACCATCAAGACCATGGTGATCCAGACCCGCTGGCCGGGCGCGACCCAGGAAGAAACCCTCAAGCAGGTCACCGACCGCATCGAGAAAAAACTCGAGGAACTCGACTCCCTCGACTACGTGAAAAGCTACACCCGGCCGGGCGAGTCCACGGTGTTCGTGTTCCTCAAGGACACCACCAGCGCCAAGGCCATCCCGGAGATCTGGTACCAGGTTCGCAAGAAGATCGATGATATCCGCGGCACCTTCCCCCAGGGTTTGCAGGGGCCGTCGTTCAACGATGAATTCGGTGACGTGTTCGGCTCGGTGTACGCCTTTACCGGCGATGGCCTGTCGATGCGTCAGCTGCGTGATTACGTGGAGCAGGTGCGCGCCGAAATCCGTTCGGTACCGGGGCTGGGCAAGGTCGAAATGATCGGCCAGCAGGACGAAGTGATCTACCTGAATTTCTCCACGCGCAAACTCGCGGCACTGGGGATTGATCAGCGCCAGGTCGTGCAAAGCCTGCAATCGCAGAATGCGGTAACGCCGGCCGGGGTAATCGAGGCTGGGCCGGAGCGGATTTCGGTGCGCACCTCCGGGCAGTTCGCCTCGGAGAAAGACCTGGCCAACGTCAACCTGCGCCTCAATGACCGTTTCTACCGGCTGGCGGATATTGCCGACATCAGCCGTGGCTATGTGGACCCGGCGCGGCCGATGTTCCGCTTCAACGGCAAACCGGCGATTGGCTTGGCCATCGCCATGCAGAAGGGCGGCAATATCCAGTCGTTCGGCAAGGCCCTGCACGGGCGCATGGACGAGCTGACCGCCGACCTGCCGGTGGGCGTCGGCGTGCACAAGGTGTCCGACCAGGCCGAAGTGGTGGAAGAAGCCGTCGGCGGGTTTACCAGCGCGTTGTTCGAGGCGGTGATCATCGTGCTGGTGGTGAGCTTTATCAGCCTCGGCATGCGCGCCGGGTTGGTGGTGGCGTGCTCGATTCCGTTGGTGCTGGCGCTGGTGTTCGTGTTCATGGAATACAGCGGCATCACCATGCAGCGCGTGTCGCTGGGCGCATTGATCATCGCCCTCGGCCTGCTGGTGGATGACGCGATGATCACCGTGGAGATGATGATCACGCGCCTGGAAAAAGGCGAAACCAAGGAACAGGCGGCGACATACGCCTATACCTCCACGGCCTTCCCGATGCTCACCGGCACGCTGGTGACCGTGGCCGGCTTCGTGCCGATTGGCCTCAACGCCAGTTCGGCGGGCGAGTACACCTTTACCTTGTTCGCGGTGATTGCCGTGGCGATGCTGGTGTCGTGGGTGGTGGCGGTGCTGTTTGCGCCGGTGATCGGCGTGCATATCCTCAGCGCCAATGTGAAACCGCACAACGCCGAGCCGGGGCGCATTGGCCGTGCCTTCAATGGCGGCATGCTGTGGGCCATGCGCAACCGTTGGTGGGCGATTGGTATCACCGTGGCGCTGTTCGTGGCCTCGGTGTTTTCGATGCAATTTGTGCAGAACCAGTTCTTCCCGTCGTCGGACCGTCCGGAAATTCTCGTCGACCTGAACCTGCCGCAAAACGCCTCGATCAACGAGACGCGCAAGGCGGTAGACCGCCTCGAAGCGATCATCAAGGACGACCCCGATATCGCCCGTTGGAGCACCTACATCGGCCAGGGCGCGATCCGTTTCTACCTGCCGCTGGACCAGCAGTTGGAAAACCCCTACTACGCGCAACTGGTGATTGTGAGCAAGGGCCTGGAAGAGCGTGGCGCCCTGATCGCCCGCCTGCAACAACGCTTGCGCGATGATTTTGTCGGTATCGGCAGCTACGTTCAGCCGCTGGAAATGGGCCCGCCGGTAGGGCGGCCGATCCAGTACCGCGTGTCCGGCAAAGACATCGACCAGGTGCGCAAACACGCCATTGAACTGGCGACCTTGCTGGATCAGAACACCCACCTGGGCGAGATCATCTACGACTGGAACGAGCCGGGCAAAGTGCTGCGCGTCGACATCGCCCAGGACAAGGCGCGGCAACTGGGGCTTTCGTCGGAAGACGTGGCGCAGTTGATGAACAGCGTGGTCAGCGGCGCGGCGGTGACCCAGGTGCACGACGATATCTACCTGATCAACGTGGTCGGCCGCGCCGAGGATGCCGAGCGCGGTACGCCGGAAACCTTGCAGAACCTGCAGATCGTCACGCCCAACGGCACCTCGATTCCACTGCTGGCGTTCGCCACCGTGCGTTACGAGCTGGAGCAGCCGCTGGTCTGGCGTCGTGACCGCAAGCCGACGATTACCATCAAGGCCGCGGTGCGCGATGAGATGCAGCCGACCGACCTGGTCAAGCAATTGGCGCCGACCATCGAGAAATTCAGCGAAGGCTTGCCGGTGGGCTATAAAGTCGCCACCGGTGGCACTGTGGAAGAAAGTGGCAAGGCTCAGGGACCTATCGCCAAGGTAGTGCCGTTGATGCTGTTCCTGATGGCCACCTTCCTGATGATCCAGTTGCACAGCGTGCAGAAGATGTTCCTGGTAGCCAGCGTCGCGCCACTGGGGCTGATCGGCGTGGTGCTGGCGTTGATCCCCACGGGAACGCCCATGGGCTTTGTGGCGATCCTGGGGATCCTGGCGCTGATCGGCATCATCATCCGCAACTCGGTGATTCTGGTCACACAGATCCACGAGTACGAAGAGGCCGGCTACACGCCGTGGGATGCGGTGGTGGAAGCCACCGAACACCGGCGTCGACCGATTCTGCTGACGGCTGCGGCGGCGAGCCTGGGCATGATACCGATTGCACGAGAGGTGTTCTGGGGGCCGATGGCCTACGCGATGATTGGCGGGATCATCATTGCGACGTTGCTGACGTTGCTGTTTCTGCCGGCGCTGTATGTGGCCTGGTACAAGATCCGCGAGCCGAAACAGGAACATCAGCCACAACAGGATTAATTCTGTAGGAGCGAGCTTGCTCGCGAAAAACGTCAACGATAACGCGTGCTTCCTGAGTAAACGCGGCGCCTGTGAGTTTTTCGCGAGCAAGCTCGCTCCTACAAAAGAGCCTTAACTGACTGAGGCTGTGTGAAGCTTCTGAAAAATCCCGACGTCGTCCTGGCTGACCCTTGCATGTTGTACCCTCTGGTCCTCATTCCAAACCCAGGTCGGTCCTCATGCAGTGCCTGCGTTTCACCTTGCTGTTTTGCGCGTTGCTCCTTGCACCGCCTGCCTTCGCCGCCACCGTACTGGAAAACGCCTTTTGGCGCGTCGAACTCGACCCCGCCACCCTGGCGCTGCGCGTGACACCCGCAGGCCAGGCTTCGGTGCAGGCATCCAGCGGTGTGGCCGCGCATGCCGTCAGCCAATTGCAAAACACGCCTGACCAAGCCACTTGGCAATGGGACAACGGCGCCTATCGCCTGAGCGTCCGCATGGAGCAGCGCGATTTAGTCCTGACCATCAAGGCCCGCGCGCCCGGTGAGCTGGCCCTGCTGCGCCAGCCTGCCGAGGCCATGGGGCGAGGGTTGATCTGGCCCTTGGCCGAGGGGCATTACGTGCCTGCCGGCAATGCCATCTGGAAGACGTTTCTGCTGGAGCGGGGTGAGTTCAATACCACCCAGGACCTGAGCCTGCCGCTGTGGGGCGTGGATCACGGTGGCTTCACGTTGAACTGGCTGTTGACCAACCCCTACAACAACCGCCTGCAATGGCAAGCCGACGGCAACGGCCTGGCCCTCTCCGCGGCCCATGAATTCACCTCGCTGGCGCCTGATGCGCCGATGACGCTGCGGCTGTACCTGGGCGATGCCGACCCATTGGCTGGCGCCAAGCGCTACCGCCAGTGGCTGGTGGAGCAGGGCCGCTATGAACCGTTGGCGGACAAGCTGCGGCAAACACCCGAAGCCCAGAAGCTGCTGGGCGCCAGCCATGTGTACCTCTGGGACAACGGCCTGCTGGCTCTGGGCGATGTGCGTGATTGGCCAACATTGATCAAACGGCTGCGCAGCCATGAACTCAAGACGCTGATGGACAAAGAGAGCGCACAGCTGCTGGCGCAGTCCACTCCCTTGAATCGCTATGAGCAAACCGTGCTGCTGCGCGGTCTCAACGCGGCGATCAACACCAAGGCCCGGCAGGCCTGGCAGGTGGAAGAGCCCGACATGACCCGCCTTGCCGCCCGCTATGGTGAGCTGCGCAGTGAACTGGCCGTGGACTTTGCGGGGGCCTTGAGTGACAGCCCGCAAACCTGGGGCAGTAGCACGATTCAAACCCTGCGCGACGCCGGGCTGCAGCGTCTGTTGCTGACCTTGGGCGAAGGTTGGGAGGGTGGCCTCTGGCATCCCGAAGCGATTCGCGCGGGGGTGGAAGCCGGTTTTCTGATGGCGCCTTACGACTCCTATGAAACGGCCCTGTCCGCCACCGAAAACCCCGATTGGACCACTGCCCACTTGGGCGCCAAGGCCTATCGCGACTGCGCGATCGTGTTGAAAGACGGCAAGCTGAAAACCGGTTTCCAGAAGTCCGGCCATTACACCGACCCGCGGTGTGTCCGGCCGCTGCTGGAGGCGCGGGTGAAGGCGGTCCACGCCAAGGCTGGCTTCAATGCCTGGTTTCTCGATGCTTACGCCACCAGCATGCTGTTCGACAGCTATCGCAGCAACGCCAGCATGACCCAGGCACAAAACGCCGAAGGCAATATCGACGCCTCCCGCTGGATCAACACCGTGCCGAAGCTGGTCACAGGCTCCGAAGACGGCAACGCGATCACCGCCCAGGGCATCCTGTTTGCCCACGGCATGCAGACCCCGGTGATCGGCTGGGGTGACCGCGAGATGACCCATGACCCGCAGTCGCCGTACTTCGTAGGCAACTGGTACCCCACGGAGCAACCGGCGGTGTTCTTCAAATCGGTGCCGTTGAAGGAGCCGTTTCGCACGCTGTATTTCGAACCGACGATGCGCCTGCCGTTGTATCAGGCGGTGTTCCACGGCTCGGTGATCACCACCCATCATTGGCTGTTCGACAGCCTCAAACTGAGCAATGTGCAGGGCGACAATGAACTGACCCAACTGCTCTACAACGTGCCGCCGCTGTACCACCTCAATGCTGCGACGCTCAAGGCGCGGCTGCCGATTATTCAGCGCCAGGACCGCTTCTTCCGGCCGTTGCACCAGCGCTTGGCGATCCAGGAAATGACTGGTTTCCGTTGGCTGACGGTGGACAAACAGCTGCAGCAAACCACCTTCGCCGATGGGACGCGGCTGGTGGCGAATTTCTCGGCGGTGGAAAAACAGGGGTATGCCGGGCGCAGTGTGACGGTGCTTGTGGAGGGGGAGGAGCCGGTGGTGTATCAGGTGAAATAACGCTGCCCGTTACGGCGCCATCGCGGGCAAGCCCGCTCCCACAGGGGAATGCATTCCAAAGGTGGGAGCTGGCTTGCCTGCGATGAGGCAGGTACAGGCGATGCAGCACTAAAGTTTACGCCACACACTCGCCAACCAAGGCTGCTGTTCCCGCGGCAACCCGGCCGGCCGGTAGTAATGCTCCAACTCTTCAAACCCTGCCGCGGTCAGCAAGGCCTGCCACGCCTGCAGGTCGTGATAAGAGCCATACCGCGGCCCATTCCAGCCCTCTTGGTTCTCACCCCGAGGGTTGGAGCTGAACAGCACGCCCCCAGGCTTCAACGCGCCGTGCAGCTCTTTGAGCACTCGGGGCAACTCCTGCTTGGGAATATGAAACAGCACCGCATTGGCAAACACCCCATCGAAGCGTTCGGCGGGCAGGTCCAGCTTGAGAAAGTCCTGCTGCAACACCTCACAGCCACTGTCTTCGCGGGCCATCTGCGCAAAACGCTCGGAGCCATCCAGGCCAACGGCGATATGCCCCATGCGCGTAAACGTCTGCAAATCCCGCCCTGGCCCACAGCCGAAATCCAGCACAGTGAATGGCGGCGTGCCCTGGATATGCCGCAGCAGCGCGTCGATGTTCTGGCTCACATCGTGATCGCGGGTGCCTTCACGGAAGTCTTCGGCCACCTTGTTGTAGTGGCCCAGGGTGGTGGAGGTGATCTGGTTGAGGTCGTCGGGAGCAAGTTTCATGGCATGGCGCACGGCTGCGGCTGAGGTAGGGGGACTATACCCCGGCCCATTCATCAGTTGAAAACCGTGTATCCGCTGTAGGGCACTTCACGGCGGTCGCAGTGCGCGCATCCGACAGACCGCCACGGGAAATTGTGGGTAAGATTCGGCCCTCATTTGCAGAGGGCTACACATCCATGGAAGAGGAAAAACGTTCACCCGTTGGCAGCGACACCGCAGCGAACAAGGTCGACCAATACGCCACAAGATTGAGCAATGGCCTGTTGTGGCTCAATGAGCGTGCCTGGCCGCTGACGGTGGGGGTTCTCTCGGTGGCGGGCCTGTACCTGTACCAGTACATCCAGGTGGAAAAGGTGCCGCTGAGTATCCTGTCGGCGTCGGCGTTCACTGCCTTGCCGGCTATGTTCGCCATGTTGGTATTTGTGATCGGCATGATGGGTGCATCGATCCTGGTGCCCACGTTCATCTTGTTCACGCGCCTGAACGGCACCGGTGTGCGCCTGAGTGATCAACTCAATCCCAGCCCGCAGTCGCCGCAAGAGACGGCCCAGCACAGGAGGTTACTGGGACATTGGGCGGCCAGCCTGTTGGTGATGTTTGTGTTCTGGATGTCCGCCGTATACCTGTCCGTGAACGCCGAAAGTGGGCTGTTGCTGACGCTCAGTTGGATCGTGGCGATCATGGCGGCGGTAGTGGCCTATGTCGGCATCATCATTCGTGCGCGCCCCGCCGATGTTGCCCTGCGTGAGTTGTCCGGCGAGTTCTGGCTGGCCAGTGCTGGCGCCGGGGTCGTTCAAATGGTGGTCATTCTGATGGTGACGGTGCCGGTCTCCCGCGCCTTCAGCGAGTACTCCGACAGCGCCGTGTTCTTTGCGCCGTTCATGGCCGCCGAAATGGCCGTGCTGTTCCTGATCCAGGGGAGCGCCGCCTGCTTGGTGGTGCGCATGCGCGTCCAGAAAAACCCGGTGGCGTTCGCCTCATTGGTGGCCTTTGCGCTCATCGTTTTACTCGGGCTGATCCCGGCGAGCGGGGCCAAGTTGGGTGGCCTGCCGCTGCAAGGCTCCGCCTCGGGAGGGCGCGTTTGTACGTTGATGACCTGGGCGGCAGAGGCCAAGGTCCCCGGCGCACTGGTAGACGCCGACAACCCCAAGCGCAGCGTAAAACTGCGAGTGATGGCCGACTCGGATGGCAGCTATATCGTGCGGCCCTGGCAGGCCAAGGAAAAAACCATCACCTTCGTGCCCCGTGCCAGTGTTGCCCAACTGGATGAGTGCCCGTGACGTCAGCGCTTGTTCAACACCCGCGCCAACCGGTCCCCACTCAGTTGGATCACCGCCACCAGCACCACCAGCAGCACAATCACCGTGAGCATGATCTGCGTATCGAAGCGCTGGTAGCCATAGCGGTAGGCAATATCGCCCAGGCCACCGGCGCCTATTGCTCCGGCCATGGCCGATGAGTTGATCATGGTCACCAGGGTGATGGTGAAGCCGCCGACGATGCCGGGCAACGCCTCTGGCAACAGCACATGCCAGATGATGTGCCAGCGGCGGCAACCCATGGCCTGCGCGGCTTCGATCAGGCCGTGGTCGACCTCGCGCAGGCTCACTTCAGCGATGCGTGCAAAGAACGGCGTGGCGGCGATGGTCAGCGGTACCACTGCCGCCCAGACGCCATAGGTGGTGCCGACGATCAGGCGCGTGAACGGGATGAGCGCCACCATCAGGATCAGGAACGGAATGGAGCGGAACAGATTCACGAACGCTCCCAGCACGCGGTTAAGGGCCGGTGCCTGGTAGATGCCGCCCTTGTCGCTGGTGACCAGGAAGACTGCCAGCGGAATGCCCACCAGCAGCGCGATCAGCGACGACACCCCCACCATCAACAAGGTGTCGATGGCGCCCTGCACTAAACGATCAAACCACATAGCCCAGCACCTCCACCTGTTGTGCCCAGTTGGCCGCGCGTTTGCGCAGTTCTTCGGCGTTGTGCGGCGATCCATTCACCGCCAGCAGCAGTTGCCCCAAGGCATGCCCCTGGATGCGTTCCACGCCCCCTTGTAGTAAACGCACACGGCCGCCGAGGGCACTGAACAGTGCCGCGAGGTCTGGCTCCAGGGTGTCGCTGCCGGTGAACTGCAGGCGCAGTACCAGTGCGGCGTCGGCCGAGGCTGGCGTGGGTTGCAGGCGGCTTTGCAACTCTGGCGGCAAGCCGTGTTGCAGCGGTGCGAGCAGGGTCTTGCTGACCTCATGTTGCGGATCGCCAAACACCTGCCACACCGGGCCTTGCTCGACGATACGCCCGTGCTCCAGCACCACCACGCGGTCGCAGATGTCGCGGATCACCGCCATCTCATGGGTGATCAGCACGATGGTCAGGCCCAGGCGCTGGTTGATCTCGCGCAGCAGGCCGAGGATCGACTGGGTGGTTTCCGGGTCGAGGGCCGAGGTGGCTTCGTCGCACAGCAGAATCTCGGGGTCGTGCACCAGCGCGCGGGCGATGCCGACGCGCTGCTTTTGCCCGCCGGACAGCTGCGCCGGGTACGCCTTGTGTTTGTCCTGCAGGCCTACCAGCTCCAGCAGTTCATGCACCTTTCGCGCGCGTTGTGCCTGGGGCACACCGGCGACCTTGAGCGGCAACTCGACGTTCTGCCACACGGTCTTGGCCGACATCAGGTTGAAGTGCTGGAAGATCATGCCGATGCGTCGCCGCAGCGCCACCAGGTGGTCTTCATCGAAGCTGCCGATGTCCACCTGGTCGATCAGCACCCGTCCGCTGCTGGGTTGTTCCAGGCGATTGATAGTGCGGATCAGCGACGACTTGCCGGCGCCGCTGCGGCCGATGATGCCGAACACTTCGCCACGCTGGATCGCCAGGTCAATGCCTTGCAGCGCGTGCACCGTGCCGTCATAGGTTTTGCCCAGGTTGATGAACCGCACATGGGCGTGGTTCAAGTCCGGGTGCAGTTCAGTCTGTTCGGCGTGGCTGGGCGCAGGGGCCAGATCGTGCAATCGGGCGTTGGCGGCACTCATGGTTTAGCTTCCCAGCCAACCTGATAGAGCTTGCCGAGGGACTTGTCCAAGGCCGCACGCACCACCGGCGAGTGCTGGTAGATATCGACGAACTTGATCACCCGTGGGTCGGTTTTGCTCTTGGGCTGGATGACGAACTGAATCACGTATTCCGGATGATCGAGGCCGTCGAACAACAGTGCCGACTCGGCATCGAAGGTCTTGGACAGGCGGATGTACGCCGGGTAGCCCTGCACCAGATCGGCGTCGTCATAGGCGCGCACCAGTTGCACCGCTTCCACTTGCAGGATCTTGATGTTTTTCGGGTTGGCGACGATGTCTTCTTCGGTGGCCTTGTAGCCCACGCCCGGCTTGAGGGTGATCAGCCCGGCCTTGGCCAGCAGTTGCAGGCCGCGACCGCTGTTGATCGGGTCGTTGGCAATCGCCACGCTGGCGCCTGCGGGCAGCTCGTTGAAGTTTTTGTACTTTTTCGAATACAGCCCGACGTTATTGATGATGCCTGGCGCATACGGCACCAGGTCAAACCCGGCGGCGGCCTTGGCGTTCTCCAGGAAGGGGATGTGCTGGAAGTAGTTCACGTCGATATCGCCGGCGGCGAGGCTGACGTTGGGCGCGATCCAGTCGGTGAACTCCACCAGTTCGACCTTCAGGCCCTGCTTGCCGGCCTCTTCTACGGCGGCTTCCAGCGGAATGGCGAAGGCAGCGGTGGTGCCGATTTTCAGCGGGGCGTCGGCGGCAAATACCGCCGAGCTGAATAAGCCGAAGGCCAGGGCCAGTGCTTTGACTGGGTGGTTTAGGAATGTCTTTTTCATAGTGGTTTTCCAGTCATAAGGTCTTAGGTAGCGAGATCGTTCCCACGCTCCGCGCGGTAATGAAGCCAGGGACGCTCCGCGTCCCACAAGCGAACGCAGAGCGTCCAAGAGGCATTCCCACGCGGAGCGTGGGAACGATCAAACAATGTGGCGGTAGGTAGAGCCGGTGTGTTGTTTGGGTAAGCGAGCCGTGTCGTGGAAGACTTTTTCCCGCAGCGTTCCCTGCGCATATTCCGTCTTGTACGAGCCCCGTCGTTGTAGCTCCGGTATCACCAGCTCAATGAAATCCACATAGCTCTCCGGCGTCACAATGCGCGTCAGGTTGAAACCATCCAGCCCGGTTTCGCTGATCCAGGATTCCAGCTCATCGGCCACCTGATCAGGCGAGCCCACCAGGGTGATATAGCGCCCGCCCAAGGCGTGCTGTTCAAGCAATTTGCGCCGGGTCCAGTCGTTGTTCTGCAGGTTCTGGGTGGCCGACTGGATCGCGTTGCTTTTGACGTACTGGATCGGTTCGTCCAACGCGTACTGGGCAAAATCAATCCCGGTCGAGGCCGAGAAGTGCGCCACGCCGGCTTCCGCGCTGGCGTAGCTGAGGTACTCGGCGTGCTTGTTCCAGGCCAACGCTTCAGTGGCGCCCACAATGACGTTCAGGCCCATGAACACCTTGATGTCGTCCGGGTTGCGCCCAGCCTCCACTGCGCTGGCGCGCACCTTGTCCACCTGGCGTTTGGTCGCGGCCTTGTTCTGCCCGCTGATAAACACGCACTCGGCATGCCGCCCGGCGAACAGCAAGCCGCGCTCGGAACTGCCGGCCTGGAACAGCACCGGCGTGCGCTGCGGCGAGGGCTCGCACAGGTGGTAACCCTCCACCTGATAGAACTCGCCGTGGTGCTCTACCTTGTGCACCTTGCCCGGTTGCGCATACACCCGCGCTTGGCGATCGTTGCGCACCGCGTCGTCTTCCCAGCTGCCTTCCCAGAGCTTGTACAACACCTGCAGGTATTCATCGGCCTGGTCGTAGCGCCGGTCATGCTCGACCTGTTCGGTAAGGCCCATGGCCTTGGCGGCGCTGTCGAGGTAGCCGGTGACAATGTTCCAACCCACCCGGCCACGGCTCAGGTGATCCAGCGTCGACATGCGCCGGGCGAACAGGTACGGCGGTTCGTAGGTGAGGTTGGCGGTGAGGCCGAAGCCAAGGTGCTGGGTGACGGCGGCCATGGCCGACACCAGCAGCAGCGGGTCGTTGACCGGTAGCTGGATCGACTCCTTGAGGGGCACGTCAATGGAGTCCTGATAGACGTCATACACGCCGACGATATCAGCGATGAACAAACCGTCGAACAACCCGCGTTCAAGGATCTTCGCCAGTTCAGTCCAGTATTCGAGGGTCTTGTACTCGGTCGAGTTGTCCCGTGGATGAGCCCACAAACCGTGATTGATGTGCCCGATGCAGTTCATGTTGAAGGCATTGAGCAGGATTTTCTTTTTGCTCATCAGATGGTCCCCCGCAGCGGCGGGTTTTCATCGTTGAGGTAGTAGTTGCCGACCGCATGGTATTTCCAACGCACCGGGTCGTGCAGGGTGTGCACCCGGGCGTTGCGCCAGTGGCGGTCCAGGCCGTGTTCGGCCAGGGTCGCCTGGCTGCCAGCCAGTTCGAACAGGGTGCTGCCGGCCGCCAGGGAGATTTCGGTACTCAGGGCGCGTATTTCGGCAACGGCGATGGAGGCTGCGGCGACGGTCTGGGCATTGCTGTCGGCCTGGGCGCGGTCGAGGCATTCACCCGAGCGTTCCAGCAAGGCTTCGGCGGCGTGCAGCCGGCTGCTCAGGTGGCCGAAGCTCTTGAGTGTCAGCGGGTCTTCGGTGGCCTTGTCGTTGCCGGCGTCGATCCATGGGCGGGTCTTGGTGCGCACAAAATGCAAGGCGTCCTCAAAGGCCGCACGGGCGATGCCGGTGTCGATGGCTGCGTGGAGGATCTGCGCCAGCGGGCCGACGGTGGTCGGGCGTTCGAAAGCGCTCTGGAACGGCACCACGTCTTGCGCCGCGACCCACACGTTGTCGAACACTACCGAGCCGCTGCCGGTAGTGCGCTGGCCGAAGCCGCTCCAGTCGTCGATCACCGTCAGTCCCTCGCTGTCACGCGGTACGAAGGCCAGTTGCTGCACGCCATTTGCATCCACCACCGAAGTGGGGACGCGCTGGGCGTAGATCGCGCCGGTGGCGTAGAACTTGCGCCCGTTGATGCGAAAACCGTCGCCGTCGCGGGTGAGGCTGGTAATGCGGTCGTGGGCGGTCTTGGTGCCCAGCTCCGCCAAGGCGTTGCCAAAGCGTTGGCCGGCCAACACCTCGGCGTACAGGCGTTGCTGCTGTTCGGGGCTGCCGTTCACGCGCAGTACTTCGAGGGCATAGAAATGGTTTTGCGGAATCTGGCCCAACGAGCCATCGGCCTGGGCGATCAATGCGATGACCTTGGCCAGGGTGACGTTGGACACGCCCGCGCCGCCGTAGGCCTTGGGCACGCTGATGCCCCACAGGCCAGAGCGGGAAAACACGTCCAGTTCAGGCAATGGCAGGCGGCGTTCGCGGTCGCGCTGGGCGCTGTCGCGGCGCAAGTCTTCAGCAAGATCGCTGGCGACAATAAGCGCTTGTTCGTCGCTGGTGATGACCGCGACGGAGTGAGAAAGGGTCATGAGTTTCTCCAGAAGCTCGTGGAAAAAGTGTTCTGGTTGGTTAAATCCAGGAATGACGAGCCGGCAAGGTGCCGTTGAGTCGATAGGCGCCGATGGCGTGGTACTTCCAGCGCACCGGGTCGTGCAGGGTGTGCACCCGGGCGTTGCGCCAGTGACGGTCAAGGTTGAATTCGGCCAGGGTGGCGCGGCTGCCGGCCAGTTCAAAGAGCTTCTCGGTGACTTGTAACGCCACTTCGGTGGTCAGCACCTTGGCCTCGGCCACGGCAATCGAGGCGTGGGCGGCGGACTGCGCGGTGATCGGTGCGGCGCTGACCTGGTCAAGCACCTGGCCGGCCTTGCGCAGCAGGGCTTCGGCGGCGTGCAGTTCGATCTTCAACTTGCCGATATCAGCGATCACATACAGGTCGTCGCTGGCCCGTTCGACCTTGGCGTCGATCCACGGGCGTGAGCGTTCACGCACGAAGGCAATGGCATCGTCGAGGGCGCCTCGGGCGATGCCAGCGTCGATGGCGGCCTGGATCAGTTGCGACACGGCCCCCTGGATATTCGGGCTTTCGCCCAGGCGCCAGTTGTCGATGACCAGTTCCGGCTCCACGGCCACGCGATCAAGCAAGACGGTACCGCTGGCGGTGGTGCGTTGGCCAAAGCCCGACCAGTCATCGACGATGCGCAGCCCCTCGCTGCCGCGCCGCACGAAGGCCATGACTTGCTTGCCGTCATCGTTCAACGCTTTTATGGCGACCCAGTGAGCAAACAGTGCGCCGGTGGAGTAGAACTTCTGGCCGCTGACCACGTACCCATCACCTTCGGCCGTAATGCGTGCCTTGAGCTCCAGGGTATTTTTGGTGCCGCGTTCCGGGCCGCCGTTGCCGATGCGCCAGCCGTCGAGCACGCTCTGGAACAGCTGCTTTTTCTGACGCTCGGTCGCGGTGCCCTGCAATACGTGCAAGATGCCGAAATGGTTCTGCGGGATCTGCCCGAGTGCCGGGTCGGCTGCGCTGATGATCGCGAAGACTTCGGCCAGGGTCACAAACGACACCTGTGGGCCTCCGTATTCACGGGGAATGGAAATACTGCCCAAGCCGCTGCGGGTGAACTGTTCGAGCTGCGCCCAGGGCAGTTTGCGTTGCTGGTCGCGCTGGGCGGCGTGCAGGCGTGCAGCCTGGGCCAGCTCGTGGGCGGCGCTCAGCGCCTGGGCGTCGTTGCGCAGCACCGTGGCGGGCAACAGCAGGGGGGCTACGTCCAGATCGCTCTGGGGGGATGTTAGAGCCAAGTTAGACATCAGCGCCGCTCCTTGGCTGCACGCAATGCCCTGGCGTTGCGCACCGGGGTAATTCTGACCATACCGACCTCGCATTCAATGAAATAAACAGAAAAATCAGGAATGTCCGGTGGTCCGGTGCATATACCCTAAGCGTGTTAATTATTTAAATAAACTAACTTTTAGGAATATGCATAGAAGGGCTGTCACCCCGGTTCACAGGGTGAACCGAAGCGACGCGGTTGATATCCTGGCGCGGGCGAGGCTGGGCGGGGCGGTGTGCAGGCGGCGATGCGCAGCGTGCGGGCGGGCGCCCAGCGGGAGTTGTTACCCACGCGATCGAGAATGCAGTAGGTGACCTCCAACCGGCAGTCGTCGCCGGCTTCGACAATCACGTGGGGCGGCACCCACACCTGCACCGCCAGGCCGACGCCCTGGGCCTGAATGCGAGGCAGGTCCAGGCGTACATCGCCCCAGCGCAAGGTGATGGCATCGCCCGTGCTCATGTTCAGGTAGGGCTCAATGGTCAGCGGAATACCGCGCCTTACCTGGCTGCTGTTGACGCCATGGCGGCGGATCGTCTCGGGCAGGTTCACCGGCGCCAGGTTCTGATTTTCATCGCCGCCTTCAGGGTTCAGGCGCGGCGAAGGCTGACCGCCCGGATAGCTGGTCTTGACCCGCACCAGCGTCACCGCCGAGCGCATCGGGCCATGGCCGATCTGCAAGACCTGGTAATGGACGCGTGCCGGTCCGTCCTGCACAAAGCTCTGCGGTACGCATAAGTGGGTACACGTGCCGATCCTGCAGGCCGTCACCTTGCGCGAGGCGGCGAAGCAGTTGTTCCAGAACAGTTCGATCAGGTCGCCTTCTTCCATGCTCGGGTAGGGTGAAATATCGACCTGCAAGTGGGCGGAGGCCAGGGCGCTGATGCCGTTTCCAATAGCCTGGGGAAGCCTTGGGGCACTGAGCGTGGCCGGGGTTTGAGTGTGTGTCATAAGTAATCTCCTTGATGCAGCCAGCAGCAATCGTTCCGAAACCTGGACGCACAGGCGCAAGGGGGTTCGAAAGGCACGATTCAGTCAGTAGCCGGGATAGGATCCAATCCTCAAGGCGCTAGATAAGAGGGTTGGCCAAGGAGCGTCAATGGAGGCAAAGGGCTAAACGGCGGGTTTGGCGAGATTCAGACGGGTCTGACGGGGAGGGGGATTTTAAGGCGCTTGCGACGGGGGCTTTTACACGCTCAACCTGCAACCCGTTGTAGGAGCGAGCTTGCTCGCGAAGAACGCCCAGGCAACTCGGTCAATCTGATTCACCGCGTTATCGTTAACGTTCTTCGCGAGCAAGCTCGCTCCTACACTGGGAGGCGTCAGTGGGCGAGGAATTTGCTCAGGAACTGCTTGGTACGTTCTTCCCTGGGGTTGGCAAACAGCGCCTTGGCTTCGCCCTGTTCGACGATCACGCCCTTGTCGAAAAAGATCACCCGGTTGGCCACATCACGGGCAAAGCTCATCTCGTGGGTGACGATGACCATGGTGCGGTTTTCTTCGGCCAGGCTGCGAATGGTCGCCAGGACTTCGCCCACCAGTTCCGGGTCGAGGGCCGAGGTGGGTTCGTCGAACAGGATCACCTCCGGCTCCATGGCCAATGCGCGAGCAATCGCCACACGCTGTTGCTGGCCGCCGGACAGGCGCCGCGGGTACGACGCTTCCTTGCCCGCCAGGCCGACCCTGGCCAACAGCTTGCGCCCCAGTTCGGCCGCCGCTTCCCGTGGCATCCTCTTGACCACGATGGGGCCTTCGATGACGTTTTCCAGCGCGGTGCGGTGGGGGAACAGGTTGAAGTTCTGGAACACAAAGCCCACATGCTGGCGCAGGCGCCGCACCAGGCCCTGTTGCTGGTTGAGCGGCCTGCTGCTGTCGATCTCGATGTCACCCACCTTGATACGGCCGCTGGTGGGTTCTTCGAGGAAGTTCAGGCAGCGCAGGAAGGTGGTCTTGCCCGAACCGCTGGGGCCGATGATGGCGACCACTTCGCCTTCCTTGACCTCAAGGTCGATGCCGTTGAGTACCACCTGGCCGTTGAATTGCTTGGTCAGTTTTTCAACCACGATCATGCTTCAAGACTCCAGGTCATGCCGGTTGACCCGGTCTTCCAGACGATTTTGCAGATGCGCCAGGATGCTCGCCAGGATCCAGTAGATCAGGGCCGCGGACAGATACATGGTGAAAATTTCGAAGGTACGTGCCGACACCAGTTGGGCCTGGCGGAACAGCTCGGGCACCTGGATGGTGGCGGCCAGCGCCGTGTCCTTGACCAGTGAAATAAAGCTGTTACCCAAAGGCGGCAACGCCGTGCGCATCGCCTGGGGCAGGATGGCCCTGCGCAACGTCTGCGCACGGGTCATACCGATACTGGCAGCAGCTTCCCACTGGCCACGCTCGATGGAGGCGATGGCGGCCCGCAGGATTTCACACGCATAGGCAGCCATGTTCAGCGAAAAGCCGATCATGGCGGCCGGGATCGGGTCCAGCTCGATGCCCACTTGCGGCAAGCCGTAGTAGATCAGGAACAGCTGCACCAGCAACGGCGTGCCGCGAAAGAACGACACGTAGACCCGGGCGGTCCAGCTCAAGAGCTTGAAGCGCGAGAGGCGCATCAAGGCCAGGCCGAAGCCCAGCAGCAGGCCGAAAAACATCCCGCCCAGGCTGAGGATTACCGTGTAGTACGCGCCCTTGAGCAGAAAGGGCGCGGAGTCCAGCGCGAGTTGGAAACCTGCTTCCATTATTGCGTGACGTCAGCGTTGAAGTACTTCTCGGACAGCGTCTTCAACGTGCCGTCGGCGCGCAGTTTGTCCAGAGCCTTGTTCACCGCATCGAGCAGCTCGGGCTCACCTTTGCGCAGGGCGATACCGGATTCCTGACGGGAGAAGGCGTCGCCGGCAGCGGCGGTGTCGGGGGCTTTCTTGGCGTATTCCAGGGCGGCCAGGCGGTCGATCAGGATGGCGTCGATACGGCCGATGCGCAGGTCCTGGAACTTGGTCGGGTCGTCGTTGTAGGTCTTGATAATGGCTTTTGGTTGGTTGTCCTTGAGCCATTGTTCGTAGTTGGTGCCCAGGCCCACACCGACTTTCTTGCCGGCCAGGTCGTCGGCTTTCTTGATCGAGTCGACGTTCTTTTTCAGCACCAGCGCCTGGATGCCGGACACGGTGTAAGGCTTGGAGAAGTCATACTTTTTCTTGCGCTCTTCGGAGATGGTCACCTGGTTGACCACGGCGTCCAGGCGCTTGGATTCCAGCGCGGCGAGGATGCCGTCCCAAGGGGTGGCTTGCAGCTTGACCTTGACGCCCAGCTCCTTGGCCAGCGCCTCGGACAGTTCCACTTCGAAACCGCTGAGTTTGCCGCTTTCATCGACAAAGCTGAACGGCGGGTAGGTGCCTTCCAGGCCGATCTTGATCTCGCCGGCCTTCTTGATGGTGTTCAATTGCTCGCCGGCAACCGCCTGGCCCAACCAGCCAGCGCCAAGCGCGAGGCCCAAAGTGCCAACCAACAGCGTGCGACGAAATGCAGAAATAGTCATGGAGAGCCCCTGTGTTTTTTATGGTGAGCGAAGCAGGTGACGCGGTAGTCGTATCCTGCCCTAAAGCGCGAAGCGCGTCTTCGCCTTCGGCGCGATGATAAGGTGGGTTTTTAAGTCTTGAAAATAATAAAAATACAATTTCATATTCTTTTTAGAAATATGTACACCTCCCACATCGACAGTATTCAATCAGTTGAATACTGAGTCATAGGCAAACAATGCCGGCGCGCCACCGGTATGCAGGAAAATGATCGGCCCCTCTTCAAAGCGCTGGCGCCCGATGCCGTCGAGCAAACCGGCCATGGCCTTGCCGGTATACACCGGGTCCAGCAACAGACCTTCCTGGCTGGCCAAAAGTTTGATCGCCGAGAGGGTGCCAGCGTTTGGCTCGCCATACCGCGGCCCGAAATACTCGTCCCACAGGGTGACCTTGAAGGCGTCGGGGATAGCCACACCGAGCAACTCGGCAGTGCGTTCGGCCAGGCCCTGCACTTTCGGGAATTGCGCTTGCTCGGAGCGCGACACCGTGATGCCGATCACTGGCAGCTGCGGCAGTGCTTCGCTCAAGGCCAGGGCCAGGCCGCTGTGGGTACCCGCACTGCCAGAGGCGAGCACCACGGCGGCGAATTGAATGCCGCTGTCTTCAATTTGCGCGGCCAACTCCAGCCCGGCGCGCACGTAGCCCAGCGCGCCGAGTGCATTGGAACCGCCAATAGGCACCAGGTACGGCTTCTTGCCGTTACTGCGCAGGCGGTCGGCGAGGGCGTTGAGTTGGTCGTCGGCGTTGTCGAGGTTTTCCACCAGCTCCACTTTGGCGTCGAACAGCTCCAGCAGCAGGCGATTGCCGTTGCCCAGGTAGTTGGGGTCGTCGGTGCCGGTAGGGTTTTCCAGCAGGGCAACACAGCCCAGGCCAAGCCTGGCGGCGAGCGCGGCGGTCTGGCGCACATGGTTGGACTGGATCGCGCCGGCGGTGACCAGGGTGTCGGCGCCCTGGGCGATGGCGTCGGCGGCCAGGTATTCGAGTTTGCGCAGCTTGTTGCCGCCCATGGCCAGCGGCGTGGTGTCATCACGTTTGACGTAGATGTCCCTGCCCAGCCAAGCCGACAGCCGCTCGAGTTTTTCCAGGGCCGTGGCACTGCCCAGTAGTTCCAGACGGTTAAAACGGTCGAGCTGTTGTTTGATCATGGTTACGCACGGTGGCTGAGTGATTGGGGGACTATAGGCAGGCACTTTTCATCGGGCAACCGCCAATCGCTTATGACTAAAGGTTCTTAGCTCCACACCATTGGTTCTTAAGAGCTGCCTGGGTGCATACCGTAAAGTGATGGCCATTTCGTCAGGAGTGAATACCGTGAGTGAGCGTTCCAGTCATTGGCAATTGCAGACCATCGTCAGCCAGCTGCGCGGCGCCCGCGACCAGTGGCGAACGCGCAATGGGCGCTTGAGTGGCGAGCATGGTGGCCGCGAGTTGCCGTCCCGCGAGGCGGTGGCACAGATTCTTGAGGCCTTGTGCGGCGCCCTGTTTCCGATGCGCCTGGGCCCTGCGGACTTGCGCGAAGAAAGCGAAGACTTCTACGTGGGCCATACCCTCGACGTCGCGCTCAACGCCTTGCTCGCCCAGGCGCGCCTGGAGTTGCGCTATGCCGCGCGCCAGAGCGGTGAGGACGACAGCGAAGTCAACGCCCATGCCATTCGCCTGATCCAGGATTTCGCCCTGGCGTTGCCATCCTTGCGCAGCCTGCTGGACACCGACGTACTGGCCGCCTACCACGGCGACCCGGCTGCGCGCAGTGTGGATGAAGTGCTGCTGTGCTACCCAGGCATCCTGGCGGTGATCCACCATCGCCTGGCCCACCACCTGTACCGCGCCGGCCTGCCGCTGTTGGCGCGGATCAGTGCGGAAATCGCCCACTCGGCCACCGGTATTGATATCCATCCCGGCGCACAGATCGGCCCGAGTTTCTTTATCGACCACGGCACAGGCGTGGTGATTGGCGAGACCGCGATCATCGGCGAGCGAGTGCGCATCTACCAGGCCGTGACATTGGGCGCCAAACGCTTTCCGGCGGATGAAGATGGGCAATTGCAGAAAGGCCACCCGCGTCACCCTATTGTTGAAGATGATGTGGTGATTTACGCCGGGGCGACGATCCTGGGGCGGATCACCATTGGCCAGGGTTCGACCATCGGCGGCAATGTGTGGCTGACCCGCAGCGTGCCGGCCGGGGCGAATATCACCCAGGCGAATTTGCAGCATGATGATGGGGCGCAGAAGTAATACCTGAGTCAAACGCCGGTCAGTGTGGGAGCTGGCTTGCCTGCGATAGCGGTGTATCAGTCAACAGATGGGTGGCTGACCCAGCGCTATCGCACGCAAGCCAGCTCCCACATTTCGTATGTATTTCACCGTCGGGTTGCTGAACGATTCGTCTCCTTCACGCGTCATACCAATCCCTGAGCTAGTGTAGGAAACACCTACCACTCAGCCCTGCGATTAGTCCCAGACCGCCTATTCATGTTTAACTTGAACGTTCGTTCAAGTTAAACCGGTGGTTCGCTGCCCGCTCACAACAGGAGGCTTACCTTTGCTGAGTCCGTTTTTTACAGCCATATCCCGCAACCTTGAGGTGCATCGTTCATGAGTGCATCGTCCACCCCTTCCAGCGGCATGGTGCGCATGAATGCGCCCGTTTTCTATTTTGCCGCGACCGTCATCCTGCTGTTCGGCATCACGGTCATCGCTATCCCGCAACAGGCCGGTGCCTGGCTGCTGGCGGCGCAAAACTGGGCGGCCAATACGGTCGGCTGGTACTACATGCTGGCGATGACGCTGTATCTGGTCTTCGTGGTGGTCACCGCGCTATCGGGCTACGGCAAGATAAAACTCGGTGCCGACCACGACGAGCCCGAATTCAGTTACCTGTCCTGGGCTGGCATGTTGTTCGCCGCCGGGATCAGCATCACGCTGTTTTTCTTTTGCGTCTCGGAGCCGCTGACGCACCTGGTGCAGCCGCCCCAGGGCGAAGCAATGAACGCCGATGCGGCGCGCCAGGCCATGCAGGTGTTGTTCCTGCACTGGGGCCTGCATGGCTGGGGCGTGTTCGCGTTTGTCGGCATGGCCCTGGCGTATTTCGCCTACCGGCATAACCTGCCGCTGGCGTTGCGCTCGGCGCTGTACCCGCTGATCGGCAAGCGCATCAATGGCCCTATCGGTTACGCCGTGGATGGCTTTGGCATCATTGCCACGGTGTTCGGCCTGGGCGCCGACATGGGCTTTGGCGTACTGCACCTCAACTCTGGCCTGGACTACCTGTTTGGCATTGCCCATACCCAGTGGATCCAGGTGGGCCTGATCACTCTGATGATGGGCGCGGCGATCATCGTGGCCGTGGCCGGCGTCGACAAGGGCGTGCGGGTGATGTCCGACATCAACATGCTGCTGGCCTGTGCGCTGCTGCTGTTCGTGTTGTTCGCAGGGCCTACCCAGCACCTGCTCAACACCTTGATCCAGAACATCGGTGACTATCTGGGGGCGCTGCCCACCAAGAGTTTTGATGTATACGCCTACAACAAGCCGAGCGACTGGCTGGGCGGCTGGACGGTGTTCTATTGGGCCTGGTGGATCGCATGGTCGCCGTTCGTGGGCCTGTTTATCGCGCGTATTTCCCGTGGTCGTACCATCCGCGAGTTCGTGTTTGGCGTGCTGCTGATTCCACTGGGCTTCACCCTGGCGTGGATGTCGATCTTCGGTAACAGCGCCATCGACCAGGTGCTCAACCATGGCATGGCTGCACTGGGCCAGTCGGCGATCGATGACCCATCGATGAGCCTCTACCTGCTGCTGGAAACCTACCCGTGGAGCAAGACGGTGATCGCGGTCACGGTGTTCATCAGCTTTGTGTTCTTCGTGACCTCGGCGGACTCCGGCACGGTGGTGCTCTCTACCCTGTCGTCCAAAGGCGGCAACGCGGATGAAGATGGGCCGAAGTGGCTGCGTGTGTTCTGGGGCGCGATGACCGCCCTGGTCACCAGTGCGTTGCTGTTCGCCGGCAGTATCGACTCGCTCAAGTCTGCGGTGGTACTGACCTCGCTGCCGTTCTCGCTGATCCTGCTGCTGATGATGTGGGGGCTGCACAAGGCGTTCTACCTGGAGTCGCAAAAGCAGATCGCGCAGTTGCATTCCCTGGCACCGATCTCCGCTTCGCGCAAAGGTCGAGGTGGCTGGCGCCAGCGTTTGAGCCAGGCGGTGCATTTCCCATCCCGAGATGAGGTATACCGTTTCCTCGACACCACGGTGCGCCCGGCGATTGAGGAAGTGACCGCAGTGTTTGTCGAGAAGGGCCTTACCGTGGTGACCCAGCCCGACCCGTCCAACGACAGCGTCAGCCTCGAAATCGGCCATGGTGAAGAACGTCCGTTCATCTACCAGGTGCAGATGCGTGGCTATTTCACACCGTCGTTCGCCTTGGGCGGCATTGGCAAGAAAGAGATCAACAACCGCCGCTACTATCGGGCCGAAGTGCACTTGAGTGAGGGCAGCCAGGACTATGACCTGGTGGGCTACACCAAGGAGCAGATCATCAATGACATCCTCGACCAGTACGAGCGCCATCTGCAGTTCTTGCACATGGTGCGCTGATAGCGTTCCTCTCAAGTAGCTCTTTGCTGTAAAAGGAAGAGGCAGACTTAAGCGATTCAGCTGCTTAAAAGGCCCGGGAATATGCCTATTCCCGGGCCTTATTTGCCCTAGATCAAGAGAGGATTCGATGACGTACATTGCTGCCGAAAACCGCTATGAATCTATTCCTTATCGCCGCGTAGGCCGTAGTGGATTGGTGCTGCCGGCACTGTCCCTGGGGTTGTGGCACAACTTTGGTGACAGCACCCCGATCGACACCCAGCGCGCATTGCTGCGCACGGCGTTCGACCTGGGTATCAACCACTTCGACCTGGCCAACAACTACGGCCCGCCCTACGGCAGCGCCGAGATCAATTTCGGTCGGTTGCTGCGTGAAGACTTCAAGCACTACCGCGACGAATTGATCATTTCCAGCAAAGCCGGTTGGGACATGTGGCCCGGTCCTTACGGCCAGGGTGGCGGCTCGCGTAAATACGTATTGGCGAGCCTGGACCAGAGCCTGCAACGCCTGGGCGTCGATTATGTGGATATCTTCTACTCGCACCGCTTCGACCCCGAGACGCCCCTGGAAGAGACCGCCAGCGCCCTGGCCACCGCCGTGCAACAAGGCAAGGCGTTGTACATCGGTATCTCGTCTTACTCCGGGGTAAAAACCCGCGAAATCGCAGCGTTGCTCAATGAGTGGAAAGTGCCGTTGTTGATCCACCAGCCGGCCTACAACCTGCTCAACCGTTGGGTGGAAAAAGACCTGCTGGACACCACTGAAGAACTCGGCGCCGGGGTGATCGCCTTCACGCCGCTGGCCCAGGGTTTGTTGACCGATAAATACCTCAACGGGGTACCGGCCGATGCGCGGGTCAATCGTCCGGGTGGTGGCTCGTTGCAGGCCCAGCACCTGTCCGAAGCCAACATCGCCCATGTACGCGGCCTGAATGAAATCGCCAAACGCCGTGGCCAGAGCCTGGCCCAGTTGGCGCTGGCGTGGACGTTACGTGATCCACGGGTAACCAGTGCGCTGATCGGCGCAAGCCGGCCGGAGCAGATTATCGAGAACGTCGGGGCGTTGAAGAACTTGAGCTTCAGTGCAGAAGAACTGGCGGAAATTGATAGGTTTGCGCAGGAAGGTGGGATCAACCTGTGGGAAAAACCGTCCACCGCTGAATAACCTTACACCACTGGGTGATCGTTCCCACGCTCTGCGTGGGAATGCAGCCCCGGACGCTCGGCGTCCGCTTTAAAGTCGTGACGCAGAGCGTCACAGGAGGCGTTCCCACGCAGAGCGTGGGAACGATCTGTCGCCAAGCGTTAGAACGGCACATCCCCAAGAATCGTCGCCCGGTGCATCACCCGCCGCTGCGGCCGGTAGTCATCCACGGCGTAATGCTGGGTGACGCGGTTATCCCAGAACGCCACATCATTCTCGTGCCAGCGCCAGCGAATGGTGAATTCCGGGCGGGTGGCGTGGGCGAACAGCAGCTTGAGAATGGCCTCGCTTTCGGCCGGTTCCAGTTCATTTATTCGGGTGGTGAAGCCGTCGCTGACGAATAGCGATTTACGTCCACTCACCGGATGCGTGCGCACGACTGGGTGCGATAGCGGCGGGTTTTTCTTGCGTGTTGCCTCCCAGCGCACCAGGTCCTCGGCGGTGTTGCCAAAGCGCTCCAGCGGGAACGACTTGGTGAAGTCGTGTCTGGCGGTGAGGCCATCGAGCAAGCGCTTTAGCGGTTCAGACAGTGCTTCATAAGCCGCAATCCCACTGGCCCACAAGGTATCGCCGCCGAACGCGGGCAACAGCTTGGCGCTGAGCACTGCGCCCAGAGCAGGCGTGGGCAGGAACGTCACGTCGGTATGCCACACCGCGTTATCACGCACATCCGTGACGGCGGTGTCGAGGATCAGCACTTCGGGCTGTTCCGGCACGTTGGGGTAGATCGGGTGGATGTGCAGGTCGCCAAAGTTTGCCGCGAACCGTGCCTGTTGCGCAGGGGTGATCGGCTGGTCACGGAAGAACAGCACCGAATAGTCGAGCAACGCCTGTTCAATGGCGTCGCGCTGTTCGGGATTCAGCGGCTGGGTGATATCGACGCCGCCGATCTGGGCGCCCAGGGCGGTGCTTAATGGGGTAACGGTCAGGCTGCTCATTGTGGGTTCTTCACTCAGTGTGCCTGGCCATGCCAGGGCACTAATTTACGCTGCAGGGCGCGCAGGCCCATTTCCATGGCGAAGGCGATCAGGGCGATGACCAGGATGCCCAGCACCACCACATCAGTGACCAGAAACTGCGCCGCCGACTGCACCATAAAGCCCAGGCCGCTGGTGGCGGCAATCAACTCGGCCGCCACCAAGGTCGACCAGCCCACGCCCAGGCCGATGCGCACACCGGTGAGGATATCGGGCAGGGCGCTGGGCAGGATCACATGGCGAATCAGTTGCGCGCGGGTAGCGCCCAACGACTGCGCCGCGCGCAATTTGGCCGGGTCGACGGTGCGCACCCCAGTGGCGGTGGCGATGGCAATCGGGGCGAAGATAGCGAGGTAGATCAGCAGCACCTTGGACAGCTCGCCAATGCCGCACCAGATCACGATCAACGGCAGGTAGGCCAGGGGCGGAATCGGCCGGTAGAACTCGATCAGCGGATCGAGAATGCCACGGGCAATACGGTTGGCACCGATGGCGATCCCCACCGGCACGGCGGTCAGTACTGCAAAGCTCAGGCCCAGGCCGATGCGACTGAGGCTCGCGCCCAGGTGCTGCCACAAAGTGGAATCCATGTAGCCGGTGGTTGCCAGCAGCCAGCCTTTTTGCAACACGGCGGACGGTGGTGGCAGGAACAAAGGTTCGATCAAACCGGTGGCGGTCACCGCCCACCACAGGGCCAGCAAGGCCGCCAGGGTCAGCAGGCTGATCCAGCGCGTGCTCAGGCGACGGCGCAGCGGGATCACGGGATGTGTCGCAGGCTCGGTGGCCGTGGCGGGAAGTTCGTAACTGCTCATGCGTACACCTGCCGTTGGGAGAACACTTTGCCCAGCACATGCTCACGGGTTTCGATAAAGCGCGGGTCGGATTTGATTGCGCGGGCTGATTCACCGGCGGCGTAACGTTGGCCGAAATCCAGCTGCAGGCGTTCGACGATCTGGCCGGGGTTGGGCGCCAGCAAGATCAAGTCGGTGGCCAGAAACACCGCTTCTTCAATGTCGTGGGTAATCAGGAATACCGGCTTGGCCGTGCGCCGCCACACTTGCAGCAGCAACTCCTGCATCTGTTCACGGGTGAAGGCATCCAGGGCGCCGAAGGGTTCGTCCATCAGCAGTACACGCGGGTCGGCCGCCAGCGCACGCGCCAGGCCGACGCGTTGCTTCTGGCCACCGGAGAGTTGCCAGATGCGGCGGTTGTCGAAACCGGCCAGGTCCACCAGCGCGAGCATTTCACGCGCCCGCACGTCGCGCTGCGCCTTGGGCACGCCGGCAAGTTCCAGGCCGAAAGCCACATTGGCCAGCACGTCCTGCCAGGGCAGCAGGGCGTCGTCCTGGAACACCACGCCGCGCTCGGCGCTGGGGCCCTTGACCGGCACGCCATCGAGGGTGATACGCCCGGCAGACGGTTCGACGAAGCCGGCAATCAGGTTCAACAACGAGGTCTTGCCACTGCCGGACGGGCCCAGGGCGACCAGCAATTGCTGAGGCCCAAGCTCCAGTGAAATATCGGACAGTACCGGTTCCGGGGCGCCTGGGTACTGTGCGCTGATGCGCTCCAGTTGTAGCAAGGCCATCGCAGTGAACTCCTGGGTCAGTTGGTAATGAACTTGGCGCTGACATAAGGGGCGTAGTCGGGCAGCACGGCCTCGACCTTGCCTTGTTCCTTGAGGAACGCAGCGGTGTCGGTGACGGCCTTGGTGGTCGGCGCTCCCAACAGGGTTACCTGGTCGGCGGCCAACGGGTAGACGTTGCCTTGCAGCAGCAACGGGATATCGCTGGCCTTGGCGCCGGAGAGTTTCACCAGTTTGTCGACGTTGCCGGAATCGGCGAGCCAGGCTTGTGGGTCTTTGCGGTAGGCGGCGTAGGCATCCAGAGTGACCTTGGCGAAGGCGGTGACAATCTCTGGGTGCTTCTCGGCGAAGTCCTTGCGCACGATCCAGGCATCGAACGTCGGCGCGCCGAACTTGGCCAGCTCCCCGGAGGTGATCAGCACCTTGCCGGTTTCCTTGGCCACGCCCAGGGCTGGGTCCCAGACATAGGTGGCGTCGATATCACCGCGCTTCCAGGCGGCAATGATGGCCGGCGGGGCGAGGTTGAGAATGGTGACTTTGGCCGGGTCGATGTTCCAGTGTTTAAGGGCGGCGAGCAGGCTGTAGTGGCCGGTGGAAACGAAGGGCACAGCGATTTTTTTGCCGACCAGGTCCTGAGGGCTGTTGATCCCCGAACCGTTACGCGCCACCAGGGCTTCGGCGCCGCCGATCTGGGTGGCGACGAGGAAGGTTTGCACCGGGACTTTACGGGTTATCGCGGCGGTGAGCGGGCTGGAACCGAGGTAGCCGATCTGCACGTCGCCGGACGCGATGGCGGCGATGATGTCGGCGCCATTGTCGAATTTGCGCCAGTCGATCTTGGCGTTGGTGGCTTTTTCATAGGCGCCGTCGGCTTGGGCGACTTTGGCCGGGTCCACGGTGGTCTGATACGCAATGGTCACGTCCGCCGCCTGGGCAAACAGGCTGGCACCGGCCAGGGACAATGCGGCCAACAGGCGCAGAGGGGTCAGCAGTTTCAAAGGGAAGCTCCTCAATCAGGCGGCCGAGGGTCGGCGTGAGAGGAGACTAAATGATCTAAGAATTCGAAAATAAATAACTTTTTCGAATTAGCTTATGAGGGTAAATGGCGAAGCCTGTTTTCAGGCTGGCAGAATAATGTGGGAGCTGGCTTGCCTGCGATAGCGGTGTATCAGTCAACAGGTGGGTTGCTGACCCACCGCTATCGCAGGCAAGCCAGCTCCCACACAAGCCAGCTCCCACAGGGGAGCGAGCCTGAGGTTAGTTGCTGATGGCGAGGATGCTTGCCTGGTACGAACCGACAAACACATCGAAATCGCCTACTTCGTTCTGCTCCAGCTCTGCCTGTTGCGCCAGCGACGCACGGGCCAGTTCTTCAAAGCGCGCTTGTTCCTCAGGCGCCAAAGGTTCTTTGCGGAAGTATTCGGCATGGACTTCGCTTTGATGCAGGGAGAACTGCGCAAAGCTTTCCTTGCGCTCAGCCATGGCTGCCAACACCTGAGCCGACGGCGTCAGGGATGGGTCCTTGACCTTGGCCAACTGGGCGTCCAATGCCTCGCTGTGCTCGGTGATGCCATGGCTCTGATCGAGCAGGGCGGCCAGCGGGGCAATCTTCTCCAACAACTCGGCCGCCCACTCCTTCATGTCCACCGGCTGGCCGTCACGCTGCAATTGCAGGCCCGGACGGCGGCCTTCCTTGACCACGCTGAGGAAGTTGGAGGTGGCGTTGCCGCACTCGTTGTTGGCGAACAGTGGGCTGTCGTTCAGCGCGCAGTACAGCAGGAATGCGTCGAGGAACCGCGACTCTGGCAGGTCGATACCCATCGGCAGGAACGGGTTGATGTCCAGGCAGCGTACTTCGATGTACTGGATGCCGCGCGCCATCAACGCCTGGATCGGCCGCTCGCCGGTGTAGGTCACGCGCTTGGGACGGATGTTGGAGTAGTACTCGTTTTCGATCTGCAGGATGTTGGTATTGAGCTGCACCCACTCGCCATCCTTGTGCGTGCCGACTTCGACATAGGGCGCGTAGGGTGTTGCCACCGCTTCGCGCAGGCTGTCGGTGTAGCTGGCCAAATCGTTGTAGCACGGCGTCAGGCCGGCCTGGGCGTTGCTCTGGTAACCCAGGTCGCTCATGCGCAGGCTGGTGGCGTAGGGCAGGTACAGCGTGTCGGCGTCGAGGACTTCAAGCTGATGCGAGCGCCCCCGCAGGAAGCCGGCATCCAGGGCTGGCGAGGCACCGAACAGGTACATCAACAGCCAGCTGTAACGACGGAAATTACGGATCAGCGCGATGTAGGCCGTGGATTGATAGTCACGGTCGGTGCCGACAAACCCCTCTGTTTCCTTGAGCAACGGCCACAACGCTTCCGGCAGGGAAAAGTTGTAGTGGATGCCGGCGATGCACTGCATGGTCTTGCCGTAACGCAGGGCCAGGCCCTTGCGGTACACGTACTTGAGCTGGCCGATGTTGGAAGTGCCGTAGTAGGCAATCGGAATATCTTCCTCGGCCGGCAACGGGCACGGCATCGAGGGGCTCCACAGGTATTCGCTGCCCAGCTTGGTGTAGGCAAAGCGATGGATCTTGTCCAGGCTGCTCAGAGTATCGGCCGGGTTCGGCAGGGCAGGGGTGATGAACTCCAGCAGCGATTCCGAGTAGTCGGTGGTGATCTGTTCATTGGTCAGCGCGGCGCCCAGGGCTTCGGGGTGCGGCGTTTGCGCCAGTCGACCTTCGTTGGTGACGCGCAGGCATTCGCGCTCGATGCCGTGCAAGCATTGCTCTAGCAGGGAGAGGTGTTCGCGCTTGCCGAGCAGGGCCAGGCGGCGGTTGAGAAGTTCGCTCAAGTTGGATTCCTTCACGCGTCAGTCGCCCCAATATGGGGGTGGGCAGGACGGTCTACAAGGGTGAAGTTGAAACTGGCGTGATCGCCTGGTTTTGAGTCGATTTGACCCGCTCTGAATTTGCCGACTTCACTCCATGAATTGGGCTACAGCGCAGCGAGAAAATTCCGACGCTGTTATCGCAGCGCCGAAATTAACTCAAATCGGGGGTGGGGAGCTATAGGACAGCGAACGTGCCCTGTGCTTTTGCGACAAGTCTTTCGCTCTGATACACGTCGGCCTCGACCACCAGGGTGCGGCGACCGGCGTGGATCACCCGGCTGGTGCACAGCACCTCACCGTCTTCCACGGCGCGGATATAGTTGATTTTGCATTCGATGGTGGCGCTCTGCTGGTCGAAACCATGGGCGCTGGAACAGGCCAGGCCCATGGTTATATCCACCAGGCTGAAAATCGCCCCGCCATGGAGCTTGCCCGCGCGGTTGCGCAGGTGCGGCTCCAGGGTCAGGGCCACCTCGGCAACGCCCTCTTCCAGGCGTTGCAGGCGGCAGCCGATCAGTTCGCTGAACGCGCTCTGGGTCAAACCGGCCGGAATTTCCATCAGCGCTTCTTCAACTGTTTAGCGTTGGCAAACAGCGACGCCATGGCGTTGTTGCTTGGCGCGGCGGTGGTGGTTTCCTTGCGCGGGGCGTTGCTCTGCGACTGGCGCGGCGCCGAACCGGGGCGAGCGCCACGGGCACCGTCGATTTTTTCGCCGGGGGTATCGCTCATGCGCATCGACAGGCCGACGCGTTTGCGTGGGATGTCGACTTCCATGACCTTGACCTTGACCACGTCACCGGCTTTCACCGCTTCACGTGGGTCCTTGATGAACTTCTCCGAAAGCGCGGAGATATGCACCAAACCGTCCTGATGCACGCCGACGTCCACGAACGCGCCGAAGTTGGTCACGTTGGTCACCACGCCTTCGAGGATCATGCCCGGTTGCAGGTCCTTGAGGTCTTCGACACCGTCCTGGAACTCGGCGGTCTTGAACTCCGGGCGCGGGTCGCGACCCGGTTTCTCCAGTTCTTGCAGGATATCGGTGATGGTCGGCACACCGAAGGTTTCGTCGGTGTACTTCTTCGGGTCCAGGCGCTTGAGGAACGCGGCATCACCAATCAACGAACGGATATCGCGGTCGGTTTCGGCGGCAATGCGTTGCACCAGCGGGTAGGCTTCCGGGTGAACCGCAGAGGCGTCCAGCGGGTTGTCGCCGTTCATTACGCGTAGGAAACCAGCAGCCTGTTCAAAGGTTTTTTCACCCAGGCGTGCGACCTTCTTCAGTGCGGCGCGGGTTTTGAACGCGCCATTTTCGTCGCGATGGCTGACGATGTTCTGCGCCAGGGTGGCGTTGAGGCCGGAGATTCGCGCCAGCAGGGCCACGGATGCGGTGTTCACATCCACGCCCACGGCGTTTACGCAGTCTTCCACCACCGCATCCAGGCCGCGTGCCAGCTTCAGTTGCGACACGTCGTGCTGGTACTGGCCGACGCCGATGGATTTAGGGTCGATCTTCACCAGTTCGGCCAGCGGGTCTTGCAGGCGACGAGCGATGGACACTGCGCCACGGATCGACACGTCGAGGTCCGGGAATTCCTTGGAGGCCAGCTCCGAAGCCGAGTACACCGAAGCGCCTGCTTCGGAGACCATGACCTTGGTCATCTTCATGGCTGGGTATTTTTTGATCAGCTCGGCGGCCAGCTTGTCGGTTTCGCGGCTGGCGGTGCCGTTGCCGATGGCGATCAGGTCCACCGCGTGCTTGGCGCACAGGGCGGCCAGGATCGCGAGGGTCTGGTCCCACTTATTGTGCGGTACGTGTGGGTACACGGTGGCGTGGTCCAGCAGCTTGCCGGTGGCGTCGACCACCGCAACCTTGCAACCAGTGCGCAGGCCCGGGTCGAGGCCCAGGGTGGCACGCGGGCCAGCCGGTGCGGCCAACAGCAGGTCGTGCAGGTTATGGGCGAACACGTTGATCGCTTCGGTTTCGGCGCCGTCGCGCAACTCGCCCAGCAGGTCGGTTTCCAGGTGAGTGTAGAGCTTGACCTTCCAGGTCCAGCGCACCACTTCGCCGAGCCACTTGTCTGCCGGGCGGTTCTGGTTCTGGATGCCGAATTGTTGACCGATCATGCCTTCGCAGGGGTGCATGGTGCCCGGCAGCTCGTCACCGACTTTCAGCGCGGAGCTGAGAATGCCTTCGTTACGGCCGCGGAAAATCGCCAGGGCGCGGTGGGACGGCATGCTTTTGAGCGGCTCGTCGTGTTCGAAGTAGTCGCGGAACTTGGCGCCTTCTTCCTCTTTGCCGGCGATGACGCGGGCGCTGAGGATGGCTTCCTGCTTGAGGTAGGTACGCAGTTTTTCCAGGAGGCTGGCGTTTTCGGCGAAGCGCTCCATCAGGATGTACTTGGCGCCTTCGAGGGCGGCCTTGACGTCGGCGACGCCTTTTTCCGCGTCGATGAAGCGCGCGGCTTCGGTTTCCGGGGTCAACGATGGGTCGTTGAACAAGCCATCGGCCAAATCACCCAGGCCGGCTTCCAGGGCGATCTGGCCCTTTGTACGACGTTTCTGTTTGTACGGCAGGTAAAGGTCTTCGAGGCGGGTCTTGGTGTCCGCGAGTTTGATGTCGCGTTCCAGTTGCGGGGTCAACTTGCCCTGTTCCTCGATGCTGGCGAGGATGCTGATACGCCGTTCGTCGAGTTCTCGCAGGTAGCGCAGGCGCTCTTCCAGGTGCCGCAGCTGGGTGTCGTCGAGGCTGCCGGTTACTTCTTTTCGGTAACGGGCGATGAAGGGCACCGTGGAGCCTTCATCCAGTAGAGCGACGGCCGCTTCGACCTGTTGTGGGCGTACGCCGAGTTCCTCGGCGATGCGGCTGTTGATGCTGTCCATAAAACCACCTGAAATTCTTAAAATCAGCGCGCCGGCCCGTAAAAACAAGGCTCGGCGAGGCTGGTTGAGCGGCCCGACTGGCGCCGCTGCCTGGGTCAAGAGGCTGGCTATTGACCCTCGAAATCGAAAAAGTCACGACAAGCGGGTAAAAAAAGCCCGGCAGCAAACGGTAACGATCTGACGTTGCCCTGCACGGAGGCGCCGCATTATAACCAGCGTTCCGCCCTTGGGGGCTACTGCGCCGCAGCTTGTAGGGCGCGGGTTCGCTGGCAGTAGATGAAAAATCTGCTAACAATGCACACGGTGCGTATAACGGCAGCTACGCCATAATGCGCGCCGAGATAAGAGGAGCATCCAATGAGCAGCACCGCACAAACTGCTGAAGGCGAAAAAATTCTCATCGTTGATGACGATCCGGGGCTGAGCAGCCTGCTGGAGCGTTTTTTCAACTCCAAGGGCTATCGTGCCCGCGCGGTGCCGAACACCGAACAGATGGATCGTCTGTTAGGGCGTGAAGTTTTCAACCTGGTCGTACTCGACCTGATGTTGCCCGGTGAAGACGGCCTCACCGCCTGCAAGCGCCTGCGCGGTGCGAACAATCAGATCCCGATCATCATGCTCACCGCCAAGGGCGATGAACTGAGCCGCATCAAGGGGCTGGAGCTGGGCGCTGATGACTATCTGGCCAAGCCGTTCAACCCCGATGAGCTGATGGCGCGGGTCAAGGCCGTGTTGCGTCGCCAGGCACCGGCGGTACCGGGTGCACCGGGCAGCGAAGACGAAAGCGTCACCTTTGGCGATTACGAATTGTCGCTGGCCACCCGTGAGCTCAAGCGCGGTGAAGAAGTGCACATGCTCACCACCGGCGAATTCGCAGTGCTCAAGGCCCTGGTGATGAACGCTCGCCAGCCGCTGACCCGTGACAAGCTGATGAACCTGGCCCGTGGCCGGGAATGGGACGCCCTCGAGCGCTCCATCGACGTGCAGATTTCCCGATTGCGCCGGATGATCGAGCCAGACCCGTCCAAGCCGCGGTATATCCAGACGGTGTGGGGTGTGGGTTATGTGTTTGTGCCGGATGGCACCGCAACCAAGTGACCGATGATTTGCAGGGGCGGGTATCCTGGCGTTTGACTCCATGAGGGTCGACGGGATGCCCGGCGTCTGCAATTCTGCGAGCGCCGCTCGTTCCTGCAAGGTGTGCAGCTTTCATCTATGAAAACCCCGCTGTGGTTCCCACAAAGTTTCTTCTCCCGCACCCTCTGGCTGGTGCTTATTGTCGTTCTGTTTTCCAAGGCGCTCACGCTGGTTTATCTGTTGATGAACGAAGACGTGCTGGTGGACCGGCAGTACAGCCATGGTGTCGCCCTGACGTTGCGTGGTTATTGGGCGGTAGACCCTGAGAACCGCGAAAAAGTAGCCAAGGCGTCGACGCTGACGCGGGTTGACGGCGCAGGTGTGCCTGAAGGCGAGCAGCATTGGCCTTACAGCGAGATCTACCAGCGCCAGATGCAGGCCGAGTTGGGTGCCGACACCGAGGTGCGGCTGCGTATGCATGTTTCGCCTGCGCTGTGGGTGCGAGCGCCAAGCCTGGGGGATGCCTGGATCAAGGTTCCGCTTTATCCGCACCCGCTGAGGGGGCAAAAAATCTGGAACGTGTTGGGCTGGTTCCTGGCCATTGGCTTGCTTTCAACGGCGTCCGCGTGGATTTTCGTCCGCCAGCTCAACCAACCCCTCAAGCGCCTGGTGTTTGCCGCTCGCCAACTGGGCCAGGGGCGCAGTGTGCGCTTGCCGGTCAGCGACACGCCCAGTGAGATGACCGAGGTGTACGGCGCCTTCAACCAGATGGCAGAAGATGTCGAACAGGCCGGGCGCGAACGCGAGTTGATGCTGGCGGGGGTGTCCCATGACTTGCGCACGCCACTGACGCGATTACGGTTGTCCCTGGAGTTGATGGGGGACCATACCGACCTCACCGATGACATGGTGCGCGACATCGAGGACATGGACGCTATTCTGGACCAGTTCCTGGCGTTCATCCGTGACGGGCGGGATGAAGTGGTCGAGGAGGTCGACCTCACCGACCTCGTGCGTGAGGTGGTTGCGCCCTATAACCAGAATGGTGAGCAGGTGCGCACGCGCCTGGAGCCGATCCAGCCGTTCGCATTACGCCGGGTGTCGATGAAGCGCCTGCTGAACAACTTGATTGGCAACGCCTTGCACCATGCCGGTTCCGATGTGGAAGTGGCGGCGTACGTTTCTGGCGACAGTGCCGCGCCTTACGTGGTGCTGAGCGTGATGGACCGTGGCACAGGAATCGACCCGGCTGAGCTGGAGGGTATCTTCAACCCCTTCACCCGTGGTGACCGCGCCCGAGGAGGCAAGGGCACCGGGTTGGGGTTGGCGATTGTGCGGCGGATTGCGTCGATGCATGGCGGCAATGTCGAGTTGCGCAACCGTGAAGGCGGCGGGTTGGAAGCGCGGGTGCGGCTGCCGCTGGGGTTGATGCTGCCTCGAGACGCTGTCTAACAAGCAATATGAATGCAAATGTGGGAGCTGGCTTGCCTGCGATAGCGGTAGTTCATTCAACGACGATGTTGAATGTACCGGCGTCATCGTAGGCAAGCCAGCTCCCACAGTGGTTTGCGGCGTGTGGCAGGTGTGGGTATTCAGCCCTTTCCCTTGGTCCGAGTCATATTCGGCCCGCCATTCTTTTCCAGATGCTGAATGATGATCCCCGCCACATCCTTACCGGTGGTGGTTTCGATCCCTTCCAGGCCAGGCGATGAGTTTACTTCCATCACCAGGGGGCCATGGTTGGAGCGCAGGATGTCCACACCCGCCACGCTCAGCCCCATCACCTTGGCCGCCCGTAGCGCGGTCATGCGCTCTTCCGGGGTGATCTTGATCAGGCTGGCGCTGCCGCCACGGTGCAGGTTGGAGCGGAACTCACCGGGCTTGGCCTGGCGCTTCATGGCTGCGATCACCTTGTCGCCCACCACGAAGCAGCGAATGTCCGCGCCGCCCGCTTCCTTGATGTACTCCTGCACCATGATGTTCTGCTTGAGGCCCATGAACGCCTCAATCACCGACTCCGCCGCCGTTGCTGTTTCACACAGCACCACCCCGATGCCCTGGGTGCCTTCCAGTACCTTGATCACCAGCGGTGCGCCATTGACCATCTCGATCAGGTCGGGAATGTCGTCCGGAGAGTGGGCAAAACCGGTGACCGGCAAACCGATACCCCGGCGCGACAGCAGTTGCAGGGAGCGCAGCTTGTCCCGCGAGCGCGCAATGGCCACGGATTCATTCAGCGGAAACACCCCCATCATTTCAAACTGGCGCAATACCGCGCAGCCATAGAACGTCACCGAAGCGCCGATACGCGGGATTACCGCATCAAAGCCTTCCAGGGGTTTGCCCCGGTAGTGGATCTGCGGCTTGTGGCTGGCAATGTTCATGTAGGCACGCAACGTGTCGATCACCACCATTTCATGGCCACGTTCAGTGCCGGCCTCGACCAGGCGACGGGTGGAATACAGACGCGGGTTTCGCGACAGCACAGCAATCTTCATGCAGCACCTGGGGCAGAAATAGTGGAGACCGGGAACACCGGCTTGTCTTGAACGTACTTGAGGCCTGGATTGACCACCAACTGGCCGTCAATCAGCGCCTTGGAGCCCAGCAGCAGGCGGTAACGCATGGCTTTGCGACAGGCGAGGGTGAACTCCACCCGCCATACCCGATCACCCAGGGCCAGGGTAGTGCTGATCACGTAGCGCACCTGTGCATGGCCGTTGGAGCTCTTGATGGTTTTCATCGTCACCAGGGGCGCTTCACAGCGGCGGTGACGTAGTTGCACCACGCTGCCCAGGTGCGCGGTAAAACGCACCCACTTTTCACCGTCGCGCTCAAAGGGCTCGATATCGGTGGCGTGCAGGCTTGAGGTACTGGCACCGGTGTCGATCTTCGCCCGCAGGCCCGCCACTCCCAAGTCGGGAAGTGCCACCCACTCACGCAGACCCACAACGGTCAAATGGTCAAATGTCTTCAATATGGTTAACCGGTCAATTCGCCCAGGCTTGAGGAGATACCTCAGCCAACGCTTTGAATGCAGGCTTGGCGAACCAGAAGCCCTGCATCAGAAATATTCCGCAGTCGGACAGGAAGTCGCGCTCGCCGGCACTTTCGATGCCCTCGGCGATGACAGTAACCCCCAACTGCTCACAGATTGTGACAATCCCCCGGACGATCACCTGACGGACACGATCCTGGTCGACATCGCGAATCAGCGCCATGTCGAGCTTGATCAAGTCAGGTTGGAAATCGGCCAGCAGGTTCAGCCCCGAATAGCCCGCGCCGAAATCGTCGATGGCGGTCTTGAAGCCGAATTCGCGGTATTCACGCAGAATATTCGTCAAATGGCGATAGTTATCTACGTGCTCGCTTTCCAGGGTCTCGAAAATCAGCCGGTCCAGCGGGAAATTGTGCGCCCGGGCGGCCTCCAGAGTGCTGCGGATACACAGTTCCGGACGATATACAGCATTGGGCATGAAGTTGATGGAAAGGTGAGTCTGCATGCCCAGGGCTGCGGCACCGGCGATGGCCTTGGTCCGGCAGCGCTGGTCGAAGCGGTAGCGATTGGTTTCGTTGACCTGAGCCAGCACCGACAGCGCGCCTTCTCCCTGGGGACCGCGCACCAAGGCTTCGTTGGCGAAGATCGAATGGTCACGCAGGTCTACGATAGGCTGGTAGGCGAACGCGAAATCGAACCCCAGAGGCTCGCTTTGCTGGCAACCCACGCACCGCTGGTTGGGCGAGGTGAGTGAGAGGGGAAAGTCGGTCACGGCGTATCCTCGCGAAAACAGGGTGCTACCTGGCGTATCTTAGGTGAGCCTTGGGGTTTATGCGTCGAAGGGTTTCAACGGTAAAGTTGCGACATTTTTCAGAGCGAGGAATTCAAGTGGCTCAAAAGCAGGAAGAGGAAGAGAAGGTCCGGCTGGACAAGTGGTTGTGGGCAGCGCGGTTCTACAAGACCCGCGCTCTGGCCAAGGCCGCTATCGAGAGCGGCAAGGTGCATCATCGCGGCGAGCGCTGCAAGCCGGGAAAGGAGCCGCGCGTCGGCGACGAGTTTCAGATTCGTACAGGCTTTGATGAAAAAACCATCGTAGTACAGGCGCTTTCCATCGTCCGCCGGGGCGCGCCTGAAGCGCAGGCACTGTATGCCGAGACCGAAGCCAGCATCGCCAAGCGCGAAAACGCTGCGGCCATGCGCAAGGCAGGGGCTTCAGGCCTGACCACTGACGGCAAGCCGAGCAAGAAGCAGCGCCGCGATCTGTTCAAGTTTCGCGGCAGCGGCAATGACGATTGATTGCACGAGTCGCCCATGCAAACTCGATCAAATGTGGAAGCGGGCTTGCCCGCGAATACGGTGGGTCAGGCACAGATGCATTGATTGACACCCCGCGTTCGCGAGCAAGCCCGCTCCCACTTTTAGCCCTGGGGGGTTACGGAGTTGTGCGCATGACACTCAACCGCCCAATAACGGGCAACTTGCTCAGTAGCCCGAAAAGCGGCGCCGTCATTCGCAACAAAGCGCCCGACACCTTCGCCGCAAACGGCGTGTAATACCCCCACCCCAGCGCCAACAGCGCCAGCAGTACGCCACCGATATAATCGTCCTGGCCCCAGTGCGCGCCGGCTACCAGCCGCGGCATCATGAACAGCAGCGCCAGGCCCCAGATCACCAGCACCTGGCCGATGCGCCGGGCGAACACGCTCATGAACATCGCCCAGATCAATAGCACCGAAGCATGGTCGCCGGGGAAGCTCTGGCTCGAGCGGTCCTTCAATTCCCAGGTTTTCTCCAGCCCTGGGAAAAAGTCGCTCATTTGAATCGCGCCGCTGATGACCATCGACGGGCTACTGTGCTGCCAGCCCATGTGCGCCGCGAGTTTGGAGAACAGCATGCGGATAAAAAGCAATAGCAGCAGAATGCCGAGGAAGCCAAAAAACGCCTGGCGCACCTGTACGGCCTTGAACACCCAGTCGCCGCGGATCAACAGCGCCAGCAAAATCACGCCGACCACTGCATCAAACGGCCGCAGGCTGGCCACGGCCCACACATGTAGCCAGGTCGAGTTCGTGGCCAATGGGCCATTGAGCAGATGAAACAGCCACTCGTCGAAAATCACACAGAGCATCTGGCCCGTGGGCCACAGCCAAAAACACAGCAGTCCGATAGCGAGTAGATTGCAAAGAGCCCATCGCCGGAGGTTCCAGTTGGCTTGGAACAAACCCGGATTGTTCATAAACTGTCCCTCATCGCTCTATTCAGCTCCTTGAATTCAGGAGAAGTCGCACCAAGATGGTGCTAAAGCGTTTAATTTTATAAACCTTGTAATCATTTTGTCATCACTTCAGATACCCAGACCTATGACTGATCTACCGGATACCGACTTCACCCAACGCTTCATCTTCGATGAGAGCGATGCCCGCGGCGAGATGGTTTCGTTGGAGCTCAGCTATGCCGAAGTCCTTGCCAAACATGCCTATCCGGAGCCGGTCGCGCAATTGCTCGGCGAGTTGATGGCCGCCGCGGCGCTGCTGGTGGGCACCATGAAGTTCGACGGTTTGCTGATCTTGCAGGCTCGTTCCGAAGGGCCAGTGCCCATGTTGATGATCGAGTGCTCGAGCGAGCGCGAGATCCGTGGCCTGGCCCGTTACGAGGCTGACCAGATTGCCGCAGATGCCACCTTGGCCGACCTGATGCCCAACGGCGTCCTGGCACTGACTGTCGACCCGACTGAAGGCCAGCGGTACCAGGGTATTGTCGACCTCGACGGCCAGACCCTGTCGGAATGCTTCACCAACTACTTCGTTATGTCCCAGCAAGTGGGCACCAAGTTCTGGCTTAACGCCGACGGCAAGCGCGCCCGTGGTTTGCTGGTGCAACAACTGCCGGCCGATCGCATCAAGGATGAGGATGATCGTGCCGAAAGCTGGCGGCATATCATCGCCTTGGCCGACACCTTGAAGGCCGAAGAACTGCTGGGCCTGGACAACGAAACCATCCTGCACCGCCTCTACCACGAAGAGGCCGTGCGCCTGTTCGACGCACAGGGCCTGCATTTTCACTGCAGTTGCTCGCGCGAGCGTTCCGGTAACGCGCTGGTCAGCCTGGGCCTGGAAGATGCGCAAAATCTGGTGGTGGAACATGGCGGCCATATCGAGATCGACTGCCAGTTCTGCAACCAGCGCTACCTGTTCGACGCGGCTGATGTAGCGCAATTGTTCGCCGGCGCAGGCAGCGACACCCCTTCCGACACCCGCCACTAAAACGTTTAAGCACAGGTAAATCACCTGACAAACGCCGGATTAGAGGTGTTCTGACGGGAGGGCCCTACTCTTTTTGGGCTTTTCTGGCATAATCCGGCCCACTTTTTTCGCGGTAGTAGTGCGCAACTTTCTACTACAAAACGTTTGGAGCACTCGGCCATAGGCCGACGGGGAACCTCATGACGCAAGCCAATAACGCCGTATACACCGATCTGAGTGTTGACGATCTGGTCAAAGAAGCCCTGCAGCGCGGTGAAGGCGTGCTTGCCGATACTGGCGCGCTGGTCGTAGAAACCGGTCACCGCACCGGTCGTTCGCCGGTTGACCGTTTCATCGTTGAAGAGCCTTCCACCCAGGACGCCATCGCCTGGGGCCCGATCAACCGCAAGTTCCCGGCCGACAAGTTCGATGCCCTGTGGGCTCGCGTCGAGGCGTTCAATAACGCGCAAGAGCATTTCGTTTCCCATGTTCACGTAGGGGCTGCAGAAGACCACTACCTGGCCGTGAAAATGACCACCCAGACTGCCTGGCAGAACCTGTTCGGTCGTTGCCTGTTCATCAACCCGGCCCAGTACAACCCGGCCGGTCGTGAAGAGTGGCAAGTGCTCAACGTGGCCAACTTCGAGTGCGTACCAGAGCGTGACGGTACCAACTCCGACGGTTGCGTGATCCTCAACTTCGCTCAGAAAAAAGTACTGATTGCCGGCATGCGTTACGCCGGTGAAATGAAAAAAGCCATGTTCTCGGTGCAGAACTTCCTGCTGCCGGCTGCCGACGTGCTGCCGATGCACTGCGCCGCCAACATTGGCGAAGCAGGCGATGTGACCCTGTTCTTCGGCCTGTCCGGCACTGGCAAGACCACCCTGTCCGCCGACGAAAGCCGTTACCTGATCGGTGACGACGAGCACGGCTGGGGCGAAGGCGTGGTGTTCAATATCGAAGGCGGTTGCTATGCCAAGTGCATCGACCTGTCCGAGAAGAACGAGCCGGTTATCTGGAAAGCTATCAAGCACGGCGCTGTGCTGGAAAACGTCGTGATCGACGAGGCCAAGCACGCCGACTACGCCGACGTCAGCCTGACCCAGAACAGCCGTGCCGCCTACCCGCTGGAGCACGTTGCCAAGCGTTCCGAGAAGAACCTGGGCGGCGAGCCAAACGCGGTGATCTTCCTGACCTGCGACCTGACCGGCGTACTGCCGCCTGTGTCGATCCTCAGCGAAGAACAAGCGGCCTACCACTTCCTGTCCGGCTACACCGCTCTGGTGGGCTCGACCGAAATGGGTTCGGGCAGCGGCATCAAGTCGACCTTCTCCACCTGCTTCGGCGCGCCGTTCTTCCCACGCCCGGCTGGCGAATACGCAGAGCTTCTGATCAAGCGTATCCGTGGTTTCGGCTCAAAGGTCTACCTGGTCAACACCGGCTGGACCGGCGGCGGCTACGGCGTCGGCAAACGCTTCAACATCCCGACCACTCGCGGCGTGATTGCAGCGATCCAGAGCGGTGCGTTGATCGGTGCGCAAACCGAACACCTGGACACCATCAACCTCGACGTGCCATTGGCCGTACCGGGCGTTGAAACCGGCCTGTTGAACCCACGCAACACCTGGGCTGACAAGGCTGCCTACGACGAAGCAGCGAAAGCTCTGGCTGGCCTGTTCATCGAAAACTTCAAGAAGTTTGAAGTCAGCGATGCGATCAAGGCGGCGGGTCCTAAGTTGTAAGATTCGCCGTTGTAAAAAAGCCGCCTCTTAGGCGGCTTTTTTATGGGCGAACGATTAGTCGGCGATGTGCAGTACCACTGCACCGACCAGCACCAGTACAACGCCTGCCACCTGCACCGCTGACAAGCGCTCTTTGAAAAATACGAACCCCAGGATCGCCGCGATCCCTCCAGAGAGCGTACTGATCACCGTCACCACCGACACCGAGCCGGCCATTGCGCCCCACGAAAACGCCGAAAAACCGCCGAGGTTCATCAAGCTCGCACCGGTCAAAGTCGCGCAGTTTTTCAGTGGCGGGATCTTCAAGCCATCCTTGATCTTCAGCACCATCACCACCAGCACGCACAAGCCCACCAGGTAACCCAGCCACAACATGGTGATTGGCCCCAGCGCTGGCAGTGTGTAGCGACCTTGCAGCCAGAAACTGGTGCCATACAAGGTTGCGGCGAACATGGCGTAGGCAATGGACAGGCGCGGGTTGTTGTGAAGCGTGCCGTTGTCCTTGTGAATGCTGGACAGCAAAACGCCGATCACGCACAGGGCGATGCAGCCCAGTTGTATCAGGCTGATGTGTTCACCGCTGGCCCAGGACAGCAGGGTGGTCACCACGCCATAGGACGTCACCAGCGGCGCGACGATGGCTGCTTTGCCCATGGCAAAGGCTTTGGATAGCGCAAGGGCGCCGGACACCGTCAGCAGAGCGGCGGCGACGCCCAGGAGCCAAACGCTTAAAGTTGCATCAAGGGCTTTGAAAAGGAAGGCTGGGAAAATGACCAGCAGGAGGGTCATGATCAAAAAACCGAGGGCTTGGCCGAAATACACCGCGCGTTTTACGCCAACGGCTCGGGCGTTGAGGCCCACCAGAAAGTCCGTGCCGCCCCAGAGCAGGGCGGCCAGCAGGCCCATTGTTACGTCCATGTAAGGTCCTTGTTATTTATACGGCTCGCCAGATTAGCGCAGATCCAGTGTGGGAGCAGGCTTGCCCTAATACTGTAGGAGCGAGCTTGCTCGCGAAAAACGTCAACGATAACGCGTGCTTGCTGAATGAACGCGGCGCCTGTGAGTTTTTCGCGAGCAAGCTCGCTCCTACAAAAA
>NZ_JBXAJM010000019.1:0-24307 GCF_058797315.1 Pseudomonas sp. GW823-FHT02F05
GTATAGCGCAGTCCGGTAGCGCGCCTGCTTTGGGAGCAGGATGTCGGGAGTTCGAATCCCCCTACCCCGACCATATTAAAAATCCTCGTATCGAAAGATACGGGGATTTTTTTTGTGCGCGCGAATCCTGAATTCTCCGCAAAACAAATGTGGGAGCAAGCCCGCTCCCACATTTGCCAGGCCTCCTTCGAGACCAGGTTGTTAATGCAATTTAAGGCGTGGCTCGGTGCCGCGGCCGATCTTGCTGCCCAGCATCAGCATCGCCGTGCGGAAGAACCCATACAGCGCCATCTGGTGCATGCGGTACAGCGACACGTAGAACATCCGCGCCAGCCAGCCTTCCAGCATCACACTGCCCGTCAAATTGCCCATCAGGTTACCCACCGCGGAAAAGCGCGACAGCGAGATCAGCGAGCCGTAGTCGGTGTACGTGTAGGTCGGCAGCTCCTTGCCTTCAATCCGCAGCTTGAGCGATTTGGCCAGCAACGACGCCTGTTGGTGAGCCGCTTGGGCCCGTGGCGGCACATTGCGGTCGGTGCCCGGTTGCGGGCAGGCGGCGCAATCACCAAAGGCGAAGATATTTTCGTCGCGGGTGGTTTGCAGAGTTTGCAGGACTTGCAGTTGGTTGATGCGGTTGGTTTCCAGACCGTCGATGTCCTTGAGGAAACCGGGTGCGCGGATACCGGCCGCCCAGACCTTGAGGCTGGCCGGAATCACCTGGCCGCTGCTGGTGATCAAGGCATCGGCAGTTACTTCACTGACCGCCGAGTTGGTCAGTACCGTCACCCCTAGTTTTTCCAGGGTCTTGTGCACTGGCCCACCGATCCGCTCCGGCAGTGCAGGCAATACCCGCGGGCCGGCTTCGATCAGGGTGATGTGCATGTTTTCCGGCTTGATACGATCCAGGCCATAGGCGGCCAGTTCATGGGCGGCGTTATGCAGCTCGGCGGCCAGCTCGACCCCGGTGGCACCGGCACCCACGATGGCGACGCTAATCTGTTCAACGGCGTCGGTCTGCCCGGCATGGGCGCGCAGGTAGTGGTTGAGCAGTTGCTGATGGAAGCGCTCGGCCTGCTTGCGGGTATCGAGGAACAGGCAGTGTTGCGCTGCGCCCTCAGTGCCGAAGTCGTTGGTAGTGCTGCCTACCGCAATTACCAGGCTGTCATAGCCCAGCACGCGGGCAGGCACCAGTTCGCGGCCTTCTTCGTCGAGGGTGGCGGCCAGCTGGATTTTCTTCTGCTCACGGTCAAGCCCGCTCATGCGCCCTAGCTGGAACTCGAAGTGGTTCCATTTCGCCTGGGCAACATAGTTGAGTTCGTCTTCAGATGAGTTCAGTGAGCCGGCCGCGACTTCGTGCAGTAACGGCTTCCAGATGTGGGTCAGGTTGGTATCGACCAGCGTGATGCTGGCCTTGCCACGCTTGCCCAGGGTCTTACCCAGGCGGGTAGCCAACTCCAGGCCGCCGGCACCGCCGCCGACGATAATAATACGATGGGTCATGGGGATATCTCGCAAGGCTAAAAGAAATCGGAGCAGTTACCCTCGCGAGCGCCAGGCGGCTCATAGCGTCAGGTAACTCAATAGGCGGCTCAGCGCACCGAGCCCGATTACCACGACCAACACCACGCAGAGGAGCAGCCACGGCCGGAAAGGCTTGCGCTCGACTCTGTGCTGGGAAAGTCGCAGGTACTCTTCGACACGCTCTTGGTCATCGGGTTTCAGGCGGCTGGTCATAAAGGCCTCGTCAGGTAGACGTTGCAAAGGGGCGCCACGTTACAGCCAGGGGCATCAAAGGCTGATGCCGACATCAAACACTATGCTGCGGCCAAGGTTGTTGCGCAAGAAATCCGGTGCGTCCGGGTGCGCGAACAACACCCGGGCGAAGGTTGGACCCACCAGTGACAGCGAGCGCCAGCCCTGGCGCAGGTATTCGGTCGGCGGCGGAAAATGGCTGTTGAGGTCCAGTACTTCGCGCTTGAGGCTGGTAAACGCAATAAGGTCCAGCTCCCCCAAGTCCATCCCGCGTTCTTTATAGTTGTGGGCTTTTTTACGCAGTGTGGGGGCCAGGCGCAGGAGGAATTCATGGGCGGGGATTCGCCGTGGCTTGGCTTCGCGCCGTACCAGTTGGCTCAAGGAGAAAGCACTGCGCCTGCGCAGCAACTCATCGCGCCACTCGTCGTTCAGGCGGCGGCCCTCATCCAACACAAAAAAGACCTCGAAGCTGGCGTCGCGAAACAACACGTCGGGCGGCTCCTGGCCCGCTGCGTGGAATTCTTCGACACGGTAGGGCACATTCAAGCCTTGTAACAGGCGCTGGCAGACCCAACGCTCACGCTCCCACTTGCGGGCATTGGACAGAAACGCATTGGCTTGTTCGGCTGCTACGGTGAGCAGGCGCAAATAATCTGAGTCATCCATAGTCGCAGCTTAGCGTTCAAATGATGACCACAGGAAGTCTTGCCTTAAAACCCGGGTGTAGAATGCTTGCGTGAAACAGGCCCAGGGACGAGGTGTGTGATGAGGTTTTTGGTAAAGGCAGAGCATCCGTGATCAGTGCAGCGGTTCTGGCACCCCAGACTCTCGGCTTCGGCTGGCTGGTATATGCGCCCGTGGTGATGTGGGCGACTCTGCGCTCGCCATGGGTGGAGCTGTTTGCCGACCGTCGGCGCCAGCATTTGCTGTTCGGTACGGTGTTCGCGCTGTTCATGCTGTGGCTGGTGCGACGGGATTTCGATACCGGCGTGTCCTACCACTTTATCGGCATGACCGCCGTGACCTTGCTGCTGGATTGGCCGCTGGCAATCGTCGGAGGCTTTGCCGCCCAGCTTGGCTTGATGTTGCTGGGGCGCCAGGACTTGGCCGCGCTTGGCATCAATGGCCTGCTGCTGATCGTGCTGCCAGTGCTGGTCACCGAAGGGTGCGCGCTGCTGGTAGAACGGGCGCAGCCGAGAAACCCCTTTGTGTATATCTTCTGTTCGGGCTTTTTTGCTGCCGCACTGTCGGCATTGCTGTGCCTGTTGGCCGGCCTGGGCCTGTTGTGGTTGGACGGTCTTTTTGCGATGCCTGAGTGGTTGGAAGATTTTGTCGGTTACCTATGGCTGATCATCTTTCCCGAAGCCTTCATCAACGGCATGGTCATCAGCGCGCTGGTGGTGTTTTGTCCGGAATGGCTGGAGACGTTCAACCGTACCCGCTACCTCTCGGCGCCGTGGAAGGACGACGACTCGCGGCGTTGATCCAGGTCAAACGCCAGGCAGCGGCGCGGGTCCATGCTCTGCAAAATTTTCAGGAGCACGGATCATGAGTGTGTACGAGTGGGCACGGCAGGAGTTGCGCAGAAGCCAGGATGCAGCGCAGGAAATCGGTTTTGACCCCGGCTTGACCTTGCGCGCCATGCTCAGTGCGGTGGTGCAGCAAAGCAAGGGGGTACGCAGTTTTGAAGACCTGGCCGACGAGTTGCAATACCTTGCAGAAAACCTCGACGACCAGCAGGAATATGCCTTTATGCGGCCTTAGTGGCGCGGTGGCAGGTCTTCGGAAAACAGTTCATCTTCGGCGTCAGGGGCCACGGGAATCTTGTGTTCTTCAGCGGCCCAGGCGCCCAGGTCGATAAGCTTGCAACGGTCCGAGCAGAACGGTCGGTTGAGGTTGGTCGCTTTCCATTCCACGGGTGCACCGCAGGTTGGGCAGTCGACGGTCAAGGGTTGGCTCATGATCGGCCTCCACGCAAAGTAAGGTAAAAGTGGTGCAGTCGCTCGACCTCGCCGTGCAGCCAGGCGAGGTCCTTATCGTTGACCAGCACGTCATCGGCATGGTTCAGGCGGTCTTCGCGGCTGGACTGGGCCTTGAGAATCGCCTGCACCTGTTGTTCGCTGATGCCGTCGCGCTGCAGGGTACGCTGAATCTGCAGCGATTGCGGCACGTCGATCACCAGGATGCGCTGGGTCATGCTGTACTGTCCGGACTCGATCAGCAGCGGCGACACCAGGATCGCGTAGGGCGATCGGGCGCGTGCCAGGTGGCTGCGAATTTCCTCGGCGATCAGCGGGTGCAGCAAGGCTTCCAGCCACAGGCGCTCTTGTGGGATCTCAAAGATCAGTTTGCGCAGCGCGGCACGGTCCAGCTGGCCGTCGGGTTGCAGCACGCTGGCGCCGAAATGTTCGGCGATGCGTGCCAGGGCAGGGCGGCCAGGCTCGACCACCCAGCGCGCGGCATGATCGGCATCCACCAGGTCGATGCCCAGCTTGATAAAGTGCTCGGCCGCAGCGCTTTTGCCGCTGCCAATGCCGCCCGTGAGTCCAAGAATCCAGGGTGTTGCAACAGAAGTGGTCATCTGAAACCGACAGACTGCAAATAGAAGTCGGTTATTTGACCACCCCAGAGCAATGCAATCCAGCCGGCAATTGCCAGGCAGGGGCCAAACGGCATTGGCGCTGACACCTGGGCCTTACGCAAACGCAGCAGGATCAGCCCGGCAAATACGCCCAGCAGCGAGGCCATCAGCAGGGTCATCGGCAGAATCTGCCAGCCGCCCCAGGCTCCCAGCAAGGCCAATAACTTGAAGTCGCCATGGCCCATGCCGTCTTTGCCGGTGGCCAGCTTGAACAGCCAGAACAGGCACCACAAGCTCATGTAGCCGATGACCGCGCCCCACACTGCATCGGGCAGTGGCGTCAGCAGGTCAGCACTGTTGAGGATCAGCCCCAGCCATAGCAGCGGCAGCACCAGCACATCCGGCAGCAGTTGGTGGTCCAGATCAATCAGGCTCATGCCCAGCAAGCCCCAACTCAACAGCATCACCGCGCCGGCTTGCCAGCCGAAGCCGAAGTGCCAGGCGACAGCGGTTGAGATCAGCGCGCACGCGAGTTCGGTGAGGGGGTAACGCAGGCCGATAGGGTCGCGGCAGTGGGCACAACGCCCGCGGAGCAGCAGGTAGCTGAGCACCGGGATATTTTCCCAAGGCCGAATCGGTTGATTGCAGTGCGGGCAGCAGGAGTTCGGGTGCATCAGGTTATAGGCCGGCCCACCGGGCTCGGCTGGCAAGTCGAGAATCTCATGGGCCTGGGCACGCCATTCCCGCTCGAGCATTTTGGGCAGGCGCCACGCCAGCACATTGAGGAAGCTGCCGACGATCAGGCCCAACACCAGCGCCAGGCCAACAAACGCCCAGGGATGTTCGCTCAGCAGCAGGCTCAAAACGCCGTCCCCAATTGAAACACCGGCAGGTACATGGCGACTACCAGCGCGCCGACAATCCCCCCCAATACGACCATGATCAGCGGCTCCATCAGGCTGGTGAGGTTGTCGACCAAGGTATCCACGTCTGACTCGTAGTGGTTCGCGACTTTTTCCAGCATGCGGTCCAGGGTGCCGGACTCCTCCCCGATTGCGGTCATCTGGATCGCCATGCCTGGGAACAGGCCGCTGTTATGCATCGATTGATTCAACTGCATGCCTGTGGATACATCGTGGCGCATACGTTCGATTGCCTGTTTGAAGGGGCCATTGCCGACGGCGCCGGCCACCGAACCCAATGCCTGTACCAGAGGGACGCCCGCCGCAAAGGTGGTGGAAAGTGTGCGAGCGTAGCGAGCAACCGCAGATTTGTGCAGCAGTTTGCCTGCCACGGGCACTTTCAACAAACCCGCCGCCAACCAATGGCGAAAGCCCGGGTAAGTTCGATAGGCGTGATGCCCAGCGACCATTATGGCGCCCACGCCCAGCCCCAGCATCCACCACGCGTGTTGCAACAGTTCCGACAGTGCAATGACCGCCAGGGTAAACCCCGGCAATTGGCCGTTGACCCCGGCGAACAGGTTCTGGAACTGCGGCACAACGTGAATCAACAGCACTGTGCTCACCCCTGTGGCAATTACCAGTACCGCGACAGGGTAGGTCATGGCTTTCTTGATCCTGGTTTTGAGCCGTTGGCTTTTTTCCAGATGAATCGCCACGCGCTCGAGCAAGGTTTCCAGGGCGCCGGCTATTTCGCCAACTGCTACCAGATTGCAATACAACTCATCGAAGTAGCGGGGATATTGACGCAGGGCAGTGGCCAAGGGGTGGCCGCTGGCAATGTGCTGTTTCAACGCCTTCACCAGTTCGCGCAGCTGTAGGTTTTCGACGCCTTCGCTGATGATGTCGAAGGCTTGCAGCAGCGGGATGCCGGCTTTGAGCAAGGTGGCTAACTGGCGGGTGAACAGGGCAATATCTGCGGGCGTTATTCGCGTCTTGAAGATGTGTAAACCGTAAGATTTCTTGCGCACACGCTCAGGGCAGATCCCTTGCTGGCGCAGTTGTACCTTGATCAGCGCAAGGTTATGCCCGGCGATTTGCCCGGAAACCCGGCGGCCTTTGCGGTTGATGCCTTCCCAGGCATAGATTGTCGACGTGTCGTTCATGTGAGGTTGGCGCACCCAGGTCGTGAAGAATTTATAGCTTAGTCAGGTGGCGAATTCGGGCAGGCTGGCGCTGGGCGATAAAATGTCAGATTGTGCGTCTTGCAGGCGAACGGCTGCGTGGGGATGAGTACACTGGCGCCGTTGCACACTACGGGGCGCAGGATGCGCCTTGTCATGGTTCTATTCTGGAGAGTGAAAGAGATGCGTCAAAAAGGTTTTACCTTGATCGAATTATTGATCGTCGTGGCAATCATCGGCATTTTGGCCACCATCGGTCTGCCCATGTACACCAAGCACCAGGCCAAGGCCAAGTTCACGGCGGGGTTGGCTGAAATCAGCGCGCTAAAGGCCGGCTACGAGGACGCCATCAACCAGGGCACCGTGCCAACCCTGGCCCTCATCGGTGGCGCCAGCCCTACCGCCAACTGCGTGATCGAAGCGACAGGCGATGTGGCCTCGGGCGCAGGCTCCATCCGTTGTGAAATCTTGGACGCGCCCGCGCCCGTGCTCGGCAAGACCATCACCTTGACCCGCAGCGCCACCACCGGCTGGAGCTGTGCCACCACGGTAGAGCCGCAGTACGCTGCCAAGGGCTGCGGCGCCAACGGCGCGTGACAGTCGCCGGGCGGTGAGCGAGTTGGTTGCTGCATGCCCAATGCAGTGCTAGCTTTAGCCCACCGCCCGTGTAGCTCAGCCGGTAGAGCAGCGCACTCGTAACGCGAAGGTCGCAGGTTCGATTCCTGTCTCGGGCACCACAGGCACCACTGTTTCAACGGCAATGTTTTCAGATGATCCCAGAATGGTTCTGAAGGCCAGGTGAGCCGGGCATTTGCCCCCGCTCTTTTGTATCTGCGCAACCTTGAAGACCCAGATGCATTCCCATTCCTCGATCTAAGAGAACGACATGACCACGACTGAGATGACCCAGGAAGCACGGCACGAACAAGCGCTCAAGCATTACCTTGAAGCGACGCCGCAGCTTAAAGAAGAGATCAAGGACCTGAGTGCCGACGATCAGCGCGACCAGATTCAGTGGGCATTCGAAGATGAGGCCGAGAGTCAGGGCTACCAGCCTTGGGAGTTGACCCTCAAGTACACCTCGACGCCGGAAGAGTTCGAAGCCGCGCGGTTGGCCTTGCACAAAGAGGCGGCCGAGGTGCTGGGTGTCGATTGGGACGAGTACTGCGAGATGAATAATCTGGTGGTCTAGGCACGGCGGGCTTGTTGTGGCGAGGGAGCTTGCTCCCGCTGGGCTGCGAAGCAGCCCCAAATTAAGTGATCGAAATACATCAGGTGTACGTCGATGAACGGTTTGGGAGCGCTGCGCACTCCAGCGGGAGCAAGCTCCCTCGCCACAATCGCCCGGCCCTGCATGGTTTCTCAGATGCTCAGGCGCATCGACAGATCCACCGCCTTCACATCCTTGGTCATCGCGCCGATGGAGATGTAGTCCACGCCGGTTTCAGCGATAGGCAGCAAGGTGGTTTCATTGATCCCGCCGCTGGCTTCCAGTTTGGCCTTGCCTGCGTTCAGGCACACGGCTTCGCGCATGTCTTCCAGGCTCAGTTCATCCAGCATGATGATGTCGGCACCCGCCGCCAGGGCCTCGCGTAATTCCTCCAGGCTTTCCACTTCGATTTCCACCGGCTTGCCCGGGGCGATCTTGTGGGCGGCGGTGATCGCTTGGGCAATACCACCGCAGGCGGCGATGTGGTTTTCCTTGATCAGGAACGCGTCATACAGCCCGATACGGTGGTTGTGGCAACCGCCGCAGGTCACCGCATATTTCTGCGCTAAACGCAGGCCGGGCAATGTCTTGCGGGTGTCCAGCAGCTTGACCTGGGTGCTGGCGACAAAGTCCGCCAAAAATTGCGCACGGGTGGCAACCCCTGACAGCAATTGCAGAAAATTCAACGCGCTACGTTCACCACTGAGCAGCGAGCGGGCCGGGCCCTCAAGGTGGAACAACGCCTGGTTGGGGCTCACTCGTTCACCATCAGCCACCTGCCAGTGCACAGCGACCCGTGGGTCCAGTTGACGAAACACCGCATCCACCCACGCCGTGCCGGCGATAACAGCCGCCTCACGGGTAATGATCGTGGCCTTGGCCAGCCGTTCGGCCGGGATCAACTGCGCGGTGATGTCGCCACTGCCGATGTCTTCCAGCAGTGCGCGGCGCACGTTGGCTTCGATTTCGGCGGTGAGGTCGGCAAGACGGAGGTTCGGCATAACAGGCTCCACAAACAAAGTGCCTCGATTATAGGGCCAGCGTGCGTTCTAACCCAGGCTCGCCACTCATTTACCGCACAAAGTCAGAGTGTGCTGGCGCAACTGCCCTCGTTTGCAAGATAATCTCGCGCCTTGCAATTGGCGTCATAGCTTTGACGTCCTGGAGGTGATCGGGTGTTTGCAGTGCCTGCCGGGCCTGCGCTCCGTCTCTCCACCGCTCAAAACCGCCGTTTCAGGAGGCCAGGATGCACAATGACGGGAAGGTGGTGCCTATCAACAGGGCACAGGCCACGCCATCGCCGCTCGCGCGCCTGCCGGTGGTGTTGCTGCAGGTGCGTGACAAGGCTGCGCAACAGCTGCAGCAAGGCTTGCAGGAACTGTTCGATAACGCCGACGACACCCTGTTCGAAATGGCCGAAAAGGCCCGTAGCACCGTCGACCATCATATTTTTTTCGAGGCCATGCGCGACCTGCGCCTCAAGCGCAAGAACTTCGAGCGCGTGTTCATGGAGCAGCTGTTTGTGGCGTTCGCCAACCTGGGCCAGGCCCGGTGCAGCGGTGCACACCTGGTGCCGGTGGTGTCTTATGAGGCGGCACCCGGCACCAGCGCGGATGATGTGGAAAAAGCCGTGGCTCTGGAGGCGATGCTCGGTCGGGTGCGGCATCGTGATGGCTTGGCCCTGGGGCAGTTGAACGCACGCTTGAGTGAACTGCTCGGCAGGCGCCTGGAGGACCCTGAAAACCCCTTGGGCCCTGCGCGGCTTTGTGAGTTTTTCCTGCAAGCAGGGCGCAGCCTGGGGGTGGAGATTCGCGTCAAGCTGGTCATGCTCAAGCTGTTTGAGAAATACGTGCTCAGTGATGCCGACCTGTTGTATGGCGAGGCCAACCAATTGCTGATCGCCACCGGCGTATTGCCGCAACTCAAGACGGTCCCGTCCCGTCGAGCTGGCGGGCGCGAGGCCCGGGAGCACCAGCATTACACCAGCCAAGCGGTCGCCGACCCGCCGCTGGATGAAAGCGGCCAGCAAGCGTTCAGTGCCTTGCAAAAGTTACTGGTAGCCGTGCGTGGCAGCGTGGCCCCGACCCTTGAAGCCAGTGCCGAGCCGCAGCCGATTGCCACCCGTGACCTGCTACGGCTGTTGTCGCACTTGCAGCAATATGTCCCGGAGCCCGGTGGCGAGGACGATTTCGACCTGCGCAACCAGCTGGAACAGTTGCTGACCCGGGGCAGCGTCAAAAGCGGCAAGTCGAGGGTGTTAGAAGAGGCAGACGAAGATGTGACCAATCTAGTCGCCATGCTGTTCGAGTTCATGTTCGATGACAGCAGTGTGCCGGACGCTTTCAAGGCGCTGATCGCTCGTTTGCAGATCCCGCTGCTGAAAGTGGCGGTGCTGGACAAGAGCCTGTTCAGTTGCGCGGAGCATCCGGCGCGGCGCTTGCTCAATGACATCGCGAGTGCCGTCATCGGCTGGAGCCCGCCCCATGACCACCCACGGGACAACCTCTATCTGTGTATCGAGCAACTCGTACAGCGTGTGCTGAATGAGTTTGTCGAAGACCCGGCGATTTTCTCCCAGTTGCTCACCACGTTCAGCGCATTCATAGCCCAGGAGCGCAAGCGCAGCGAGCGACTTGCGCGACATACCCGTGACGCCGAGCAAGAGCGCCTGCAGGTCGAGGTGGCGCGCCAGCGTGTGGCGCACGTGCTCAATCGGCGGCTCGTGGGCAAAACCTTGCCGCAATCGGTGCTGCAATTTGTGCAGCAGGCCTGGAGCCAGGTGCTGTTAGTGGCCGTTCTCAAGCACGGTGAACAATCGCTGCAGTGGCAGGCGGCACTGCGCACCGTGGATGAATTGATCTGGAGCGTCGGCCTGCGTGAAGACACCGAAGCGGGCCGGCGTTTGCTCGAGCAATTACCCGGGCTGCTCAAGGCCTTGCGTGACGGGTTGGCCGGTGCGGCCTTCGATCCTTTCAGTACCCGCGAGTTCTTCCTGCGGTTGCAGGCCATGCATGTTCAGCCGCTCGACGGCGAGGTGCTGGTTGAAGTCCGTGAGCCTTTTATCCTGGGGGCTGGCCCGCCGGGTGCCGACGAACCACTGCCCCATGATGACCCCGACCTGCTCAAAGCCAAGCAGTTGCGAGCCGGTACCTGGGTAGCGCTGCAGCAAAATGAAGCCGGTACCCTGCGCTGCAAATTGACCGCCATCATGCCGCCCGCCGATACCTATGTTTTTGTCAGCCGCGCGGGCCTCAAAGTGTTGGAGAAAAGCGCGGGCCAGTTAGCGCTGGCGTTCAAGCAGGGCGTCCTGCACGCCTTGGATGATGGCCCGCTGTTCGAGCGTGCGCTGGCAGCGGTGGTGGACAACCTGCGGCAACTCAATCGCGGCAAGTGATCGCAACCGCAGGGTGGAACGCGGCATACTGGTCACACCTCTTATCATTCAAGGAGCCTGTATGCAGTTGGACCCCGCCAGCGGTTGGTGCCAGGGCATTCGTCATTGCCCTTCGCCCAACTTCAACGAGCGCCCTGAAGGCGAAATCTCGCTGTTGGTGGTGCATAACATCAGTTTGCCCCCGGCGCAGTTCAACACCGGCAAGGTGCAGGAATTTTTCCAGAACCGCCTGGATATCTCAGAGCATCCCTATTTTGAAGGGATCGCGAGCCTACGAGTGTCTGCGCATTTTCTGATTGAACGTGACGGCACTGTGACGCAATTTGTTTCGTGCCGCGACCGTGCCTGGCATGCCGGTATTTCCGTCTTTGAAGGGCGCGAGGTCTGCAACGATTTTTCTCTGGGAATCGAGCTGGAAGGCACGGATGACCTACCGTTTACCAATGCCCAGTATGCGGCGTTGATCGACCTGACACGCCAACTGCTGGCCGCATACCCAGATATCACCCGCCAACGTATTTGTGGTCACAGCGACATCGCTCCGGGGCGCAAGACCGACCCGGGCCCCGCTTTTGATTGGGCGCGCTTTCGCAGCGCCCTGCAGGATGGAGGACACGAACGATGAGTTTCCTGGTGTTGGTGCTGGCCGTGTGGATCGAGAAGTTCTCGGCCCTGCGCCTGCGGTTGCAGCGCGACGGTGGATGGCTGCGTGAGCTGGCCAAGCTGGAATCGAGCCCGCGCATGGGCAAGCGCCCTTGGTTGATCCTGCTGATATTGGTGCTGCTGCCGGTGGCATTGCTGGCATTGTTGTTGCTGGTCCTGGAACCGGTGGCCTATGGCCTGTTGGCATTGCCGGTGCACTTGCTGGTGGTGATCTACAGCCTGGGCCGTGGCGATCTATTGGCGGGGCTGGGGCCGTTTCGCGACGCCTGGCGGCGCGGTGACCTGCAAGCGGCCGAGCATGTGGCCGAACGCGACCTCAAACTTGGCGCCGACAGTGGCGAGCAATTGCTGGAGCGCGTCCAGGGCTACCTGCTGTGGCAGGCGTATCAAAGCTTTTTCGCGGTGATTTTCTGGTATTTCCTGCTGGGCCCGGTGGCCGCCCTGGCCTACCGCCTGTTGGCGCTGGCCAGCGAAAACAGCCAGAACCCGTTGGTGGCCGAGCGCGCCACGCAACTGCGCCACGCGTTTGACTGGTTGCCGGTACGCCTGCTGGCGGCCAGCTTTGCCTTGGTGGGTAATTTCGTCGGGGTCAGCCGTGTGATGCTCCACGAACTGTTGAGCTGGGACATCAGCGCGGCACAGTTGGTGGAAAGAGTCGGCCTGGCCGCCGCGGAAATTCCTGCGCCCGTGGTGGGGGCCGATGGCATCAACAGCCTGGATCGCCTGTGGGAACTGCTGCTGCGTGCGGCGGTGCTGTGGTATGCCGGGTTTGCGATCTGGACGGTGTTGCCCTGATGGTAGGAGCGAGCTTGCTCGCGAAAAACGTCAACGATAACGCGTGCTTCCTGAATAAACGCGGCGTCTGTGAGTCTTTCGCGAGCAAGCTCGCTCCTACATGGCGTTAGGGCTTTCCCCTTGCCACATTTGGCCTCCAGACACGCCGTTAACCTTACGTTACAAAACTCCCTTTCGAATTGAGCTATACAGATAGAGCGCCAAATAGTGGCTATCTGCCGCCGCCCTGCGCCTCAATAAAAATAAAAGAAGGGGAGGTCACCTGTGAAGAGCTTGCTCTATCCCGCCGTCGCGCTGATGAACCGCCTGAGTTTCGGCATGAAGTTCAGCCTGATCAGCGTGCTGTTCCTGCTGCCGATGCTGGCGACCAACTATTACCTGGTGCGCGACTCGTGGCGTGAATACCAGGGCACCCGGGTCGAACTGCAGAGTCTCGACCTGCTCGGCAGCAGCCTGGCGTTGCGCCGCGATCTGGAAACCCTCAACAACCAGGTAGAGATCAATGCCACCCTCGGCCAGTCCGGTAAAGCGGCAGACCTGGAGACCAGGATCAGCGCCTTGGAAGCGAGTGTAGTGGGGCGCTTGCAAGGCTTGCGCGCCATCGCGACCCAGCCCGAGCAAGTTGCCGTCTTCGACAGTAAGCGCGATGAGCTGATCGCTGCGTTCAAGGCCCAGCAACAGGAAACTTCGTTGCTCAACAAAGCGGCGTTGATCGGCAAGTTACTCAACCAGGCCCAGATGTTCAGCCAGATCATTGCCAGCCAAGCCGGCTTGAGCCGTGATCCGCAAAGTGATCTGCGCCAGCTCAGCGACCTGGTCACCACCGTCACCCCTCAAGTCACCCAGGCCTTGGGCGAAGGCCGTGCGATGGGCGCGTACTCCCTGGGGCAGGGCTTTATCAATTCATCCTCCAGCACCCGTTTTGACGAACTGCTGCAGCAGCTGGAAAAACTCCACGGGGAATATGGCTTGAAGCTGCAGGACGCGTTGGGCGCCAGCCAGGCCGCGCATGCAGCCCTCGACGTTTCGGCGCAAGCCAGCCGGGCCAGCCTCAAGCAAGGCAGCGAGTTTTTTGAAGAGCAGGTGGTGATGGCCGAGACCCTCGATACGTCTTGGCAGGGTTTTTATGACGGCGTCAGCCAGTTGATGGCCAAGACCTATCAATTGGATGACGCCACCCTGGCGTTCCTCGGGCAGCAGTTGCAGCAACGCCTGGCGCAAAACCGCCTGCACATGGTGTTGCTGGTCACGGCCCTGGCGGCGGTATTTGCGTTGATTTTCTATCTCTATGCCGGTTTCTTTGTCTCCACTCGCACCACCTTGCGCCGCCTGGGGGCGATGATGGACAAAGTGGCGGCAGGTGACATGACGGTCACCTTCGTTGCTCAAAGCCGCGACGAGCTGGGCGACTTGGGCCAGGTGTTCAATGGCACCGTGGCCAAGATTCATGACCTGATCGAACGTGTTGGGAATACGGTCAGCCAGGTGGAGTTGCAGGCCGGCCAGGTGCAGGCGGTGTCGGCACAGAGTAACCAGGCGGTGTCCGGCCAGCGCAGCCAGATCGAACAAGTGGCGACCGCGATGAACCAGATGTCCGCCACCGCCCAAGAGGTGGCGCGCAGCGCGGCGGCGGCGGTCAGCAGTGCCCAGAGCGTCAATGATGAAACGGTCAACGGGCGTGCGCTGGTGCAATCCCAGCAAGGCGGCATCGCACGCCTGGCGGCGGAGATTGACGAATCGGTGCGGGTGATCAACCAACTGGCTGCCGACAGCCAGTCCATCAGCAGCGTCCTGGAAGTAATCAAGAGCATTGCCGAGCAGACCAACCTGCTGGCGCTCAACGCGGCCATCGAAGCCGCGCGCGCTGGTGACCAAGGGCGTGGTTTTGCGGTGGTGGCCGACGAGGTGCGCACCCTGGCTCGGCGCACCCAGCACTCCACCGAGGAAATCGAGCAGATGATCAGCCGCTTGCACAGCGGCGTGGGCGCGGCGGTGAAGGCCATGGGCAGCAGCCATGAAATGGCGAATGGCACGGTGGGGCAGTCGGAAAAAGTCCAGCAAGCCCTGGAAAATATCCTGGGGGCAGTTGGGATGATCGTCGATCAGAACCAGCAAATCGCCGCCGCCGTGGAGCAGCAAACGGCGGTCGCCCACGACATCGACCAGAACATTGTCGAAATCAACCGTGCTGGCGAGCATGCAGCGCAAGGCGCCCAGCACACGGAAGCGGCCAGTCGACAACTGGCAACCCAGGTGGTTGAGTTGAAGCAATTGATTGGTGCGTTTCGGGTGTAGGGCGGTTCTGAAGGGCTGAACCACGGGGCCTGTGGCCCATGTCTTGATTTACCGATGCGTGTTTTATCGGGGCGTGAATAGGTGAAAATTTATGTCATCCGTCACGGTCACGAGGGGACAAAACGATGGCCGCCGCAATCGGTATCAGGGGGCATTGCGCCCAGTGCAACATGACGTTTGAACTCAAGCCTTGGCAACTGAACGCCATTGCCATCGATGTGCCGTTTGACTGTACGTATTGCCACTGCGGGTTGCAGTTGGGCTGCGTCAAGCAGTTGCGCCAGTTCAGAGCCCTGGACCAATGGGCGCTGGTGCGGCCGAGCATGATCATGCTGACGTGCGCGACCTTGCTGGTGGCCTTGGTCGCCGAGTGGCTGGGGCTGCTCAGTGTCATCGCGCAGTTCAACATTTCACTGGTCGCGGTGTTGATCCATTTGCTGGTGGTGCGCTACGCCCGTCATCGCCAGACAATGACCTTGAACTTGCAGGCCATCAGTGCGCTACCAGTTGAACAGCTCGCACGCATTGCGTGTGCTCGCCTCAGCCAGCAATAGAGGGCTGATACCCATGCGCTCGGCCAGGGCCGTGCAGATGTCTGGCAGGTGCTGCGGGCTATTGCGCTGGTTGGGGTACATGGCCGGGGCCATATCCGGCGAGTCGGTTTCCAGCACCACTGCGTCGAGGGGCAATTGGGCCAGTACCCGGTGCATGCGCAGGGCCTGGGGCCAGGTGGCAGCGCCACCCAGGCCCAGTTTGAACCCGAGCTTGATGTACTCGCGTGCCTCTTCAACGCTGCCGGTGAACGCATGGATGATGCCGCCTCTGGGCAGGCGGATACGCTTTAAGGTGGCAATTACCGCGGCGTGGCTGCGGCGAACGTGGAGCAGGGCCGGCAGCTGGAAATCCACCGCGAGTTTCAGCTGGGTTTCAAATAGCGGTTGCTGGCGCTGGTGGTCCAACTGTTCAAGAAAGTAATCCAGGCCAATTTCGCCCACGGCGCACAGTTGCCGGTGGCCATGCAGGCGCGTCAACCAGTCGCCCAGCTCCAGCAGGTCGGCGGGGCGATGCTCATCGAGATACACCGGGTGCAAGCCGAAGGCGGCGAACAAGCCTTCGTCCTGTTGCACCAAGTCCCATAGCCGCTGCCAATTTTTCTGGTACACCCCCAGCACCACCAGGCGCCGCACGCCGAGTTCACGGCTGTGGGCGAGGACGTGCGTGCGATCCTGGTCGAAGTCCTCGAAGTCCAGGTGCGTGTGGGTGTCGATCAGCTCCACGCTCAGGCCTCGTGGATACGCTGCTTGAAGGTCCGGCCAATCGCATGCACGCCGGGTTGGTACTGTTCTTCTTCAACGGCGGCCAGGGCCAGGCGCAGGGCGGTCTCGGCGATCAATTGATGTTGTTGGGCCATGGCGTTGACCGGCAGCGGGAGGAAATCCAGCAACTGGGTATCGCCGAAGGTGCCCAGGCGCAGGGGGCGTGACTTGAGAGGGAAGTCATGCAGCGCATCAAACACGCCTTGGAGCAGTACGTAGGAGGTGGTTACCAGCGCGTCCGGCAGATGCCCCAGGCGTTGAAGCAATTGCTCCATCAGCTCTCGGCCGCAGTCACGACTGAAGGCTTCGCCCTGTTCGATGATCACTTCGCCCGTAAAGCCTTGCAGCGCATCGCGGAAACCGGCGGTACGCGCCTGGCTGATGCTCAGCTCGGGCCGTGCGCCGATCAGCGCGATCTGCTTGGGCAACGGTTGCAGCAGGCTGCTAGTGAGTTGCTGGCAGGCCTGGTGGTCGTCGCTGACCACGGAGCAGAACTGGTTCGGCTCCATCTCCCGGTCGATGGCAATCACCGGCAGCCCCTTGGCCTGCAACTCGCGATAGCTGTCATCGCTGGCCGGCAGGCAACTGGCGACGAACAACGCATCGCAACGCCGCGCCCGGAACAGTTGCAGCAGTTGGCGCTCGCTGTCCGCTTCGTCATCGGAGCTGGCGATCAGTAACTGATAGCCGCGCGCCCGCGCACCTTGTTCCAGCAGTTTGGCGATGCGTGCGTAGCTGGGGTTTTCCAGGTCTGGCAGGATGAACCCCAAGGTCCGCGTATGCCGGCTGCGCAGCCCCGCGGCTTGAGGGTTGGGGGTAAAGCCATGGGCTTGGACCACGGCACGCACACGCTCAACGGTGGCGTTGCTGATGCGCTGCTGTTCGGCCTTGCCATTGATGACATAGCTGGCGGTGGTAACGGACACACCGGCCAGACGTGCGATATCACTGAGTTTCAAACCGGGATTTCCTTGTTTTTTGGCGCTCGCCCCGACATTTTGTCCAATCGTAACCGATTCCAGCATTCGACCAATGTCCCACAGCAAGCGCCGAGTGGCCCTTCAAGCTTGCGTAATTAACGCGTAATCTGCCATAAATTCTAGATTAAACGTTTCAGCAAGCGTATTTTTACGATGTTCGCTACTGAGTCACCACTGCCAATTGACCGCTCAGTCAGTTAATTTTGATCATATTTACCTACAACAATACCTAGTGCGCCTGTCGCACTAACTAGGAGAACGGCATGCTTGAGCTCCCTGTAGAGCAGATATCCATGGGCCAGGTGGCTGTGGATAAATCTGCTGCCTTGCACCTGCTCGCTGACAAATTAGTGGCCGATGGCCTGGTTGCCGAAGGTTATCTCAGTGGCTTGCAAGCCCGTGAAGCCCAAGGTTCGACCTTTCTCGGCCAAGGCATTGCTATCCCCCATGGCACGCCAGAAACCCGCGACCAAGTGTTTTCCACCGGTGTGCGCCTGCTGCAGTTCCCCGAAGGGGTGGACTGGGGCGATGGCCAGATCGTCTATCTGGCGATTGGCATCGCGGCTAAATCCGATGAACACCTGCGCCTGTTGCAACTGCTCACCCGTGCCCTCGGTGAAACCGACCTGGGCCAGGCGTTGCGCCGTGCCGGCAATGCCGAAGCGCTGTTGAAACTGTTGCAAGGCGCGCCCCAGGAACTGGCGCTGGATGCGCAGATGATCAGCCTGGGCGTGTCGGCCGATGATTTTGAAGAGTTGGTGTGGCGCGGTGCGCGCCTGCTGCGCCAGGCCGACTGCGTGAGCAATGGCTTTGCCGCCGTATTGCAGCAAGTCGACGCGCTGCCCCTGGGCGATGGCCTGTGGTGGTTGCACAGCGAGCAGACGGTCAAGCGCCCGGGCCTGGCCTTTGTGACGCCGGACAAACCTATGCGTTACCTCGGCCAGCCCTTGCACGGCCTGTTCTGCCTGGCGAGCCTCGGTGAAGCGCACCAGACCCTGCTTGAACGCCTGTGTGCCTTGCTGATTGAAGGGCGCGGCCACGAGTTGGGACGCGCCACCAGCAGCCGCGCGGTGCTGGAAGTGCTGGGCGGTGAACTGCCGCCGGACTGGCCCAGCGCCCGTATTACCCTGGCCAACGCCCACGGCCTGCACGCGCGCCCGGCCAAGATCCTGGCGCAATTGGCGAAAAGTTTTGACGGCGATATCCGCGTACGTATCGTCGATGGCGCGGTGGGCGCCGTGTCGGTCAAAAGCCTGAGCAAGTTGCTCAGCCTCGGCGCACGTCGTGGCCAGGTGCTGGAGTTTGTGGCCGAGCCGACGGTGGCCGGCGATGCACTGCCCGCCCTCTTGGCCGCCGTGCAAGAGGGCCTTGGCGAAGAGGTCGAGCCCTTGCCCACGGTGAGCGCACAGCCCGCACAGGTCGATATCGAACCGGTGCTCAGCGCGCCACTGAGCGGTAGCCAACTCCAGGCCATTGCCGCCGCGCCGGGTATCGCGATCGGCCCGGCTCATATCCAGGTGCCGCAGGTGTTCGATTACCCGCTACGGGGCGAATCCGCCGCCGCCGAACGCCAGCGCCTGCACACCGCCTTGAGCGACGTGCGCACGGATATCCAGGGCTTGATCGAGCGTAGCCAGGCCAAGGCCATCCGCGAGATTTTCATTACCCACCAGGAAATGCTCGACGACCCGGAACTGACCGACGAAGTCGACACCCGCCTCAAGCAGGGCGAAAGCGCCGAAGCCGCCTGGATGAGCGTGATCGAAGCCGCCGCCAAGCAACAGGAAGCCTTGCAGGATGCCTTGCTGGCCGAGCGTGCTGCCGACTTGCGTGACATCGGCCGCCGCGTGCTGGCCCAGTTGTGCGGCGTCCAGAGCGTGCAGGAACCGAGCGAGCCCTACATCCTGGTGATGGAAGAGGTCGGCCCTTCGGACGTGGCGCGCCTGGACCCGGCCCGCGTTGCCGGCATTCTCACCGCCCGGGGCGGCGCCACCGCTCACAGTGCCATTGTCGCCCGCGCCCTGGGCATTCCGGCCTTGGTCGGCGCTGGCGCTGCGGTGTTATTGCTCAACCCGGGCACGCCACTGTTGCTCGATGGCCAGCGTGGTCGCCTGCATGTGGACCCCGACGCCGTCACCCTGCAACGGGCCACCGTGGAGCGCGACAGCCGCGAACAGCGCTTGCAAGCCGCATCGGCCCAGCGCCATGAAGCGGCGCTGACCCGTGACGGCCACGCCGTGGAAGTGTTCGCCAATATTGGCGAAAGCGCCGGGGTGGCCAGCGCAGTGGAGCAGGGCGCCGAAGGCATTGGCCTGCTGCGCACCGAACTGATTTTCATGGCTCACTCCCAGGCGCCAGACGAGGCCACTCAGGAGGCCGAATACCGTCGCGTACTCGACGGCCTCAATGGTCGCCCGTTGGTGGTGCGCACCCTGGATGTGGGCGGCGACAAGCCTTTGCCCTATTGGCCGATCGCCGAAGAGGAAAACCCCTTTCTGGGTGTGCGCGGCATTCGCCTGACGTTGCAACGCCCGCAGATCATGGAAGCGCAACTGCGCGCATTGCTGCGTGCAGCAGACAACCGCCCGCTGCGCATCATGTTCCCCATGGTCGGCAGCGTGGATGAGTGGCGCGCCGCCCGGGACATGACCGAGCGCCTGCGCCTGGAGATCCCAGTGGCAGACCTGCAACTGGGGATCATGATCGAAGTGCCCTCAGCCGCGCTGCTGGCGCCGGTCCTCGCCAAGGAAGTCGACTTCTTCAGCGTCGGCACCAACGACCTGACCCAATACACCCTGGCCATCGACCGCGGCCACCCGACCCTGTCGGCCCAGGCCGATGGCTTGCACCCTGCAGTCCTGCAACTGATCGACATCACCGTGCGCGCCGCCCATGCCCACGGCAAATGGGTAGGCGTGTGCGGCGAGTTGGCGGCGGACCCGCTGGCGGTGCCGGTGCTGGTCGGCCTGGGCGTGGATGAGTTGAGCGTGTCGGCCCGCAGCATTCCTGAAGTGAAGGCGCGGGTGCGTGAATTCAGTCTGAGCGAGGCCCAGGGCCTGGCGCAACAAGCACTGGCGGTGGGTTCGCCCGCCGAAGTGCGTGCCCTAGTGGAGGCCGTGTAGATGGCGAATATTCTGACCCTGACGCTGAACCCGGCGTTGGACCTCACGGTACGCCTGGCGCACCTGCAACCCGGTGAGGTCAATCGCAGTGAAGCGATGCTCACCCACGCCGCGGGCAAGGGCGTGAATGTGGCGCAAGTGCTGGCGGACCTAGGCCATTACGTCAGCGTGGGCGGGTTTCTCGGCAGTGCCAACCCCCAGGCTTTCAATGCGCTGATCAAGCGCCGTGGGTTTGGCGATGCCTTCATCCGGGTTCCCGGCGAAACCCGGAGCAACATCAAGATTGCCGAACAGGATGGGCGTGTCACCGACATCAATGCACCGGGGCCGCTGGTGACTGAAGAGGCGCTAAAAGCGCTGCTCAAGATGGTCGCGATCATTGGCCCGGAGTTCGATGCGGTCGTGGTGGCCGGTAGCTTGCCGCGCGGCGTCAGCCCGCAATGGTTTAAAGGTTTGCTGGAGGCGTTGAAGGACCTCGGTTTGAAAGTCGCCCTGGACACCAGCGGCGAAGCGCTGCGCCTGGGGTTGGAGGTTGGCCCGTGGCTGGTCAAACCCAATACCGAAGAGTTGGCCGAGGCCTTGGGTAACGCCACCGATGCCATCAGCCGCCTGCATCAGCAAGGCGTCGAACATGTGGTGGTCTCCGACGGGGCCGCAGGCGTGACCTGGTACCGCCCGGGTGCGGCGCTGCACGCCACGCCGCCCAAGGTGGCAGTGGCCAGTACCGTGGGCGCCGGCGACTCGCTGCTGGCCGGGATGCTCCACGGTTTGCTCAGTGGCGATACGCCGGAGCACACCTTGCGCCGGGCCACGGCGATTGCCGCGATGGCGGTGACACAGATCGGTTTTGGCATCAGCGATGACGCGCAGTTGGCGCATCTCGAAAGCGGCGTCGATGTGCGCACGCTGACAGAACAATAAGAGGGTTTGTGATGAAGTTAGCCATTGTTACCGCCTGCCCGAACGGCATGGTCACCAGTGTGCTGTGCGCCCGCTTGTTGGACGCCGCCGCCCAGCGCATGGGCTTGCACACCAGTGTTGAAGTCGTCGATGTGCAGCGCCCGGAGCGCCAGTTGTCCCAGGCGACGATTGATGATGCCGAGTGGGTGCTGCTGGTCAGCAGTACCCCGGTGGATATGCAGCGGTTTGTCGGCAAGCGTGTGTTCCAGAGCACACCGGCCCAGGCGTTGGCGGATGTCGAAGGCGTGCTGCGCCGGGGCGCCGAAGAAGCCCAGGTGTATGTCGCCGACGCCGCCCCGGTGGCGGCCAAGGCTGCGCCGCGTATCGTCGCGATTACCGCGTGCCCCACCGGTGTGGCCCACACGTTCATGGCCGCCGAAGCCTTGCAGCAGACTGCTCAGCGCCTGGGTTATGACCTGCAGGTCGAGACCCAAGGTTCGGTGGGCGCCCGCACGCCGTTGAGCCCGCAAGCGATTGCCGATGCCGATGTGGTGTTGCTGGCGGCCGATATCGAAGTGGCCACCGAGCGTTTCGCCGGCAAGAAGATTTACCGCTGTGGCACCGGCATTGCCCTCAAGCAATCCGAAGTCATCCTCAACAAAGCCCTGGCCGAAGGCGCGGTGGAAAGCGCGGCCGGCGGTGCACCGGCCAAGGCGGAGAAAACCGGCGTCTACAAACACCTGCTCACCGGCGTGTCGTATATGTTGCCGATGGTGGTGGCGGGGGGCTTGCTGATCGCCTTGTCGTTTGTGTTCGGCATCCATGCTTTCGAGCAGCCCGGCACCTTGGCGGCGGCGCTCAAATCCGTGGGTGACCAGGCGTTCCTGTTGATGGTGCCGTTGCTGGCGGGCTACATCGCCTACTCGATTGCCGACCGTCCTGGCCTTGCGCCCGGCATGATCGGCGGGCTGCTGGCTGGGACGCTGGGGGCTGGGTTTATCGGCGGCATCCTGGCCGGCTTCGTCGCCGGGTATTGCGTCAAGCTGATCAGCCGCGCAGTGCAACTGCCCCAGAGCCTGGAAGCGCTCAAGCCGATCCTGATCATCCCGTTACTGGCGAGCCTGTTTACTGGCTTGGTGATGATCTACCTGGTGGGCCCACCGGTCGCCCGCTTGCTCACGGGCCTGACGGATTTCCTCAGCACCATGGGCACCACCAACGCGGTGCTGCTGGGCATTTTGCTCGGCGGCATGATGTGCGTGGACTTGGGCGGGCCGATCAACAAGGCGGCCTATGCGTTCTCGGTTGGCCTGCTGGCCGCGTCGAGCGGCGCGCCGATGGCCGCGACCATGGCCGCCGGCATGGTGCCGCCAATTGGCATGGGCATCGCCACGTTGCTGGCCCGGCGCAAGTTCGCCCAGACCGAGCGCGAGGCCGGCAAGGCGGCGATGATCCTGGGGCTGTGCTTTATCTCCGAAGGCGCGATTCCCTTCGCCGCCAAAGACCCGCTGCGCGTCATCCCGGCCAGCATCGCCGGTGGCGCGTTGACCGGTGCGCTGTCGATGTACTTCGGCTGCAAACTCGCCGCGCCCCATGGCGGGTTGTTTGTGTTGGTGATTCCGAATGCGATGAACCATGCGTTGTTGTATTTGTTGGCGATTGTGGCGGGCAGTGTGTTGACCGGCTTGGTGTATGCCGTGCTCAAGCGGCCGGAAGCGGCCGAGCTGGCCGTGACTGCCTGACCAGTAAAAGTGTGGGGGCAAGCCCAAATACCCTGTAGGAGCGAGCTTGCTCGCGAAGAACTCGCAGGCGCCGCGTTCATTCAGCAAGCCCGCGTGATCGTTGACGTTTTTCGCGAGCAAGCTCGCTCCTACAGTTGTAGCCTGTCATCTGCGCTTCATCCCGTCATGCTTTAGTGGCCCTTTTGATACTCAAGAGGGCACCTCCATGAGCCATTTCGATCTCGGTCGCCGCCGCGTGATGCAAGCTGTGGGCGCTGGCCTGCTGTTGCCGGGCCTGGCGCCTGCGGTGATCGCTTCGGTGAAGGACCGACCGCAACTCACTGACGGCGTGCAATCGGGCGACCTGCAGGGCGATCGCGCAATGATCTGGAGCCGCAGTGACCGCCCGGCGAAGATGGTGGTGGAGTGGGATACCCGCAGCGTGTTCAGCAACCCGCGCCGATTCGTCTCGCCCCTGGCCGACAGCCGCACCGACTTTACCGCCCGTGTCGAGCTCACCGGGCTGCCGGTCGACCAGGCGATTTTCTACCGCGTGCATTTCGAAGACGCCCAGACCGGCATTGCCAGTGAACCCTGGTTCGGGCACCTGCGTAGCGTGCCGCAACAGCGGCGTGATATCCGTTTTGTGTGGAGCGGCGACACCGTCGGCCAAGGCTTCGGCATCAACCCGGACATCGGTGGCATGCGCATCTATGAAGCCATGCGCCTGCGCCTGCCGGACTTTTTTATCCACAGCGGCGACACCATCTACGCCGACGGCCCGGTCCCCGCGCAGCTCACCACTGAAGGCGGGCGCATCTGGCGCAACATCACCACTGAAGCCAAAAGCAAAGTCGCGGAAACCCTCGATGAATATCGCGGCAATTACCGTTACAACCTGCTGGATGAAAACGTACGCCGCTTCAATGCCGAGGTGCCGCAGATCTGGCAGTGGGACGATCACGAGGTGATCAACAACTGGTCATCGAGCAAGCAGTTGGATGAGCGTTACCAGACCCGTGACATCAACACCCTGGTGGGCCGCGCCCGCCAGGCCTGGCTGGAATATTCGCCCATGCGCCGACAGAGCGCCGACGGTGGCGGGCGCATTTATCGCAAGCTCAGTTATGGGCCGCTGCTGGATGTGTTTGTGTTGGATATGCGCAGCTATCGCGGGCCGAATGACGACAACCTGGGCGCTGAAAAACCCTTTCTTGGGCGTGAACAGTTGGACTGGCTCAAGCGCGGGCTCAAGGCATCGCAAGCGCAGTGGAAGGTGGTAGCCGCAGACATGCCTATCGGCCTGGGCGTGCCCGACGGTGAGGTCAGCCCCGGCGTGGCGCGTTGGGAAGCGATCGCCAATGGCGACCCTGGCCCGGCGCAAGGGCGTGAGCTGGAGATCGCCGAACTGCTGGGGTTCCTGCATGAGCACAAGGTGCGCAACCACCTGTGGCTGACGGCCGATGTGCATTACTGTGCGGCGCATCACTAT